>DFYA01000242.1:37738-42547 GCA_002382525.1 Opitutaceae bacterium UBA4094
CGCAAAGCCGGCGCCCGAGTCCTCCATCACACCGGCAAAATGATGCACTCAAAAGCGATCATCGTGGACGAACGCATCGGACTGCTTGGTTCCGCCAATTTCGACCTCCGCAGCCTCTTCGTTAATTTCGAAATCGGCGTCTTCCTCTATTCCGAAGCCGACGTCCGAGCCATGCGGGTCTGGGCGGGCGAACTCCTCCGCGAATGCGTCGAGCCCAAGCGCGACCTCCATCCGCGCAACAAACTTTTGGGCAACATCGCCGAAGACCTCAGTCGTCTCTTCGCCCCGCTGCTCTAACCGTCCGCCCCTTTCTCGCTCCCCACCCTCTCGCTCTCCGGCCCACGGCCACCGCTCCGCCCGAGCCCTCAGTTAAACGACTTCCCGCACCCACACGTGCTCTGCGCATTGGGATTCTTGATTTCAAATCCCTTGCCGTGCAACCCGTCGTCGAAGTCCACCATCGAGCCGTCGAGATACGCCAGGCTCGTCGGGTCCACCACGATCTGCACCCCTTCGCTCTCGAAACGCGCGTCGTCCGCCTTCGGATCGTCAAACGACATTCCATACTGGAAGCCCGAACATCCGCCGGTCTCCATCAGCACACGGAGCGGCTGCCCCTTTACGGGCAGGTCGGTCTGCATAACACGAACTTGAGCGGCGGCGCGCGGCGTCAGCGTAATCATGCGCGAAAACTAGCGCTGCCCCCTGTGCTGTCAATGGATGTAGCATTTCCCGTGCTAGCGACGATTTCCCCTCTTGCCTCCGCCCCGCCTCTCCCCTTCGCTCCGGTCCCGTGGCCGCTATAAAGCACATCTTCAACGAACTGCACTACGAGATGACCCGCACTATCGCAGAAGGCGGTATGGGCGTGGTTTACGAAGCCCTCCAGCGCGGCGCAGGCGGCTTCACCAAGGTCGTCGCGGTCAAGCTCATCCGCGAGGAATACTCGACCATCTCCGAGTTTCAAAAAAACTTCATCGGCGAGGCTCGCTTGGTCGCCAACTTGATTCATACCAACATCGTCCAGACCTACCACCTCGGCCAGATCGGCGGCCAGTATTTCATGGTCATGGAGTATGTCTCGGGCGTGAACCTCGAACAATTCCTCGAACGCCACGCCGCCCTCGGTCGCCTGATGCCGGTCGACATCGCCGCGTTCATCATTTCCCGCATCGCCCGCGGGCTCACTTACGCCCACCAAAAGTGCGACCTCGAGGGCCGCCTCCTCGGCATCGTTCATCGCGACATCGGCCCGAAGAACATCATGATCGCTTACGAGGGCGACGTGAAGCTCACCGACTTCGGCATAGCGAAGGCCCTCGACCTCATGTATAACGAGGAGGGCAAGGTCATCGCCGGCAAAGACGAATACCTCTCCCCCGAACAGGCCAGCTACGCCGTCACCGACGCCCGCGCCGACCTGTTCCCGCTCGGCATCGTGCTCACCGAACTCCTCCTCGGTCGTAACATCTTCCGCGACGCCGACCGTATGATTTCCCGTCAGAACATCCTGACGATGCCCATCCCGCGCTTCTCCAATCTCCGCAAGGAGATCGATCCAAAGCTCGAAGCGATCCTCCAAAAAGCCCTCCAGCGCGACCGCGACAAACGCTATCAAAGCGCGTTCGAAATGCTCAACGAGCTTGAGGTCTATCTCTATAGCGACGGCTACGGTCCGACCAACGAGAAGCTCGGCGCCTACCTCAAAACCGTGATGGACGAGCCGCTGCCCCCCGCCCCGGCTTCCCCGCCCCGGCTTAGCCTGCGTCCGATCTCATGAGCGGCCCGGGTTTCAGCCAAGACCTCCGCCAGCGCCAGAACCAATCCCTGGTCCTCGCGCCCCAGCTCCGCCATTCCCTTAAAATCCTGCAAGTCGCCGCACTCGATTTGCGCTCCGTCATCCAAGAGGAATTACAGAGCAACCCCACCCTCGAAGAGTTACCCATGGAGGGCGTCAGCCTCGACAAGGAACAGACCGACGGCGCCGCCGAAAACAACGAGAGCGGCGAAGGCGCCGACAACCGCGAGGAGATGGATTTCTCCAAGGAATACGACATCCTCACCAAGCTCGACGACGACTGGAAGGACTACATGTCCCAGGCCGGCGGCGCCCAACCCTACACGTCCGAGGACGCCGAACGTCGCCAGCATTTTTTCGACTCCCTCGTCAGCGAGACGTCCCTCCAAGAACACCTCATGCGCCAGGCCGAGCTCGCCGACACGCCCGAAGACGTGCTCAAGGCCCTCGCCTACTTGGTCGGCAGCCTCGACGACCGCGGGTTCCTCACCCAGTCCGTATCCGACGTAGCCCTACAAGCGGGTCTCCCGCTCGATGCCGTCCAAGAGGCCGCCCGTCAGCTCAAGACGTTCGAGCCCGCCGGCATCGGCGCCACCGATCTCGCCGAGTGCCTCCTCATTCAGCTCGGCATCAAGGGCCGCTCCGACGGGCTCTCCGCCCGCATCATCCGCGAACACTTCGCGCTGCTTACCCGTCGCCGCATCCCCGAGATCGCCCGCAAACTCGGTGTCCACACCGACGACGTCCAGGAAGCCATCGAGGAGATCGGCGCGCTCGACCCCGCGCCGGGTCGCCGTTTCGCGGAGGACAACAACCGCGTGGTCGTTCCCGACGTGACCGTCGAGAAAGACGACGACGAGTGGAAAATCCACCTCAACAGCGACTACATCCCGCGTCTCCGGATTTCGAATACCTACAAGGACCTCATCGCCAAGGGCAGCCTCTCCAAACAGGAACGCGACTACATCCGCGAACGCATCCGCTCCGGCAAGTTCCTCATCAACTCCATCGATCAGCGCCAGCAGACCATCGAGCGCATCACCCGCGAAATCATCAAGGTCCAGCTCGAGTTCTTCGAACACGGCGTGTCGAAACTCCGCCCGCTCACGATGACGCAGATCGCCGATGTCGTCGGGGTCCACGAGACCACCGTCAGCCGCGCCATCGCCAACAAATATATCAAAACCCCGCACGGCGTTTTTGATTTCAAGTTCTTCTTCACCCCAGGCTATCAGTCCGAAAGCGGCGCCTCCGTCTCCAACACCAGCGTGAAGGACATGATCAACGACCTGATCGAAGGCGAAGACCGTAGCCAGCCGCTCAGCGACCAGGAAATCGTCGTGAAGCTCCAGGAAAAGGGCATCAACATCGCCCGGCGCACCGTGGCGAAATACCGCGAGGAACTCGGACTCCTTCCCAGCAATCTACGTCGCGAATACATTTAACCCCGCGCCGCCGTGAATGCCTCCTGGGATACCTTAAAGCTCCTCTCCGACCCCACGCGGCTGCGCCTGCTCGCGCTCCTCCTGCGGGAAGAACTCTCCGTCGCCGAGCTCCAGGAAATCCTCGGCATGGCCCAGTCGCGCATCTCGTCTCAACTCGCGCTGCTCCGTCAGGCCGAGATCGTCGTGGACCGCCGCGATGGCAAAAAAGCGTTTTATTCGCTCCGCCCCAACCTCGACCCCAAGGGCCACGCCCTGCTCCAAGCCGCCTGCGACTCCGTCGGCACGCTGCCCGAACTCGTAGAAGACCGCGCCAATCTCGACCGCATCCTCAAAAAACGCCGCGATCATCAAGAGCAGTATTTTAATCTCATCGCCGGCAAGCTCGGCAAAAACCACTGCCCCGGCCGCTCGTGGGAAGCCATCGGACACCTCGCGCTCCGCCTCACGCCGCACATCGTCATCGCCGATCTCGGCGCCGGCGAAGGCATCCTTTCCCAACTCCTCGCCCGCCGCGCGAGCAAGGTGTGGTGCATCGACAACTCCCCGCGCATGGTCGAGGTCGGCACCGAATTCGCCGACAAAAACGGACTCGCCAACCTCTCCTACAAACTCGGGGACATTGAGCACGTGCCCCTCCCCGACCGATCCGTGGACCTTGCCATCCTCAGTCAGGCACTCCACCACGCCCAGCACCCCGAAACTGCGGTGCGAGAAGCCTTTCGCATTCTGAAACCCGGCGGCCAAGTGCTCATCCTCGATTTAAAGGAGCACACTTTCGAAAAAGCCTACGAACTCTACGCCGACGTCTGGCTCGGTTTCAAAGAAAGCGCGCTCCACGGTTTTCTGAAGCAAGCCGGCTTCCACCAAGTCGAAGTCAGCACGGTTGCCCGCGAAGAAACCGAACCTTGGTTCGAGACACTCCTCGCCAGCGGCACCAAACCCACGCGCTAGAGGACACGCGGCACCCCGCCGCAGTCCGGTAACCGCAGGCGTAATCGCCTCCTCACCGCCCCACTGCCGCCAGCACCCGAGGCCAGATAAACTTAAACGCCCGAGTAAACTCCCGCGAACGTTCAGCAATACCGCGCGTCACCTCGTCTACGGAGAACCACTCGCCGCGCTCGATCTCACCCGGATGCAGCACAAACGGCCCGTCGCTCCGTAACCGGTAAATCCACACAAACTCCCAGCCCGTGTCCGCACACGCATCGAGCTTGAACAACGGCTCCAACGCGTGCTCCGGCGTCACTGCCAGCCCGATCTCCTCCATCAACTCGCGCACCACGGCCACGTCATACGGTTCGCCGCTGTCGAGATGCCCCGAGCACGACGAATCCCAGCATCCCGGCGCCGTGTCTTTCAGCATCGAACGCTTTTGCAAAAACACCCGCCCGTCTGTGCCAAACGCCAGCGCATGCACCGCGCGGTGCAACAAGCGCCGCCGGTGAACTTCTTTGCGCGCGGCCTGCCCGGTCACCTCGTCGCGGTCGTTGACCACGTCGAAAATCTCATCATCGCGCTGAGCAGTTAAAAGTGAGTCCATGTTTTTGTGTCGCTTCGCAGGGG
>DFYA01000103.1 GCA_002382525.1 Opitutaceae bacterium UBA4094
CGCCTACCAATCCCTCAGCGGCACCTCCATGGCCGCACCTCACGTCTCCGGCGCCGCCGCGCTGCTGAAAGCTTACCGGCCCTCCCTCACTGCTGCGGACATCAAGACCGCCCTGCTGGCCTCCGTGGACCTGATCCCTTCGCTCGCCACCAAGACCCGATCCGGCGGCCGCCTCAACGCGCACGCCGCACTCCTCGCACTGGAAAACCTCTTGGTGTCTCCGGCTGCAGGTTGGTCCGCCTCGTTGCCCGACGGCGGAGAGGTCCCCGCCGCACCTGAAGCCTACACCGTGCGCAACCCCACCTCGTCGCCTCGTGCATGGTCCGCGACGTTCGACGCGCCGTGGGCGGAGCTCGCCGCGCCCTCCGGCACCGCGCACCCGAACAGCTCCTCATCCGTCGTGCTGTCCCTCGTCCCGTCCGTCATCCAATCACTAGCCATCGGCACCCACACCGGCCAACTGACGATCACCGACGTCGCTAGCGGCAAGGCGCACCTCCGGCTGTTGACCCTCACCGTCATGCCGCCGGCCATTGCCCACTTTGACCTTTCCGTCGATCCGGGCTGGCCCCGCACCGGACAATGGGCGTTCGGCAAACCTGCTGGCCTGGGCGGCGGCAGTCTCGGAGGTCCCGATCCGGCATCGGGTCACACGGGCGACCACGTCTTCGGCGTAAACCTCTCCGGCAATTACAGCCTCACGCTCGGCGGACCGCATACCCTGACCGCTGGCCCATTCAACCTCACGGGCTACGCCGCCACGCGCCTTCAGTTCCGTCGCTGGCTCAACAGCGACTACGAGCCGTTCGTTTCGGCCACTGTCGAACTCTCCACCAACGGCACCTCGTGGCGCACGCTCTGGCGCAATGGCACCAGCTCCATCCGCGAGACCGCATGGAGCCTGCAGGACATCGATCTCTCCGCTTACGCCGACAACCAGTCCGAAGTCTTCCTGCGTTGGACCTACACCGTCTTGAGTTCCCGCGCCTGGTCGCTCTCGGGCTGGAACATCGACGACGTCACGCTTCTCGGCGCACCGCCCCAAGCGGCCGGTTTCGACCCGCTCGCCGCCGTCGTCGAGACCGCCGCGTCGGCCCCCGCCACGTTGAGGCTCTCACCCCCGCCCACCGCTCCGCTTACCGTCACCTTCACCAGCAGCGCGCCCGCAACGATCCCCGCGCCCGCCGGAATCATCGTCCCCGCAGGCGCCACCTCGGCCATCGTGCCGCTCTCGATTCTCGACAACACCTGGCTAGATGGCACCCGCACCGTGGCCATCCGCCCGTCCGCCGCCGGCTACCACGCCACACCGCTTCTCCTCACCATTCACGACGACGAATCGGCCGCACTCTCACTCGAACTGCCCGCCAACCCCACCGAGGGCGCGACCGGCACCGGTCGCGTGCTGATCAGCGACGCGCCCGTCGTCCCGGTATCGATCTCCCTGGCGTCCAGCCTGCCCGACGCCGCGTTCGTCCCCGCCTCAGTCATCGTGCCCGCAGGCGCCACCAGCGCCGAGTTCCCCGTCACGTTCCCCGACAACACCCGGATCGAGGGTCCACGCGACGCGGTCCTCACCGCTTCCGTCGCCGGCTGGGCCGGCGGTCAAGCCACGCTCACGGTGGCCGACAACGACGCTCGGGACCTTGCGCTGACCTTGATCGCCGGGCTTGCGGAAGGCCGCGGCACCGTTCCCGCCGCCGGCAAGGTCGCGCTCAGCGGCACGTTGACCGCACCGCTCACCATCGCGCTCTCCAGCTCCGCTCCGAACAAGCTGCAGGTGCCAGCCACCGTCACCCTCGCAGCCGGCTCGCTCGCAGCCACGTTCCCGGTTACCCTGCCCGACGACCCGGAAACCGACGGCGTGCAGGCGGTCACCGTCACTGCGGCGGCCGACACTTTCGCCGACGCCGAAGCGACCGTTCTCGTGGCCGACAACGACCCCGCGTCGTTTGCGTTCGATCCGATCCTTTCGCCGCAATACGTCGGCCAAGCGTCCTTGATTCGCATCACCGCCCTCGACATCAACGGCGCGCCCGCCTCCGGCTTCGCCGGCGTCACCGCCCTCTCCGGCGCGATCGGCAACACACCCGCCACGGTTCAACCCGACCAGACCGGCTCCTTCATCAACGGCTCCTGGACCGGAGCAATCACCTGCCAAGCGGCAGGCAAAAAGTGGACTCTTCGCAGCGAGCTCGGTTCGGCTCGCGGCACCTCGAACGCGTTCACGGTTCGCGTGCCCGTCGTGCAGACAGTCGCGTTGGCCAACAACGACATTGTTTACGATCCCGGCACCCACCGCCTCTACGCCAGCACGCCTGCTGGCACGCTCGTGCCGATCCACCCCGACACCGGCGCCCTCGGCACTCCCGTGACCGTAGCCACCACCGCCGCCACCCACCTCGCCCGGGCGACGGACGGCAGCCGCCTGTGGGTGACGCACACTTCAGGGAAAAAGATCCGCGCGGTTTCCCTGCCGGCGTTGGCAGTCAGGCCCGACTTTGCCATCGGCGACAGTTACCGCGCTGCGGATATCGCGGCGCTGCCGAACGCCCCGACCTCGCTGGCTGTCTTGGAACGCGACGGCGCCGACACGCGGCTGCGGCTCTACGACAACGGAAAGCCCCGCCCCGGAACAGCCCAAGACTTTTACTTGGCGACCTCCATGGAAGCAGGCGCGGGCGGACGTTTGTATTCCTACAACGGATCCCACTCTGGATTCGAATTCAGGCGCTATGTCGTGTCAGCGGGCGGGGCGACCAAGCGCGATGAGATCAGCGATATGATTGCCGGATATGGTGTGAGTATCCATGCCGATGGCGACCTGATCGCAGCTTCCGGTGGCCAGGTCATGGACGGAGAAGCGCTCCGCATCCTCGCATCCCTTCCTTACTCTGGTCCCGTGCGACCAGATGTGAACGCGAAGCGCGTCTACCTCCTTTCCGACGAAGGCGGCGGCGTCCGACGACTCCGCGCCTACGACACCGATCGTTTTGCCCAAGTGGGCGCCATCGACGTTGCCGGCGTGTCGGGGAACCCCTCGCAGCTGATACGCATGGGCGCAGGAGGCCTCGCCTTCCGCACACGCACCCAGATTTTCCTCCTCAACACCGTTCTGGTGCCCACCGCGGACTCGGCGGATCTCCAAGTCACCCAGCTTGTCACGCCCAATCCCGCCGTCGTCGGCCGTCCCCTCAACTATCTCGTTTCGGTGCGCAACCTCGGCGGCGGGCCGGCCGCCTCCGTGGTCCTCGCGAATACTTTCCCGGCGGGAGCGACTCCGGTCGGCATCCTGTCCAGCCAAGGCTCGGTCACGGCAACCTCAACGCAGATCACCGCCGCTCTGGGCACCTTGCCGGCCGGGTCCGAGGTCACCCTGCGCTTCACGATCACGCCCGCGACCTCCGGCACCGCCACCAATACCGTGCAGGTCAGCTCCACCACGGGCGACCCCAACACAACCAACAACGAGTCCATCTCCGAGGTGAGCGTTACCCCCGCTGCGGGTCTCGTCTTGCGCCGCGCCGACATCGGGGCGCGAGACGTCGCCTATCACGCCTCGAGCAACCGTCTCCTGGTGTCGCTAAGCAACACCGCGCCGGTTTTCGGCAACTCCCTCCTCCAAGTTGATCCGGTCGCCTTCGCTCCGCTCTCCGCACGTTATCTGGGCGACAACCCCGGCCGTATCGCCCTCACCACCGACGATCAATACGCCTACACGATATTGGACGGCGCATTCGCCATCTCCCGCGTGCCCGTCGGTGAATCGCTGGGCGAAGCGACCAGCTTCCCGGTGCATCAGATCAACTCCCCGCATGACCTTCAACGCGCAGGAGACATCGCCACCATCCCCGGGCGCCCCACCGCCGTGGCCGCTCGGCTGAAGTCCGTCGGCTCCTCCGGTGGCTACGGGGTTGGCTTGTTCGAGAACGGCGTCCTTCTGCCAAAAGTGTTCGAGGGAAGCTACACCAGTAGCGCGATTATCGCCTCTGCTGACGGTTCCAAGCTCTACGGCCACGAGCACCAGTTCACCCGCCTCTCGGTTCGACCCGATGGCCTGAAGCACTTGAGCAGCCAGTGGAGCTTCCACGCTACCTATACCCAACGCTACAAGCGGCTGGGGGCACACCTCTACACCACCCAAGGCACGGTGTTCGATCCCGAGGTCATGAACAGCTACACCGACCTCGGTGCTTACGGCCCCGTCGAGCCCTCGCTCGACGACGAACGGATCTATCTCCTTAGCGGCTCCACGCTCCGCGTCTTCGACCTGCACACCCGCGCCCCCGTGGGCACCCTTGCCCTCGGCCCCCTCGACGGTTACCCGATCCACCTCGTGCGCTGCGGTGCTCGCCGACTCGCGTTCGTCACGGAAACAGGCGTGCTCTACCTTCTAGAAGCGCCGACCTTGGTGCCGCCTCCGCCGCTGCGCGTCCTCCTTCCTGCTCGCCTCACCGAGGGTTCCGGCACCGCACCCGGCGTCGGTCGCGTCGAGATTGTCCGCGCCGCCGAAGCCGACATCGCCATCCAACTTACGTCCTCCGCCCCCGGCATCCTCGACGTCAGCCGCAACATCATCTTGCCTGCCGGCCAAACGTCCGTGCCTTTTGACGTTATCTTGACCGACGATGCCGGCCTCAACGGCACCCGCACCGTCACCGTCACCCCGTTCACGAGCGAATCCTACACCCCCAAACCGGCCACCGTGCTCGTTGACGACGACGAAACTGCGACACTCACCGTGACTGCAGATTCTCCACGCACCGAAGGCTCCGGCACGATCCTCGATGCGGCGACCGTCACGCTCTCGGCGCCCGCCCTCTCGCCGGTCGTCGTTCTCCTCGCGTCATCCGACACGACCGAACTCCAAGTCCCCGACACCGTCACTATACCGCCCGGACACACCTCCGTCAGCTTTCCGCTCACCTTCCCCGACGACGACCTCCTCGACGGCCCGCAAACCGCCACGCTTACCGCTTCCGTCCAAAACTATACGTCGAGCAGCACCACCATCGAAATCATCGACAACGATAGCCGCACCCTGACGATCTCTGTGCCCGATGGCATTAGCGAAGGCGCCTATTCTTTTCGCCCCGTCGTTCGGCTCGCAGGGAAGACCTCCGCCCCTGTCGCGGTCACGATCACCTCGAGCGACCCGGCCAAGATCCCCTCTACAACGGGAACGATTCCAGCCGGGGCGAACTCAGCGGAGATTTTCACACGCGTTGAAGATAACGACCTGCTCGACGGCGCACAAACGGTGACCCTCACCGTGTCCGCCCCGGGGTTCACGAGCGGCACCGCGAGCATCACCGTTCTCGACGACGACCCCGCAACCATCACGTGGTCCGCCATCCCTGAAGCGCAGACCGCTGGCTCCAGTTTTACCGCAACCCTGACGGTCCGCACCATCGACGGCACGATCGCCACCGCCTACCGCCGCCGGGTTCCCGTCACCGCCGTCAATGCCACCGGCCCCGCCCTCCTCACCCCCGCATCCGTCTTCGTCGGCGGCACCGGCACGGCCTCCTTCCGAGTCGATACCGCCGGCCCCGCCACCTACCTCCGCGCCGCCCCGCCCGGCCTCCCTGTCACCGACTCGAACCTGTTTAACGTCAGCCCGGCGAAACTCGCCCGCCTCTCCCTTAGAATCCCCGCCGACACGCCAATAACCAATCAGCCCACCGACCTTACTATCGTCGCCGAGGACAGCTACGGGAACCCCGTGCCCACATTCACCGGCCCTGCGACGCTCTCTCTCGCCGGAGCACGGCGGCAGATCGGAACGGGCACCGCCTCGTCAAACCTACCGCTATACACCCATTTCGACGATTGCCGCACACAGGTGATCTACCCGGCCTCCGAACTCGGCGGCGCCGCCTCGATCACAGGCCTCGCACTCAAGGTGCTCACCGTTCCTTCTCAGACGCTCAACAACTGGACTATCCGCATAAAGACCACCTCCCTCGCCCGATACCCCACGTCCGGGGCCGCATGGGAAAGCACGGGCTGGACCGTGGTGCACCAAAGCAACACCACCGTCGCCCAAACTGGATGGACGGACTTTCTCTTCACCACGCCGTTTGTCTACAACGGGACCGACCACCTGCTCGTCGACTTCAGTTTCAACAACTCGAGCTACACATCGAACGCGCGGATCGAGGCAACAGCCGCTACCAACCGAGCGATCTATCACTACTCCGATAGCGGCGACGGCGATCCGCTCACGTGGAGCGGCACCGACCCCGAACCATTCTACTCGGATCATATTCCCAACATCCGCTTGCTAACGAAAGCCCCCGGTGGCGGCGTCACCCCCCCCACCACGGGCGCGTTCGCCTCCGGGTCTTGGACAGGCCCCATCACCTTCACTCAACCGAGCACCAACATGGTGCTCCACGCCTCCGCAGGCGCGATCTCAGGCGAGTCCGGGGCCTTCGATATCCGACTGGCCCCGCCCCTCCTCGCGAGCGAGCCCGTCGTGACTGGTGGA
Organism: Opitutaceae bacterium UBA4094; assembly: GCA_002382525.1. Lineage (GTDB taxonomy): Bacteria > Verrucomicrobiota > Verrucomicrobiia > Opitutales > Opitutaceae > Rariglobus. The sequence goes on from DFYA01000103.1 coordinate 6,494, forward strand.
ACCACCAACACCGTCGCTTGGACTCCGCCGGCCACAACCAGCGGCCTCACCGCTACGGAAGTTCAAGCCTCGTCCACGGCAACCTTTGCTTCACCCCTGACCAGCCCCTGGACCTCAGCCACCGAGCACACCTTCGCCCCCCTTGCCGAAGGCAAATGGTTCTATCGCGCTCGCACCCGTCTCAGTCTGCCCCTCACGCAAACGTGGACTCAGACTGCCCGAGCCGACTTCCTCACCGCCACGCACATCGGCACGTCGGCCGACGTTGCCCCCGACGCGGTGACACTGGCATTAGCCACCGCCACCGAGGGGACCGGCTACGTGTCCCAAGGCCAAATCCTATCGCCCGTCATCACACCTTCACCCCTTCACCGGTGGAGTGTGATCGACTACACCGCCTCCACCCCCGACGGCACCAGCCTCACCGTGGACGTGCTCGACGCCGCAGGCACCCTCCTTGCCGCCGACCTCCCGCCCGGCACCGACCTCGGCGCGTTGCCCGCTCTTTTCAGCCAGACCGCTTTGCGGTTACGCGGCCGTTTAACCACCCTCGACCCACTTCAAACGCCCTCGCTCTCCGACTGGTCCATCGTCTATGAGAACGCCCCGCCCGAACTTCACGAAAGCGCGTGGAGCCCGGTTGTCTCTTCCCACCAAGACGCCACAGGTCCGAGCTTGGCCCTTCTCTCTTCCGCTATCGTTTTTGCGCCCGACTATTCTCTGCGCGGCACCGCCTTCGATGCCCATGGCCTCAGCGCCGTTAGGGTCAACGGCCACCTCGCCGATTCCCTTACCGACTGGACGCACCCCTTCACCCTCACCTTGGGCGAAAATGTGTTCACGGTGACCGCGACCGACAACGCAAGCCCGGCCAACATCACCACGTGCAGCTTCACCGTTACCTACGCGCTTCACACTGACACCGATCTCGACGGCCTGCCCGACGCGTGGGAAACCGCCCACGGCTTTGACCCGAACTCCTCCGCCGGTATTCACGGCTCACGCGGCGACTCGGACGACGACGGCATTCCCAACCTCCTCGAATACGCCTTCAACACCGATCCGCGTCAACGCGACGACCGCCTGCCCTACTCCACCCGCCTTGAGACCGATCCCGATACCGGGATCCTCCACCTGATCTTCACTTACCCGCGCCTGCTCAACCCCGGAGCCCTCGTGTATTCCGTGGGCGTCTCTGCCGACCTCCAAGTCTGGACCATGCC
>DFYA01000102.1 GCA_002382525.1 Opitutaceae bacterium UBA4094
GGCATGCGGCCCGCCACCGGGTGAATCGCGAACCGCACCTCGGCGCCGTTTTGCTCCAAGAGATCGGCCAGCTCGCGCACCTGATGCTGCGCCTGCGACACCGCCATTCCGTATCCGGGAATGAATACAACCTGACGCGCCGCTTCGAGCACCGAAAACGAATCCTCGGCGGAGATCGGTTTGAGTTCGCCCTGAATCACACCGTCCGAAGACGCGGACGCCACGACACCCGAACCGAAGCCCGAGAAGAGCACGTTGAGGAGCGAGCGGTTCATGGCTTTGCACATGATCACCGAGAGGATCACGCCGCTGGTGCCGACCAAGCAGCCGGCGACAATCAAGACGTTGTTACCGATCACAAAACCCGCAGCGCTCGCCGCGAGACCCGAGAGGCTGTTGAGCAGCGAAATCACGACGGGCATGTCGCCGCCGCCGATGGGCATCACGAAGGCCCAGCCAAGCACCAGCGCCAGCACGAGATAGGTCGTGAAGCCAACGAGCACCCATTGCGGGTCCGTGGCGAGAATCGCGGTCGCTCCGCCCGCAAAGATCAATACCACCACGAGGGCGTTGATGATGTGTTGTCCGCGGAAGAGCGTGGGTTTTCCACTGAGCAGCTCGGAGAGTTTCGCGAAGGCGTAAAGCGAGCCGGTGAACGTGACGCCGCCGATGAGCACCGCGAGGAAGATGGCCGTGCTCGTGAAGGCCGCGTTGCCCCCAAATTCGGCGAGGTAGCGGTCCCAGCCGTAGGCGCGTATCTTCCCGTATTCGGCCCAACCGACGAGGAGCGAGGCGAGTCCGCCGAAGCCGTTAAGCAGCGCGACCATCTCGGGCATCGAGGTCATCTTAACGACGCGTGCGCAGACGACGCCGATCACAGAACCCGTGATCATACCGACGACGATCCACGTGTAATCGATCACCTGTTTGTCGAGCAGCGTGACGACCACGGCGATCAACATGCCGATGGACGAAACGAGATTGCCGCGCCGGGCGGACGCCTGCCGCCCGAGCATCTTCAATCCGAGGATGAAGAGGATCGAGGCGACGATGTAGGCGAAGTTGATGAGGCTGGCGGTGTTCATTTGACGTCCTCCTTCTTCGCGGCGCCGGCGGCGGCCGAGGCGGCGGTTTTCTTTTTAAACATGCCAAGCATGCGGTCGGTTACGAGGTAGCCGCCGACGACGTTGACCATCGCGAGCACCACGGCTCCGGTGCCGAGCACCGTGGTGAGCCACGAGTTGTCGTCGGTGCCGGCGGCGATGATCGCGCCGACGATGGTGATGCCGGAAATCGCATTGGAACCGGACATCAACGGCGTGTGCAACTGCGAGGGCACTTTCGCGATGAGCTCGAAGCCAAGAAAGGCCGCGAGCGTGAAGATGAAGAAGAGAAGCATGAGGTCCATGGCGGGAAAGGAAGAGAATTTGTTTAACCGCGAAGTGCGCTAAGACACGCGAAGTGAGAATGACGATAAAACGAGAGGGATCGTCTTCGCGCGGCTTCGCGTTCTTAGCGGTTGATAAATTTTATTTTGCGGCGAATTGCGGATGCACAATCGCGCCGTCGCGCGTGAGCAGGCAGCCCTTGAGAATCTCGTCGGCCGGATCGAGGCGCAGCTCCTTGGTTTTGGTGTCCCAGAAATGCGTGATCCACGCCGCGATGTTCGCGGCAAACGCCTGCGAGGCATGCGCCGGCACGAGGCGCTCAAGGCACGGTTGACCGAGGATGAGCACGCCGTTTGCCGTGGTAACATCGCGTCCGGGAACCGAGCCTTCGACGTTGCCGCCGGTGTCGATCGCGAGATCGACGACCACGCTGCCGGGCTTCATGCCCGCGAGCATCGCCTGCGTGACGAGCACCGGTGCTTTGCGCCCGAAGAGTTTGGCGGTCGTTATGACGATGTCGGCCTGCGCGCACACTTTGGCCATGCCGGCTTGTTGCCGCGCGATCTGCTCGGGCGTCAGCGCTTGCGCGTAGCCTCCCGCCGCCTGGCCGGTTTCACCGAGATCGATCTTGATGAACTTCGCGCCCAGCGAGCGCACCTGCTCCTCCACCACCGGACGCGTGTCGAACGCCTCGACGCGTGCGCCGAGACGTTTCGCGGTGGCGATGGCCTGCAAGCCCGCGACCCCCGCGCCGATCACAAACACCCGCGACGGCATCAACGTGCCGGCCGGCGTCATCATCATCGGCAGAATCCGCCCCAGCCGCGCCGACGCCTGCAACACCGCGACGTAACCCGCCAAGCTGGCCTGCGAACTAATCGCATCCATCTTCTGCGCGAGCGTCGTGCGCGGGATCATCTCCAGGCTCACCGCGCTCACGCCGGCTACGGCGAACGCGTTGAGAAGCGCCGGCTCGTTGAACGGATCGAGGAAACTCAGGTGCACCGCGCCGCGTTTCATGCGCGCAACGGAATCCGCCGAGGGTTTGCCCACGCGTATCACGAGATCGGCCTCGGCGAGCGCGGCATCTTCGTCGGCGCGCAACGTCACGCCCGCCGCGCGATATTCCTCGTCGCCGTGAAACGACCCCGCGCCCAGGCCGGGCGCCGCGTGCACGGTGAGCCCCGCTTGCACGAGCGCGGCGGCGCTCGCCGGAGTGAGAGCGGTGCGGACTTCGCCCGAAGCCGCGCCAGATGGAGCGTAGCAGATCATGCTTATATCCAACCGCTCCGCTCCGCGCCCACTCAACGCCCAACGCTGGGCGAAACTTGGCGAACGCTGCGCAGGGCTTGCGCGGCTCGCCCTGCAAAACACGTGAAACCCATCGCGCTTGTCACCGTTTGTTCACGCGGACGCCACACAACCGACACGCTTGTCCTGTTTCATTGAACGAAACCCACCCGACGTTTCGTTTTTATGAACACCACCCATCCTTCTCTCATCTCGCTCGACGGCGTGAGCGTGACCTTTCCGGGCGGCGTGCGCGCCCTCGCTCCCACCACCCTCTCGTTCCATCGCGGCGGCTTCACCGTGCTCCTCGGGTGCTCCGGCGCCGGCAAATCCACGCTCCTCCGCACGCTCAACTTCCTGCAACTCCCCACCACCGGCGTGCTCCTCGCCGAGGACCTTCCCGCCGCCCCGTCCCGTGCCGACATCATTCGCCACCGCCGCCGCACGGGCATGATTTTCCAACAACACCAGCTCATCCCCAACCGCAGCGTCCTCCGCAACGTCCTCACCGGCCGCCTCGGCCACCATGGTTTCTGGCGCTCGCTCGCCCTCCCCTCCGCCGACCGTCGTCTCGCCCTGGCCTGCCTCGACCGCGTGGGCCTCCTCCACAAGGCCCTCCAGCGCGCCGACCAGTTGAGCGGCGGCGAACAACAACGCGTCGGCATCGCCCGCGCCCTCGCTCAAAAACCGCGCCTGCTTCTCGCCGACGAACCCGTCGCCAGCCTCGACCCCGCGCGCTCCTTTCAACTGCTCACCCTTCTCCGCGAGATCTGCGGCGAATCCGGCATCGCCACCGTCGTGAGCCTTCACCAAGTCGGCCTCGCCCGTCGATTCGCCGATCGCGTCGTCGGCCTGCGCGCCGGCGAGGTCGTGTTCGACGGCCCCCCGAGCGAGCTCTCCCAAGCCGCGCTGCTCTCCATCTACGGCAACCCCGACGCCCTCGAACAAGCCGAGGCCGAAGAATCCTCCCTCCCCGCCCCCGGCGAACTCGCCGCGTCCGCCGCCTGATTTCCCGCCGTCCAATCACGTATCCTTCTTTTCACTACACCTCATGAAAACCTACCGCCTCCTCCGTTCGCTCCGCGCGTTCGCCGTCCTCGGTCTCGCTTCGTTCGCCGCCCTCGCCTCCACCGCCGCCGAGGATCCCAAGATCCTCCGCACCGCCCTCCTCCCCGACGAAAACGCCTCCACGCTCATCAAAAACAACGCCGCCCTCAAAGCCTACCTCGAGAAGGCCACCGGCAAGCAGGTCGAGCTCATCGTCACCACCGACTACTCGTCCATGATCGAGGCCATGCGCCGCGGCCGCATCGAACTCGCCTACTTCGGACCGCTTTCCTACGTGCTCGCCAAGGGCAAGGCCGACATCGAGGCCTTCGCCGTCCAGGTCAGCAAGGGCGAGCCCACCTACGAGGGCGTCATCATCGCCAACACCTCCGCCGGCATCGAGAAACTCGCCGACATCAAGGGCAAGACGTTCGCCTACGGCGACCAGGCCTCCACCTCGTCGCACCTCATCCCGAAGGCGATGCTACAAAAACAAAACCTCCAGGCCGGACGCGACTACAGCGAACAGTTCCTCGGCACTCACGACGCCGTCGCGATCGCCGTGCAAAACGGCCGCGCCCAAGCCGGCGGCCTCTCCCGCCCGATCTTCAACTCCCTCGTCGCCCGCGGCCTCATCAGCCCCGACAAAGTCAAAGTCGTGCAAGTCTCCGCGCCGTATCCCAACTACCCGTGGACCATGCAGGCCAACCTCACGCCCGAGCTGAAGACCAAGATCCGCGCCGCCTTCATCGACCTCAAAGACCCCGCGATCCTGAAGCCGTTCAAAGCCGAGGGCTTCGCCGCCGCCACCGACGCCGACTACGATTCGATCCGCGATCTCGGCTCCATCCTCAAACTCGATCTCTCGAAGTTCTAACAACGCCGACCCTTCCGCGGGCCAACTCTCCTGGAGACCCGACGACCCCGTCGGGTCCTTCCAAGTCTCACTCGCCATGTCCACCACCACGCGCCCACTCCACACCCTTTCACCCGAGGCCGAAACCGCCGCGACCGACATCTTTGCCCACGATCGCCGCCGCGCCCGCACGCTCGCTCTCCAAACCGCTGGCGCCGTCGTCGTCGTCGCCGGCGCATGCTGGGCCACCGGTCTTTTCGACATCGACCGGCTCGCCACCGGCGTCCCCGACTTCTTCGACCTCGTCGGCGAAATGCTCCCGCCCAACTTCGCCAACGGCGGCAGTTGGATCCGCCCCGTGCTCGACACGCTCGCCATGAGCGTCGCCGGCACCGCGCTCGCCGTCCTCGGCTCCCTGCCCCTCGCCTTCCTCGCCGCGCGCAACACCTCGCCGCACCCCGCCGTCTATCAAGTCGCCCGCGTCGTCCTCAACTTCCTCCGCGCCGTGCCCGAACTCATCATGGGCATCATCTTCGTCGCCGCCGTCGGCTTCGGCGCCTTGCCCGGCGTGCTCGCGCTCGGTTTCCACTCCATCGGCATGATCGGAAAATTCTTCGCCGAGGCCGTCGAGCACGTGGACCAACGCCCCGTCGAGGCCGCCCGCGCAGCCGGGGCCGGCCCGCTCCAATGCATCGTCCACGCCGTCCTCCCCCAGGTGCTCGGCAAGATGGCCGACGTCGCCATCTACCGCTGGGAATACAACTTCCGCGCCTCCACCATCCTCGGCGCCGTCGGCGCGGGCGGCATCGGTTTCGAGCTGATCGGCTCCCTGCGCATCATGCAATACACCGAGGTCTCCGCCATCATCCTCGTCATCCTCCTCATGGTCACCCTCGTGGACGGCTTCGGCTCCTGGCTCCGCACCCAAATCAAATGACCGCCCCCGCCTTCGCCACCGCGCGCAAACCCCGCGTTGTAGTCACAAACTGGATACACGACGACCTCCTCGACGAACTCGCCGCCTTCGCCGACCCCGTCGCCAATCGCGACCGCGAATCGTGGACGCGCGCCGAGATCCTAGCCCGCGCCCACGACGCCGAGGGGCTGATGGTCTTCATGCCCGATCGCATCGACGACGCGTTCCTCGCCGCGTGCCCGCGCCTGCGCATCGTCGCCGCCGCGCTCAAAGGCGCGGACAACTTCGACATCGAGGCCTGCACCCGACGCGGCATCTGGTTCACCCTCGTGCCCGACCTCCTCACCGTGCCCACCGCCGAGTTGTTCATCGGACTCCTGCTCGGGCTCACGCGCAACGTCCTCGCCGGCGACGCCCTCGTGCGCGGCGGACGTTTCCGTGGCTGGCGTCCCATTCTCTACGGCACCGGCCTGAGCGGACGCCGCCTCGGCTTCATCGGACTCGGAGCGGTCGGCCGCGCCGCCGCCCGCCGCCTCGCCGGCTTCGAACTCGAACTGTGTTATCATGATCCGCGCCGCCTCGAACCGGCCGAGGAACGCGCCCTCGGCCTCACCTGGTTGCCGCTGCCGCAACTCGTCGCGACCAGTCACTTCCTCGCGCCGCTCGTGCCGCTCAACGCCACCACGCAACACCTCATCGACGCCACTCTGCTCTCCCGCATGCCGCGCGGCTCCCACCTCATCAACGTCTGCCGAGGCTCCGTCGTGAACGAGGCCGCCGTCGCCGACGCGCTCGCCTCGGGGCACCTCGCGGGTTACGCCGCCGACGTTTACGAGATGGAGGACTGGGCGCGCGCCGACCGCCCCGACGACATCCACCCGCTGCTCCGCGCCCGCCCCGACCGCACGTTGCTCACCCCGCACCTCGGCTCCGCCACCGACGACGCCCGCCGCGCCATCACCCGCGCCGCTATCGAACAACTCCGCATCGCCCTCGCCGGCGGCCAACCTCCCGAAGCCGTCAACCGCCCCGACCAGCCGTCGCTTGCGCACGCTCCTGCAGTCGCTCACGCCGCGCCATGAAACTCCCCGCGCTCCGCGCCTTCCTCGACATCGCCGAAACGGGAAACTTCCGCGCCACCGCCCGCCGGCTCCGGATCTCCGTATCCGCTTTAAGCCTACAAATCCGCGTCCTCGAAACCGACCTCGGCGCCCCGCTCCTCGCGCGCGACCGCCGAGGCTGCACGCTCACGCCCGCCGGACGCCAGGCGCTGCCCCTCGCGCGCTCGCTCGCCGGGATCGTCGGCCGCTTGGAAACCTTGTTCCGCGATCCGCGCCTGCCCATCGCCGCGAGTTCCAACATCGGCACCTACCTCCTGCCGCCGCTTTGTCGGCGTTTTCAAGACGAGACCTCGCTGTGCCCGGAACTCTCCGTCGCCGACAACCCCGCCTCCGCCGAACGCCTCCGCGACGGACGCGCCGATTGCGCCGTGCTCGAATGGTGGCCCGACACACCCGGTTTTCGCAGCGTCGTCTGGCGCCGCGAGCCGCTCGTGGTGATCGCCCCACCCGATCATCCGTGGACCCGCCGCGAACACCTGCTCGCCGACGACCTCACCCGCGAACCGCTCCTCGGCGGCGAATCCGCCTCGGGCACCGGCACCGTCCTGCGCCGCGCGCTCGGCGAACGCGCCGCCAAGCTCCGCGTCTCCATGCAACTCGGCGCGACCGAGACCGTGAAACACGCCGTGATGAACGGCCTCGGCGTCTCCGTGGTGATGGCCTCCGCCGTGCGCAACGAAGTCGCCGACGGTCGTCTCTGGTCCGCCCCGCTCGCCGACGTCGCGTTGCACAAAGACCTGCACGCCGTCTGCCGCGACGACGCCGAAACCGACCACGCCGCACGACGTTTTCAAACGTTCCTCGCCAACGGATAATTCGCCGCCCCCTCCCGGCACAGTTACCGTCCCGCGATCTCCTCCAACATCTCGCGCATGCGTCGCGCCCGCTCCGCCGCGGACGCCTCCTGCTTGACGAAGTCCGGCAACATCTCCGCGACATGCTGGGCCAGCGGCGAAAGGCCCGCAGTCCGCGCCTTCACGCGTTCCACGTCCGCAAAGTCTTCCGGACGCTCCCGCGCTTCATCATAGATCCGGCCGATTTCCGTGAGCGCCGCCTCCAAGTTTCGCAACGCAGCCGCGCCGTCCGTCCCGGGCTCGATTCCCTCCATCATGTTCAACACCGAATTGTGCGGCGCCGCATTTCTCGCCGCGTCCATCCGCGAAAGATCGATCCGCGCGATTCGCTTCGACGAGAGCTGCAGCCGCACGGTTTGACCCTTTATCTTCAACACCGCCGAGTCGTTTGCCGGATCGACTTCGAGCAACGTCACGCCTTCGCGCGTCTGCCCGCGCTTCAGCCAGAACCCCACGCCATCCCGCTCGAACCCAATCTGCGTCGCCGCGCCCTCGACCACGATTCCGGTCATGCGCACGCCCCGCGCCACGTCGTCTTTTCTCGCGCTCAACAACTCCGCCGCTTCCTTCAACTCGCGCAGCATCCCGCCGATAAAGACCGCTTTTTCCTGCATAAGCGTGTGCGCCAACGTGGTCCCCGCCGGGAGCGTTTCGAGCCCGGCGAGCAGCTGACTCGCCTCCTCGGGAGTGATTTGATCGCGATGCTTTTCCAGCCACGTGGCGACCCGGCTTTCGGTCGAACGTTGAACCCCAAACGTCAGCAAAAGTCCCTCGCTTCCAACGTGTCGTCCACAAGCCAAGACACCAAGCAGGCGCTCCACGCGTTCGCCGGGCGAAACGTGATTCAACGACGCGATTCCGGCCCGCACAAAAGGAAGCGCCGGCATCAGCTTCTCCAAATTCGTCGCCGCTCCCTTCGAGTAATCCGTCCCCCAATCCACCGGCTCGACCCGTCGCCCCGCCGCCAACGACGCCACGATCTCATCCATCGCCCGCACCGCCTCGGGTGAAGTCGGTGTGCCCGCGTTCAGCGCATCCCGGTCTTCTTTGCCGAGCCCCTTAAACGCCGAGAACGCCGCCGCATAGGGATTATCCTGCGGCAAGCTAACGCTCGCCGGAACCACTGCCTCTTCCGCCACCGCACCCGCGCATCCGAGCGCCAGCGCCCCGCTCATCAAGACCCGCTTCGCCCACGGTTTGATACGTATCCGAAAAATCATCACAATGCGCCGAGCCTCGCCCCGCGCCGCCCTCGACACAAGCACCCGCTCCGTCCCCGAGCCCCCCGGGCGGCCGCCCGCCCTCGCCCGCCGACCGCTCGCCCCCAGTCAAACTCCGCCGCCACCCCAAGCCCATTTGTCACTTAATAAGTGACAAACCTTCCGACCGTTCCCCCCTCAAATCTGGGTGACGTCGACCAACGGCAGCGCGTCGCGCAGCGCCTCGATCTGCGCGGGCGCGATCGTTTTCGAGACCCGCAGCCGCCTCAAATCGTGCAACCCGTGCAGCGGCGTCAGGTCCTTCACCTGAGTGCGGTCCAGCGCCAACGCCACCAACCGGTCCAGCCCGGCGAGCGGCGTCAGATCGGCGACCGGTGTGTTGGTCAACTTCAAGTCCTTCAAGCTCGTGACCTCGCGCAACGCGCGGAGATCACTCACGCCGGTCCCGGAGAGATCGAGGCTCTCCAACCGGCGCAAACCGGCGAGCGGCGCGAGATCGACCACCGCCGAATCCGCGAGGTCCAGCTGCTGCAATGCCGGCGACGTGCGCAGCGGCGCGAGATCTTTGACCGCCGTATCGCCGATGTTGAGGTGCGTGAGGTGGGGCTTGTCGCCCAGCGCGCGGATCTGATCGATCTTCACGCCCCTCAAATCGACTTTGCTCAACACCGTTTTGTCCGCGAGCGCGCCGATGTCGGTGAGCTTCACGCTGCGGCTGGCAGCCACCTCCTCGAGTTCATGACTGTTCGCGAGAAAGTTGAGCGACGACACGTCTTTGGTGCCGAAAAGGTTGATGCTGCGCAGCCGGGTCAGTTGCGCGAGCGGAGCCAGCGAGGCATCCGAGGCCTGCGGGTTCATGTAGATGTTCAGCTCCTGCAGATGCTTGAGCGTGGCCACGGGCTCGTAGGACGTGAACGTGTGCTGGATCCCGTAAAGGTTCAGGCTGGTCACCCACGGCGTGGAGCGAAGGAACTCGATCGAATCCACCTCCGACATGTAAAAGTTGATTTCGCGCAACTGCGTGCAAGCGGCCAGCGCATCGGCGTCGGTCACCTTCGTATTGAAAAAATAGATACTCCCCAGCTCGCGATAACGTGCCAGCGGCTTCAGGCTGAACGGCGTCTTCTTCGAGTTTTTCAACGACGTGGCCCGCAGCACCGTCAGCCGAGGCAACTCCGGGAGCTCCGCAAACGAGGTCAGGTCTTCGTTTCTGGCGGACAACGAGAGCGCTCTCAGTTCCGGCAGTTTTCCAAGCGACGCAAGTGCGTCGAGTCCTGCGGATTTATCCAAGTCGACCATGATTCCTGGCCACCGTTTCTGCGCGCGGATGCTCTCGATGTCTTCCGCCGACAGCGCCGTATCGATGACGATCTGGCCGGCATTGATTCGATTGGCGGCATGACCAGCCGTGCCAAACGCGACCACCGTTGCGACCATCATGAGACCAAGGGGATTGAGTCGTTTCACCATAAGCCGCTCACCCAAAAAACCGCTCCCCATCATGTCCACGGTTAAATCCCGCCCCGCTCGCCGCCGCCCTTGCCGGCGTCGCTTTTCCCCGCCTAGCCTCCGCGCCCATGAAATCCTTCCTGCTCGCCGGACTCGCCGTGTGCTCGCTCGCCGCTCCCGCGTTTTCCCAGACCGACGATTCGCCCAGCCTGCTCGGCAAACGCTACGCCGAAGCCTTCGTCGGTTATACCGACTACAACCGGTTCACGTCCGACATCGGCTTTGGCGCGACGGTCAACGTTCCGGTTTCAGCGTCGCTCGACATCGGTTCGACGTTTCTTCGTAACCAGCAAACCAGCGACGCTTCGACCAACTACGAAACCCTCGACCTCCACCTCGCCGTGCATCACGACTGCGGTCCGGTCCGCGGCTTCGCCCGCGCCACCCTCGGTTACGAATGGTGGTCCGTCGAAAACCTCTGGTGGTATCGCCTCGACCTCGGCGCTGAACACGCGCTCACCGAGCGCCTGCTGCTTTCCGCGCACGTCTCTTGGCAGGACTTCTTCTCATCGGACATGCTCGCCGGTCGCTGGTCGATCACGCCCAAAGCCACCTACTGGCTCACGCCTGCAATCGCCGCCTCGGGTTCCGTGAGCTACATCGAAACCGGCGATCTCTTCTACAAGCTTGGCGTCGCGTTCACCTTTTGAAGGCGATGAAAGCCATCAGCGCATTGCTCCTACTCTTCATGGCGGCGTCCGCGCTCCAAGGTGAGAGCATTCGGGTCACGATCGCGGGGGCGACCTACGCGACCACCCACGCGCACGGTTCGGAAGCGGCTTCCAAGGTGCTGACACTCCCCGCGAACAGCAACATCCTGGACGCGCTCGCTCACGCAGGAGGCTGCTCGGAAGCGGCCATGTTAAGCCAGGTAAGGCTCACCCGACGGATCGACGAAACCATGACGACGTTCACCTTCGATGTAACCCATGTTTTGAAGGCACAGGAAAACGGTTTCACTCTCAGGGAGGGAGACGTCATTTTTGTGCCGGAGATCATCGAAGCTTACGCCGCGCCCCATTACTTCAACCGACTCCTCTTCGAGTGGGCTTTC
>DFYA01000221.1:0-2596 GCA_002382525.1 Opitutaceae bacterium UBA4094
CCTTGCTCGAAGAGGCGCACGCATTCGCGGGTTTGCTCGGTGACGTTTTCCTTGAGCCCGACGATCTCGAAGATCGGAACGGCCGTGGTGCGCCCGCGGACGATGATGCGGCCAAGTGCGCGGAAGAACACGCGGTCGCCGCCTTCGCTCACGCAGGCGTCGCGCGTGGCCTCGGCGCACATCGTGTAAACGCCCCAAGACTTGGCGCCGGATTCCATGCGCGCGGCGAGGTTCACGTTGTCGCCCATCATGGTGTAGTTGAAGCGTGTGCGGCTCCCCATGTTGCCCACGATGACGGCGCCGGTGTTGAGGCCGATGCGCGTCTGCATCTGTTGGACGATCGGAGGCCAGCGGTCGCCCTCGGCTTTCCATTTTTCACGAAGCTCGGCGATCCTGAGTTGGACGCGTTGGCTCGCGATGCAGGCGTGTAGGGCGTGGCCGGGGAGCGGCATCGGCGCGCCGAACATCATGACGATCGCGTCGCCGATGTATTTGTCGAGCGAGCCGCCCTCCGCGAGCATGATGTCGGTGCAGGCCGTGAGGTATTCGTTCATCAACTCGACGAGGCGGTCGGGCGGGAGTTGCTCGGAGAACGTGGAGAACGATTCGATGTCGGAGAAATACGCGGTGATCGTCTCCTCGTGTCCGCCGAGCTGCGGGCTTTCGCCGGATTCGATCATGCGGTTGACGAGGTCCGGCGAAAGATAGGTGCCGAACATGCCCTTGATGTGTGCCTTGGACCGCTGTTCGCGGATGAGTTGGCGCACGATCATGACGACCTGCAACGCGCCGAAGCCGATCACCGGCCACACGAGGGGTAGGGCGATCGATGCCTGCATCCACAAGTAGGCCGCGACGGCGAGGTAGATGGCGGGTATGCCGAGCGCGTAAAGCGCCTGTTGATGCAGTTTGCGCTTCTCGAAAAAGATCATGCCGATCAAGCCGAGGAGCAGAGCGCCCAAGTAGATCAACCATGAGGGCGCTTGGCGGACGTAGTCCTCACGGAGGATGTTGTCGATGATGTTGGCGTGCACGAGAACGAGCGGGGTTTCGTGCCCGAACGGCGTGAAGCCATTGTCCGTCAGTCCGGTCGCAAACTGGCCGACGAGCACGATCTTGTTTTCGATGGGAGGAAGGCCCTCCTGCGGGATATTGCGTAGGTAGTGGTTGGTGTAGCCAAATAGAAGCTGCGCATAGCCGAGCACATTGGCGTTTTCCGCTCCAAAACGATAGTTGATGTGATAAAAACCGCGGTGGTTGATCGGGATGCGGCGGCGAATATCGGTCCCTTCGAGGTAGATCGCGTCGCCGAGAACCACTCGGATGTCGTCGGCCTTGATGCCCCAGTAAACCGCCAGGCTTTGGAGCGACAGGCTGGGCATCACCTGCTCGCCCACCCGTTGCAGCAAAGGCACGTCGCGACGATCACCCGGGGTGTCGCAGTAGGCTGTATAGGCGATCTCGCGCAGTTTTGGGATCGGCCGATAAGCAAATGGCGAGGTCGGGATGTCCTCGATGTTGCCTTCGATTCGGGTGATAGGAGGCGTCAGGTCGGTGGCAGGCACCGCATGCTTTGGATCGTCGTTGCTCGTGTAGGCGCCGAAAACGGCGCGGGCTTCCAGTGCGTTGGCGCCTTGGACCAGCAACGAATCCTTGTCCGACGGTTCGGTGAACAGGATATCCCAGCTCACCACGCCGGGTTTGCCGCGTGCCAGCGAATACATGAATTGCGCATGGACCTCTCGCGACCAAGGCCATCGCCCGAACTCGTCCAACGCACCGTCATCGATGCCGGCGACGATCAGCCGTTCGTCCGGTGGCGGGTGGGACCCGGCACGCAGCACCGTGAGTTGATCTTGGGCGCCGTTATCGAGCCGTTTGCCGAGCGGCGTCTGGGCCAGACCGAAAGCGGCTCCGATGCAAATGACCGCTGGTATTATTTGCCCGCGGAGGAAATCGGATGCTCGCTTTTTCATGCGGGCGACAGACTTGGAAAAGCCCGATAGCGGATCAACGTGAAACCGAGAGCTTTTCGCACGCTGCCGGCGGGCGTCCAAACCGTCGCTTGCCAGCGGCCATCGCAGCGGCAAACCTCCCCCTTCCTCATGAGTTCCGCCGTTAAAATCTACGACACCACACTGCGCGATGGCACGCAGGGTGAAGGCATCAGCTTCTCGGTCACCGACAAACTTTTGATTACCGAGAAACTCGACCAGTTCGGCGTGGACTACATCGAGGGCGGCTTTCCGGGATCCAATCCGCGCGACATCACCTATTTCGCCGAAGCGAAAAAGCTAAAACTCAAACACGCCCGCCTCGCCGCCTTTGGCTCGACGCGACGCGCCGGGGTCAAGGCCTCCGAAGACGCCCAACTCAAGACGCTGCTCGACGCCGAAACCCCTGTGCTAACGTTGGTCGGCAAAACCTGGACGCTGCACGTCACGGAGATCTTGCGCACGACGCTCGAAGAAAACCTCGCGATGATCGAGGACTCCATCCGCTTCGTGACGTCGCAGGGCCGCGAGGTCGTTTACGACGCCGAGCACTTCTTCGACGGTTACCGCGCCAATCCCGATTACGCGCTCCAGACACTCGC
>DFYA01000221.1:2645-5014 GCA_002382525.1 Opitutaceae bacterium UBA4094
GGCGTCGCCCTCACGCTCGCCGGTGTCGGCGCCGGCGCGACCCTCGTCCAAGGCACCGCCAACGGCTACGGCGAACGCACGGGCAACGCCAATCTGTTTACCGTTCTCCCAAGCCTCTTCCTCAAGATGGACCGCACCGCGAAGTGCGCGGCGAATCTTGGAGAACTCCGCGAGCTGTCGCTCTACTTCGACGAACTCGCGAATCTCAAGCCCGACACCAAGGCGCCCTACATCGGCGCGTCGGCCTTCGCGCACAAGGGCGGACTCCACGCCAACGCCGCGCAAAAAGTAAAGTCGTCCTACGAACACATCGACCCGGCGCTCGTGGGCAACCGCACGCGCGTGCTTGTCTCCGACATGGCGGGCCGTTCCAGCATCGCGATGAAGGCGAAGGAACTCGGCCTCGAACTCGACGAAAAATCGCCCGCGATGAAGACCCTCATCGACGAGTTGAAGGAACTCGAATTCCGCGGCTACGAATTCGAGGCCGCCGACGCGTCCTTGAAGCTGCTCATCGCCCGCGCGCTTGGGCAGGCCAAAACCTTTTTCCAAGTCGAAGGCTACCGCGTGACCGTGGAGCGTCGCGCCGGCGAACTCGTCGCCGAGGCCACGGTGAAATTGAAGGTCAACGACCAGACGGTGCACACCGTCGCCGAATGCACCGGCCCGGTCGGCGCGCTCGACAAGGCTCTGCGTCTCGCCCTCGAAGGCGTTTACCCGCAGCTAAAGGAACTGGAATTGCGTGACTACAAAGTGCGCATCCTCGACAGCCGCGCGGGAGCGAATGCTCGCACACGCGTCTTCATCGAAAGCGGCGATGGCACCGACATCTGGGGCACCGTGGGCGTGAGCGACAACGTGATCGATGCGTCGTGGGAGGCCCTCACGGACGCGGTGAACTACAAGCTGCTCCAAGCGGGTTGAGGCGTTGTAGCCGGGGTCGGTAACCCCGGCTGGTGGGTTCGCTGGCCGAGGCCCGGATGGGTAATTGCGCCCGTGTGTGGCACAACCAATCGGGGCGAGCTGTCGGGCAACTCGAGCCGGTCTATGCGCCACCTTCAGCGCGCGGCTTACCCGTTGGATCCAAGGCCGTCCTCTACGTGCCGTTGCTCGCGGACGATCGAGCTGCTCAACGGTCTCCTGCCTCCCAGCCTGCTGCCGAGTCAGCTAGAACCGTTGCCACAGCAGGTGCGTCACTCACGGAACGAGACTTGGGTGATCAAGGAGCGGCGCGCTCCTGCCGTCGCAGGGAAAACAAAACGGCGGCAGGATTGCCGCCGTTTCTTCCGCGAACCGCTTCGAGCTCCCGGTTATTTCTTCAACCGTGAATTCCAGTTGGAGATGTTCGCGGATTCGGCGGCGAAGAGCGCGTCAGTGGAATCGAGGACGTTGATCGTGGTGATCTTGTCACCGCGCGCGATTCGGTTGACGACGTCTTGGCCCTTTGTGACTTCGCCGAACACGCTATGCTTGCCGTCGAGGTGCGGGGTCGGAACGTGCGTGATAAAGAACTGGCTGCCATTGGTGCCGGGACCAGCGTTGGCCATGGAGAAAATGCCCGGTTTGTTGTGGCGGAGGGACGGGTGGAACTCGTCACCGAACTTGTAGCCGGGGCCGCCGGTGCCGGTGCCGAGCGGATCGCCACCTTGGATCATGAAGTTGGGAATGACGCGGTGAAACATGAGGCCATCGTAGTAACCCTTCTTCGCAAGGTTGAGAAAGTTGGCGACGGTCATGGGCGTCTTGCTTGCGAAGAGCGTGGCCTCGATGTCGCCTTTTGAGGTTTTGAGGACGATGCGGATGTCTTGGACTTCCGTGGACGCGGAATCGGCAGGTGCGGCTGCGGATTCTGCGGCGTAGAGTCCGGGTGCGGCGGCACAGAGGGCGAGCGTGGCAAAACCAAGGAGGTGGCGGAGGAGGGAGGGTGTTTTCATGAGGGTTTAGAAACGGTGATCAAAAAGGACGACGGTTCGGTGTCGAATGTTCCGTGTCGATCCGCGTGGGGGTTTGTCATGGGGGAAACGAGGTTGCCTGCGATGTCGGCAGATCAATCGCGAGCATGCTCGCTTGCCACCTTTTGGAGCGTTTCGTGCGGGCGGATTTCGCGTGGTTGTTCGAGATAACTTTTGGTAGCTTGTGGGTGGATGTGGCGTTTCTTGCCGAACCCTGCGCATGGGTTGGCAAGGCTTTGACTCGGGGACGAACGACGCGCCAGATGCGCTCATGGACACCTCCTCCTGGCTGCATCCGCGTGACGAACTGGTCGTCACCATGGATCGCATTTACCGCTACCACATGACGACGACGTCAGGGGGGAACTTGTCCATTCTCGATCCCGACGGAAGCATTTGGATCACGCCGTCGCGAGT
>DFYA01000221.1:5061-17399 GCA_002382525.1 Opitutaceae bacterium UBA4094
GGCGCGTTGGTGGCGTTCAGCATCGTGCGTCGTTTGCCGGAGACGCGTGTGCAGACACACGCCCATGCATTATGCGGGAAGATCGCCTACGCTGCGTATGCGTGTCCGGGCAGCCAAGAACTCGGAGACAAGATCGCCGAAGCGTTCGCTGCCGGTGCGGATTGCGTGATGCTGGAAAACCACGGCGTGGTGATCGGCGGACGTGATCTGGCGGAGGCGTTTCAGCGGTTTGAGACGCTGGAATTTGTGGCCCACACGGTGATCAAGGCGTCGTCGCTGGGCGATCTGCGTCTGCTGCCATCGGGGGTGCTCACGGGGCAAGCGGTGTCGGACTACGCGACGCTCGAGCCGAGCGTGCCGGGCAACCGCGAGAAGGAACTGCGCGCCCAAGTGTGCGAGTTTGCTCATCGTTCGTATCGGCAGCGGCTGATGATCAGCACGGCGGGCTCAATTTCGGCGAGGATCAACGACGAGCAGTTTGTGATTACGCCGAGACGTCGGGACCGGTTGGATCTGCGTCCCGAAGGGTTGGTGCGGGCGACCCGCGCAGCGTGCGAAGCGGGGAAACGTGCAAGTCGCACGGCCCGGCTGCATGCGCTGATTTACGCGGCAAATCCGGAGGTCGGCGTGGTGATCAACGCGCAGCCGATGAACGCGAGCGCGTTCTGCATGGCGGACGCGGATTTCTGCACGCGGACGATTCCCGAGAGTTATCTTGTGTTGGGCGACGCGCCGAAGGTTCCCTTCGCGTGCATCGTGAACGACGCGGAGGCGCTGGCGGCGCGTATGTCGCTCAAGAAGTGCCCGGTGTTGTTGATCGAGAACGAGGGCGCGCTGATCGTGGGGCGCACGTTGCTCGAGGCGTTTGACCGCCTGGAGGTGCTGGAAGCGACGGCGGAAGCGCTGTTGCTCAGCCGACCGCTGGGACCGCTCGTGCCGATGCCGGACGAGGCGTTGACGGAGTTAAGACGGGCCTTCGGGCTCGACTAAATCAATTGGGGCTATCGACCAGTGGGGTGTGGTAGTCCCTGTGTGAAAAACCCGGTCGGATCAGGGGTGATCCGGCCGGGCCTTTTTTTGACACAGACTACACACAACTACACACACGGAACTGACAGCTGACTTTCTGACTACCTGACAAGTGAGGGGGCGGCTTTTCGAGAGCCGCCGGGGGCGGAGAATGGTTCGCGGGGCTGACCCACGTTTAGGCGGGTCGCAATGGCCACGACAGGCGGCGACCGCCGTCCTGGCCAATCGAAAACCAGATGGTTAAGCGCACGCGACCGCGTGGCGGCCGTGGGCGTCGCGGCTGCTTTCGAAAAAGTCGGACGGCTCAGAATCGGGACCGAATTCCGGGGCGCATTCGGCAAGGAGCTTGCGGAGGTTTTCGCGAGCGCGGGCGATGCGGCTCTTTACGGTGCCGACGTTGATGCGAAGCGCCTTGGAGATTTCCTCGTAGGGAAGATCGAGGACGTTGCGCATGGTGAGAATCTCGCGGTGGGAGGCGTCGAGCTTGTCCATGCAGAGGGCGATGAGGGAGACGAACTCGTTGGTGGTCGTCTCGTGCGCCGGGTCGGCGTCGTCGGCGGCGATCAAGTCGGAGAAGGTGGCGTCGGAATCCTCGGTGAGCGGGCGCTCGAGCGAGAGGGAGTCCTGGCGGCGGCGGCGGAAGAAATACCAATAGCGGTTGCGCGAGAGGTTGAGCGCGATGCGGTAGAGCCAAGTGGCGAGGGAGGAGTCGCCGCGGAAGTTGGCGAGGCCGCGGTGGGCGCGGATAAAGGCATCTTGGACGATTTCCTCGGCGTCGGCGGAGTTGCGGAGGAGGTTGTGGGCGAGACTGAACAGGCGGTTGTGATAGCGCTGCATGATCTCGACGAAGGCGGTTTCGTCGCCGGCGTTAAATCGGGCAACAAGCGTGGTGTCGTAGGCGGCTTCGGCGGCGGATTCGGGCTTGGCGGGGGTGATGTGACGGGGTGAGTGGGCGATGGCGTGAGACATAGGGTGTTCCGTTGGAGGTTGGAGTTGAATCGAACGGGCCTCCTATACCTTGGAACGTGCCACCCGGGTTGGTTACGGGTTTAGTCTCTGTTTTCCAGTGAGATAAAAAATGGTTATCGGGCGCTTTACCGATGGGTAACGAATGCAAAATGCGCGATGGTCGCGAGCCGCCTCGTGCAGCGTGCATGAGCCCCGTGGGGAATTCAGCGCGGGGGGCTGGCGCCGGGGGCTTTTAACGAGCCGAAGCGGCTTCGTGATGGCGCCAGGCGATCCAGCCGCCGAAGGAGGTGATGTTGGTCGCGCCGTGAAGCGCGTGGGGTTCGCAGAGGAAGCTTTTGACCCATGTTCCGTCGATCAGTTCGGCGTTGCCGATTGAAAGCGGAGGCGGGACCGCGGCGGTGAAGCGTCCGAACGCGTCGGGAGAAAGTGAATACGTCTCGACGGCAATGGCGGCGCCGGGGGAAGGGAACGAGGCGCGGACAAGGCCCGGTTTGGGCGGTGTGGTGTGGGCCAAGGCGTAGAGTTGGTAGGCCGGTGCGGTGGTGGTGGCGGATATGAAGCGCGCGTCGAGCTTGGTAAGTTGATGATGCAGCGGTTGTCCGCGCAGGTGGGCACCGCAGACCGCCAACGTGACGCGCGAGTCGCCGAGAGGCGGTGCGGATGCATCGGATGTCTTGTCACTTATTAAGTGACAAATCGGCTCGAGGGGAGGCGGGAGGGTTTCGCCGAGGTAGCGGGCGGCGAGAGCGAGGAGGTGTTCGTCGTGCCAGGCGGGCGCGATCAAGGTGATGCCGAAGCCGGGGCCAAAGCTGTAACGACCGGCGGGCACGGTGAGGCCGCACAGGTCGAGGAGGTTCATGAAGTTGTTGTAGCGGCCGAGATTCGAGTTGAGGCGAACGGGGTCGGCGGCGATTTCGGAAACCTTGTAGATCGTGCCGGCGGTGGGGGCGACGAGGGCGTCCACGGTGGCGAGGATCGTGTCGGCGGCGCGGCGGAGTTCGGCGAGGCGATAGGTCGCGCGGAAGGCGTCGGAGGCGGAGGCGGTGCGTCCGCCGAGGATGATGTGGGCGACGGTGGGGTCGAGGCCGGCAGGGTTGGGCGCGGAGAAATCGGAAGGGGAGTGTTGTTCGATAAATGTGCCGACGGCGGCGTAGCGCTCGGCGGTCCACGGACCTTCGTAGAGGAGGCGCGCGGCGTCGAGGAACGGGGTGAAATCGATTTCGACGAGTTCGATGCCGAGGGCGCGCAGGCGATCAAGGGCGGCGGCGAAGAGGACGGGGGATTCGGAGTTGCCGAACCAGTCGAGTTGGTCGGCGCGCGGGACGCCGAGGCGAGCCTTTCCGAAGGAGGTGTCACCCAATAGGTGACACTTTGGATTGGGGCGGGAGAAGGGGTCTTGCGGGTCGAAGCCTTCGGCAGCGGTGAGAACGCGCGCTGCGGTGGCGAGGTCGCGGGCGAAAATGGAGACGCAGTCGAGGCTGCGGCAGGCGGGGACGACGCCGCGGGTGGAGAGGCGTCCGCGAGTGGGCTTGAGGCCGATGATGCCGTTGAAGGCGGCGGGGACGCGTCCGGAGCCGGCGGTGTCGGTGCCGAGGGCGAAATCGACGAGGCCGGCGGCGACGGCGACGGCGGAGCCGCTGGAGGAGCCGCCGGAAATGTAGTCCGAGTTGAATACATTTCGCGGCGCGCCGTGGGGCGAACGGGTGCCGACGAGGCCGGTGGCGAATTGGTCAAGGTTGGTCTTGCCCAAGGGGAGCGCGCCGGCGTCGAGGAGCTTTTGGACGACGTGGGCGGAGGCGGCGGGCGTGTAGGCGAAGCCGGGACAGGCGGCGGTGGTGGGGATGCCGGCGAGGTCGATATTGTCTTTGATGGCGAAGGTGAGGTCGGCGAGGGGGGCGGGAGAGGGGACGGAGTCGAGTCGCTCACGCTCCCCGCTACCGGAGGAGAGGGCGGAGATTTCGGCGGCGGTGAGGCGGTGGAGCCAGACGGCGGGGTCGCGTTGCGCGTAGGCGTCGCAGCGGGCGAGGGCGGTGGCGAGGTCGGAGGGTTGGGCGTTGGACATGGAGCGGGTGGTGCGGGGAGAAAGATAAAGAGAAAGAGGAAAGAAGGGGCTAGGTGGCGGGTTGGCGTTGGCGGTCTTGCCAGCGGTAGAGGAGGGCGCGGTTCACTCCGAGGAGGCGGGCGGCGGCAGAGAGGTTGTTGGCCGACGCGGCGATGGCTTCGGCGATGAGGCGGTTTTCGCTTTCCGCGAGGTTGTAGGATTTGCGCGCGGGCTCGCCGGGAGCGGCGGTTTCGCGGAGGGCGGAGGTCGCGAAGACAATGTGGTGCGCGAGGATCTCGGATGAGTTCGAGGCGTGGATGAGGGCGCGTTCGAGGGTGTTTTTGAGTTCGCGAATGTTGCCGGGGTAATCGTGTGCGAGGAGGCGTTCCACGGCCTCGGTCGTGAGGGCGGGCGCGGGGCGTTTGAGGTCGGTCGCGAAGAGTTTCAAAAAGTGCGCGGCGAGGGCGGGGATGTCTTCGCGGCGGTGGCGGAGAGGCGGGACGGTGATGTTGAAATGGTTGAGCCGGTAGTAGAGGTCTTCGCGGAACTGGGCGGCGGCGATCTTGGCGGGGAGATTGACGTTGGTGGCGGCGACAACGCGCACGGAGACTTTGCGGCCGGAGGGGGCGCCGACGGGCTGGAGGTATCCGTCTTCGAGGACGCGGAGGAGTTTGGCTTGGAGCGGCAGGGGCATGTCGCCGATCTCGTCGAGGAAGAGGGTGCCTCCGTGGGCGAGTTCGAACCAGCCTTTGCGGTCGGCGATGGCGCCGGTGAAGGAGCCGCGGACGTGGCCGAAGAGGAGGGACTCGGCGAGTTCGGCGGGAAGGGCGGAGCAGTTGACGGGGACAAACGGTCCGGTGGCATGGGGGCCGCCGAAGTGGATGGCGCGGGCGATGAGTTCCTTGCCGGTGCCGCTTTCGCCGGTGAGGAGGACGTTGGTGCGGGGGAAGCCTTGGACGCTGCGGAGTTCGTTGAGCATCTTGCCGAAGAGCGGGGCGCGTCCGACGAAGCCGGCGAGCCCCCATTGGCGGGCTTCGGCGGCGGTGAGCACGGAGAGTTTTTCGTCGGCGGCGCGGAGGGCGGCCTCGGCTTGGCGGCGGCGGGCGATCTCGGTCTCGAGTTCGGTGTTGCGCGCGGAGAGTTCGCGGGTGAGCCGGCTGAGCGTGAGGTGGGTGGAGACGCGGGCGAAGACTTCGTCCATGCGGTAGGGCTTGGTCACGTAGTCAACGCCGCCGGCGGCGAAACCGGAGACGAGGCTTTCGAGCTCGGTGTTGGCGGTGACAAAGATGACCGGGATGGCGGCGAGGGCGGGATCGGCTTTGAAGCGGCGGCACGTTTCGAGCCCGTCCATCTCGGGCATGAGGACGTCGAGGAGGACGAGGTCGGGGCGGGCTTTGGCGGCGGCCTTGAGGGCGGCGGCGCCGGAGAGGGCGGTCAGGACGCGGTGGCCGGCTTTGTCGAGCGCGCCGGAGAGGGCGCCGAGGTTGGCGGCGACGTCGTCAACGAGGAGGAGGGTGGCGGGCGTCATGGGGCGGGTTGCGCGAGGGATTGGTTGCCGCAGGGTTCTTCGAGCAGGGAGAGGATGGCGTCGGTGTCGAAGCGGTCCACGAGCACGCGGAGCCGGGCGCGCCAGGCGTCGTCGGCGGGCGTGGCTTGTTCGATGAGTTCGCGCAGGGTGGCGCAGTCGCCGATCTCGGCGGCGGCGCGGAGCCGGTCGCGGAGGGCGGAGGGGAGGGTGGACGGGCTGAAGGCGCGTGAAGCGGTGGGAGTCGGCGAGGGCGACGCCACCGGCGGCGCGGGGGCGAAGAGGTGGGCGCCGACGAGGCCTTGCAGGCAGGCGCCGAGGTGGGCGAAGCGTAGTGGTTTGGGCAATACACCGTCGAAACCCGCGGCGAGGCAGCGGGCGCGATCGTGTTCGAAGGCGGAGGCCGAATACGAAACGAAGCGGGTGGCGAGTCCGGGATGGGTCGCGCGGAGCGAGCGCACGAGGGCGACGCCGTCGGTGTCGGTGAGGCGGAGATCGATGAACGCAACGTCGGGCGGGAGCGCGTCGAAGACGGCGGCGGCCTCGGCGGGGTCGGCGGCGAGAGCGACGTCGCAACCGATGTGGGCGAGCATGCGGCCCAGGATGTCGCGGTTGACCGCGAGGTCGTCCACGACGAGCGCGCGAATGGTGTGGCCCGGCGCGAGGCGGGGGGCGGCGAGCAGGTAAGCGTCGGGCGCGCGGTCGAGGGTGAGGACGGGCTCGAGGGCGAGGGTGAAGAAGAAGTTGCTGCCCCAGCCGGGGGATGAGTTGACGGCGAGTTCTCCGCCCATGAGGGCGACGAAGCGGCGGGAGATGCTCAGGCCGAGGCCGGTGCCGCCTTTGGCGCGGCCTTCGCCGGCCTGGTGGAACGGCTCGAAGATGGTGGCTTGCGCGGCGGCGGGGATGCCGGCGCCGGTGTCGATGACCTCGAAGCGGAAAACGCCGGGTGCCTCGGCGGGGATCACGCGCAGGCGGACCTCGCCGCGGTCGGTGAACTTGACGGCGTTGGAGAGGAGGTTGACGAGGACCTGGCGGAGTTTGCGCTCGTCGCCGCGCAGCCAGACGGGGCCGGTGGCGGGGCGCTCGACGCGGAGGTCGAGGCGCTTTTGCTGGGCGCGTTGGGTGAACATCGCGGCGAGTCCGCGGATGAGGACGTTGAGGTCGAACTCGACCGGTTCGAGTTCCATGCGACCGACTTCGATTTTGGTGAGGTCGAGGACGGCGTCCACGAGACAGAGCAGGTGGTTGCCGCCTTCGACGATGGCCTGGAGGGCGCCGGACTGGGACCGGGTGAGGTTGGCGTCGAGTTGGAGGAGTTGCGTGTAGCCGAGCACGGCGTTGAGCGGCGTGCGCAATTCGTGGCTCATGTCGGCGAGAAAAAGGGATTTGGCGTGGTTGGCTTGGGCGAGTTCGGCGGTGCGGGCGGCGACGCGCTCTTCGAGGATTTCGTTGGCGCGGCGGAGTTCGTCGGCGGTGCGGACGCGTTCGGTGACGTCCTCGACGATGCCCTCGAAATAGAGGACGTCGGAGGTGGACGGGTCGCGGATGGCGAGGGCCTTTTCTGAGATCCAGATGACGGAGCCATCGCGGCGCCGGACCTGCGAAATGAAGTCGGCGACGACGCCGTGGGTCTCGACGGCGTGCGTAAATTCGCCGCGGCGGCCGGGGTCCACGTAGAGCTGGCGACCGATGTCGGAGAACGCGTGAAGGAGGTCGTCGGGTGTATCGAACCCGTAGATACGGGCGAGGGCGGGGTTGGCGCGCAGGTAGCGTCCTTCGGGGGTGCTTTGGAAGATGCCGTCGATGGCGTTTTCGATGATGCTGCGGAAGCGGCGTTCGGCCTCAAGGGCGGCGGCCTCGGCACGTTGGCGTTCGAGGATTTCTGCGGAGAGCTGGGCGGTTTTTTCGGCGACTTTGCGCTCGATCTCGGCGGTGCGGCGGTAGCCGGCGAGCAGGTAGCCGGCGAGGAGCGCGGCGAGGGCGAGGATGCCGGCGGGGGCGGCCCAACCAATCCAGCCGGGGCCGGTGGTCGCGAAGTCGGCGCCGGGGGCGATACGGATGCGCCAATGGCGTCCGGCGAAAGCGAGCGTTTCGTCGTGCCGCCAGGCGGCGGCGGGCGCGGGCGAGTCCGGGTTGGCGGCGGGTGCGCCGGCGGAATAAAGGAGGTCGTCGGGAGCGGCTTCGTCGTGGACGGTGACGTGAAGTCCGCGGTCGGCGAGGGCGGCGAGGGAGGGGGCGATGAGGCGGTCAACGCGGAAGACGGCGAGGCTGAAGCCGAGGAGTTCGCCTTGGGGATTGTTGACGGGAGCGAAGATCAGAAAGCCCGGGCTGAGGGGAGTGCCTTGGGCGAGTTGGACGGGGGCGGTGGCGACGGGTTGACCGGTGGCGAGGGCGGCGTCGAGGGCGGCGCGTCGGCGCGGGTGGTGGGCAAGGTCGAGGCCGAGGGCGGGGGCGTTTCCGCGGAGGGGTTCGACGTAGAAGACCGGGAAATATTCGGCGCGGGGGCCGGCGGGCACGATGCGTCCGTCGGCGTCGAGTTCCGTGATGCGAAATCCTTCAAGGCCGTCGGAAGCGGCGATTTGTTCGTAGTGATGGCGGGCGGCGGTGGGGACGCGCGGGATCCATTCGAGGGCTTGGAGTTCGGGCTGGCGCTGGAGGGCGGGGGTGACGAAGCGGGTGAACTCGCGGCGGGTGATATCGGTCGAGGCGGAGAAGTAGGCGGTGATCGAGTTGAGGATCTCGGTCGAGCGGAGGAGTTGGCTGCGGAGGAGTTCGATGCGTTCGCGGGTGGCTTGAAGGGCGTCGGCGTGGGCGGCGCGGCGGGCGTCGGCGCTCAGGCGATGGGATGACCAGACGGCGAGGGCGAGGCCGCCAGCGACGACGACGAAAAGGATGAGGGCGCGGGAGGGGGAGGAGATGCCTTGGGCGCGGAGAAAAACGCGAAAGCCTCCGAGGAGGCCGGAGCCTTCGGCGGAGGTGCGTAAGCGTTGACGCAAAGCGGACATGAGATGTCGCCGGGGAGCAGCGACGGTGCCAACGTGAAGGAAACTGCTAGCGGTTGATAAATAGGCAGAAGCGGATCTGCGGAGGCGCCGTGGAGCTGGGCGATGTTGCGGAACGATACACGGAGAGTGTTGCGAAATGAGGCAGGTTGAGGGCGCGCGCGTTGCAGGGGCGGTCTCAGGCCAGGACGGGGAAGTGGCAGGATACGGAGTGCGCGGGGGTGGTGGGCGTGAGGGCGGGGGCGGATTGCTCGCACTCGGGGCGGCCTTGGGGGCAGCGTCCGTGGAAACGACAGGTGTAGGGGTCGGGGTTGACGGGGCTGCGGGCTTCGCCGGCGAGCGGGATGCGGGCGACGTGCGCGCCCGGGGCTGCGGAGAGGAGGGCGCGCGTGTAGGGGTGCTTTGGATACGCGAAGAGCTGCTCGGCGGGGCCGGACTCGACGATCTTCCCCAGATACATCACGAGCACGCGGGTGCAGAGGAGTTTTACGACATGAAGGTCGTGCGAGACGAAGAGGTAGGTGACGCCGAGGCGGTCGCGGAGGTCGGCGAGGAGTTTTAAGACGACGGCTTGGACCGACACGTCGAGAGCGGCGGTGGGTTCGTCGAGGATGAGCAGAGACGGTTCGCTGGCGAGGGCGCGGGCGATGCCGACGCGCGCGCGTTGTCCGCCGGAGAGCTGATGGGGGAAGCGGTCGAGGCAGAGGGGCGGCAGCGCGACGAGGTCGGCGAGTTCGGCCACGCGGGCGCGGACACGGGCGCGGTCGGTGATGCGACGGAGGAGGCGGACGGGCTCGGCGATGGAGTCGGCTGCGGTGATGCGGGGGTTGAGGCTGTCGGTGGGATCCTGGAAGACTTTCTGGATGAGGGCGCGTTCGGGGCGGCGGGCGAAGTCGGCGGCCGGGATGTCGCCGATGTGGGCGCCGTGAAAAAGGATGTGGCCGGAGGTGGGATCGGCGAGGCGCGTGATGAGGGTCGTGAGTGTGGATTTTCCGCAGCCGGACTCGCCGACGAGTCCGACGGATTCGCCGCGCATGATGGCGAAGCTGACGTCGTCCACGGCATGAAGGGAGCCGCCCGGGACCGGGTAGCGTTTGGAGAGGTTCTCCAGTTGGAGGAGGGGACGGGCGGGTGTGGTCATTGCGACGGCGGGCGGTTGCGGCGGAGGTTGCGGTCGAGGTGGACGGGTGGTGGCGGGGCGGAGAACGAGTAAGAGAACGAGAACGGGGTTAGGAGGGCAGGGGGTGGTGGCAGGCGAGGGAGTGGGACGGGGCGACGGGGGCGAGGACGAGCGGGGCGGCGTCGCAGGCGGGGGAACGACGTTCGCAGCGTCCGGCGAAGCGGCAGGGCGTGAGCGGCCGCGTGAGGTCGGGGAGGTTGCCAGCGATGACCGGCATGGCGGCGATGCTGTGCTGCGAGGCGGGCGTCGCGGCGAGGAGCTTCGCCGTGTAAGGATGCCGTGGACACGTGAAGAGCGCGGAGGCGGGGCC
Organism: Opitutaceae bacterium UBA4094; assembly: GCA_002382525.1. GTDB lineage: Bacteria > Verrucomicrobiota > Verrucomicrobiia > Opitutales > Opitutaceae > Rariglobus. The sequence continues at coordinate 15,118 of DFYA01000221.1, forward strand.
GACCTCGACGACGTGGCCGGCGTGCATGACGGCGATGCGGGCGCAGCGTTCGGCCGCGAGGGCGAGGTCGTGCGTGATGAAGAGAACGGCCGTGCCGTGGTCGCGCGCGAGACCGAGGATGAGGTCCATGACGGCGGCTTGCGTGGTGACGTCGAGGCCGGTGACGGGTTCGTCGGCGATGAGGAGCTTGGGGCGACAGGAGACGGCGAGGGCGATCATGACGCGTTGGCACATGCCGCCGGAGAGCTCGAAGGGATAGGCTTGGGCGCGGCGGGCGGGGTCGGGGATGCGGACGTGTTGGAGGAGCTCGATGACGCGGTCGCGCAAGGGTTGTCCGCGCAGGCCGGCGTGGCGGCGGAGGACGTCGGCGAGTTGGTCGCCGACGGTGCGGATGGGGTTGAGGGCGCCGCGGTAGTTTTGGAAAACCATGGAGACGTCGCGGCCGCGGAGGCGGGCGCGCCGGCGTTCGGAGAGCGCGAGGAGATCGGCGCCGGCGAGGGTGATGCGACCGGAGGCGACGCGGGCGTTGGGCGCCATGAGGCCGAGGAGGGCGACGGAGAGGACGGTTTTGCCGGAGCCGGATTCGCCGACGAGGCCGACCGTCTCGCCGGGCGCGAGGGAGAGGTTGACGGCGTCGAGGACCTGGGCGGTGCCGCGGCGGGTGGCGAAGTGGACGGAGAGGTTTTCGACGGAGAGGAGCGAGGCGGTCATTGTGCGGAGGGGTTCAGGAGCGGCGTTTGGGGTCGATGAGGTCGCGGAGCCCGTCGCCGAGGAGGTTGAACGTCAGGATGGCGAGCATGAGGGCGAGGCCGGGGAAGAGGGGAATCCACCACTCGCCGGAGACGACGTAGCTCGCGCCTTCGGACACCATGAGGCCCCACTCGGGGGCGGGCGGGCGCACGCCGAGTCCGATGAAGGAGAGGCCGGCGGCGTTGAGCATGGCCCAGCCCATGTTGAGCGAGGCTTGCACCGAGAGCGGGGGGAGGATGTTGGGCAAGAGGTGCCGGAACAGGATGCGGGGGGAACTCGCGCCGACGAGGCGGGCGGCTTCGACGAAGCCGGCGCCGCGGAGAACGGCGGTCTCGGAACGGGCGAGGCGCACGTAGAAGGGGAGGTTGATGATGGCGCTGGCGTAAACGATGTTGGCGACGCTGTTGCCGAGCGCGGCGACGATGGCCATTGCTAGGACGAAGAGCGGGAAGGCCATGAGCATGTCCATGGCGTGGCCGGTGATCTTCTCGGTGCGTCCGCCGAAGAAGCCGGCGCAGAGTCCGAGGATCGTGCCGGTGGTCGCGGCGAGGACGACGGAGCCGAGGGCGATGAGGAGATCGAGGCGGACGCCGACAACGACGCGGCTGAAGATGTCGCGTCCGAGGTTGTCGGTGCCGAACCAGTGGGCGGCGGAAGGGGCCTGGAGGGTGGCGTCGCCGTCGCTGGCAAACGGGTCGTAGGGCGCGAGCGTGGGGCCGAAGACGGCGACGAAAACGAACACGGCGAGCATGAACGCGGCGACGAGCGAAAGGGGGTTCTCGGACGCGACGTGGCGGAGGGTGCGCCAGCGGGAGTCGGGGGCTTCGGCGGGCGCGGGGGGCGGCGATGGCGCGGCGGAGGGCGCGGCGAGCGGGGCCGGGGCGGAGGTGGAAACGGTGGCGGTGCTCATGGGCAGGTCGCGGAGAAAGAGAACAATTAAGAGAAAGTGGAAAGAGGCGGTCGGTCGGGTCGCTGGCGTCCCCGTGACGTTAGGCGGCGGTGCGTTTTACGCGGGGATCAATCACGCCGTAGAGGAGATCGATGGAGAGGTTCAGGAGGACGAAGAGGACGCCCATCGTGAGGATGAAGCCTTGGACCGAGTTGTAGTCTCCGGCCAGGAGCGCCTCGAAGGAGAAGGAGCCGATGCCGGGCCAGGCGAAGACCTTTTCGACGAGCACGTTTATCCCGAGCAGATACGAGAAGACCATGCCGAGGGTGGTGACCACGGGGAGGAGCGCGTTGCGCAGCGCGTAGGCGAGGAGGATGCGCGCGGAGGAGAGTCCGTTGGCCCGGGCGGCGCGCACGTAGTCGGAGGCGAGCGCTTCGAGCATCGCGGCGCGGGTCATGCGGGCGAGCGGGGCCAAGGCGAAGAGCCCGAGGGTGACGGAGGGGAGAACAAGCTGCGCGAACGCGGAGCGGAAGGTTTCCCATTGGCCGCGAAGCACGGTATCGATGAGGTGGAAGCCGGTGAGCTTGTCGGGTGGGAACGCGAAGACGTCGAGCCGGCCGAGAGGGGCGGGCGCCCAGCCGAG
>DFYA01000214.1:0-2541 GCA_002382525.1 Opitutaceae bacterium UBA4094
CGTTCCTTTAACACCGCGCTAAACGCCGTCTTCTCCTCCGGCGACTGCGGATGCATCCGCGCGATCACCTTGGGCATCACTTCGCGCAGCGGCGAAGTCGCGTAAAAATCTGCCGCCAGCGCCGTATGCCCGCGCGTCCGCAACCCCGCATAAACGTGCAACTCCATCTGCACGCGCAAAGCCGCCTCGGTGTCCTTCAGCCCCAGCGCGCCCAACACAAACAACAACGCTTCCGCCGTCGAAAACTGCCCTTCGCCTTGCTGCGTGCGCAGCCAGTAGCGGCTCTTGCCCGTCATCGGCAGGCTCACCCGCCGCCCCCAGCCTTCGACGTCTTTCTTCATGTCGGCCGCCTCACCCCAGCTTCCGTCGAGTAACAAGACCTGCACGTCCGCCACATTCACACCGCTCGTCGGCATCGGTTCGCCCAACGGATGCAGCACCCACAATTCCTTGCCCTCCCGCACCACGCATTGCTTCGCCGGCGTCGCGTCGTGACGCCACACATGCGTGCGCGCGCCTTCGACGACGCGTTGGATCAGGTGCCCGGTGCTGCTCGGCCGATGAAATTCCCGCGAGTGCATCATCACGTCCACCGCCAGCGGACACGTCACGTCGCGCAGCCCTTCGCACACGCACCAGCGCGGCACGTGCTGGCAACGCGTGCAACGCAAGGTCGGATTATGAACAACGCTTCGGCCCATATCGCTCGGTTATCGCCCCCTGCCCGACCGATTACAAACAGAGTTCCAAAACGATATCGCCAGCCCCCGCTACGGTCCTGCATCTGCTGAATACCGCACCACACACCCACGCGACTATATGGTCCACCCCCACACGGAACTGCGTTTCGTTAGCGACAACATCGGCTGGGGCGTCTTCGCCACCCACCCGATTCCGAGAGGCACCATCATCTGGGCCCTCGACACCCTCGATCAGAAGTTCAACCCCGAGCAAGTCGCCGGTCTGCCGCCCCACGCGCAGGCCGCCCTCGACAAATACTCCTACATCGATGCCCGGGGGCGCCACATCCTCTGTTGGGATCACGGGCGCTTCTTTAACCATTCCTGTGACGCGAATTGCCTGAGTCTCGGTTACGATTTCGAACTTGCGATCCGCGACATTGAAGCCGGCGAGGAGCTCACCGACGACTACGGCACGCTCAACCCGCTGGTGCCGTTCCCGTGCCTCTGCGGTGCTTCCCAATGCCGCGAAGCGGTGAGACCTGACGACTTCTCCCGTCACGGCGACCGTTGGAACGCCCAGGCCCGCCAAGCCTTTTTCCTGATCCCGACGGTTCCCCAACCGCTCTGGGACGTGCTCTCCGACCGCGCCGACATCGAAGCCGCCTTGGCCGACCCCAACCGTCTCCGCCCCATCCACGGCCACTACCGCCACGCCCGCCAGGCCGTCGCCGTCTAAAAACGCCTGCCGCGTCCGTCGGCTAAACGTGGGAAGCGAGCTTGCTCGCGATATTACGCCTCCTTCGCGAGCAAGCTCGCTNNCAAGCTCGCTTCCCACCCCAATCCCTCCGCCAACGCACCCGCCATCCGCCAGTCCTCCGTGGCTCTGGCTGAGCGTGAGCTCAGAGTGGTTCGCCACCTTGTCCCGCCCGCACCCGCCCGTCCGCGTTCTCTGAGCTTACGCTCACGGCCACACGCTGCCCGCCGCCGCCTCCGAACGTGGGAAGCGAGCTCGCCTCGCGATTTTACACGCGCCGCGCGAGCAAGCTCGTTTCCCACCCCGATTTTCGGCGCGCCCACACGCTCACCGCAACCATTTACGAGCAACTCCTGCCAAACGATGCGTTGTCGCCCCGCGCGCCGTTCGCTAAAGTCGGACCCTCTACATGAAGGGTCCTACTCGTCATCTCCTCGCCTTGGGCATCCTCGTTTCCGGCCTTCCGACGGCCACGCTCCGCGCCGCCGGCCCCACGCCAGCCGCACCGACCGCTGTCGCCGAGCCCACCGCAGCCGAAGCCCGACGCGAGTTACTCGACGTGCTCGTCCAGAATGGGTTCATCAATCGCGCCCAAGCCGACGCCCTCCTCGCCCCGGCTCCACCCCCCGTGCTCCCGGCAACCAAGGTCGTCACGAAACTCGCCCTCTGGGGCCGCGTGCAAACCCAGTTCGTCGCGTTCTCCGCCGACGCCGACGGCCCCACGGATCCCGCGGACGTGCAACACTTCCTCCTTCGACGTGTTTACCTCGGCACGAAAGCCGAACTCGGCCCCGACTGGCGCGCGTTTCTCACCTACAACTTCTCCAACAGCCTCCTCGACATCGCCACGATCCAGTGGAGCCAGCCCGACTTCACCGTCGATGTCGGCTACCGGATGGTGAACCTCGGCCGCGAACAACGCACCTCCAGCGGCGCCCTCAAAGCCATCGAGCGTTCCGCCGCCACGCGCTACTTCGTCGAATCCAACAACGGCACCCGCCTCGGCGCCGGCAGTTACCGAGTCGGCATCTTCGCTGATGGCAAGGTGGGCGACAGCTTCTGGGGCGCCGCCGTCACCAATCCCGAACAACCCACCACCCTGAC
>DFYA01000214.1:2738-4230 GCA_002382525.1 Opitutaceae bacterium UBA4094
CCGAAACTGGAGGGCGTCTTTCGTATCGGTTATCTGGATACCGACGGACGCGGCATAACCCTCCGCGATGCCCTTCCCTCCACCCCGGTCACCGGCGCCTTCGACCGTCTCTGGGACGCCTACCTCGGCGGCACCTGGTATATCCAAGGCAACGACCTCAAGCTCCAAGCCGGCCTGATCTACGGTCGCGGCATCGACACGCCCGTCGGCGCCGACGCCCGCATCGAGACCTACGGGTTCCGCTCCCAGATGCAGGTAAACTTCTAACCCGCGCTCCACACTCGCCGCACACCGCCACACCTTCCACTCTCTCCCGCTCCTCTTATGCGTCGCACCGCCGTCATCCTGGCCGGAATNNGGGCTGTTCCTCGCCGCCGGCCTGTTCTGGATCTTCGAGCCCATCCCGATCTACGCCACGTCCCTGCTCGTGATCGGCGGACAACTCCTCTTCCTCAGCAAATCCTCGCCGCTCGTCGTCGCCCGCGCGTTTCCGTTTCCCGCCGCNNGCGTCCAAATACTCCGTCGAGAAAGGGCTCACCCGCTGGATGCTCGCCCCGTTCGGCAACGGTTCTGGCAAAGTCCTGCTCGGCCTCATGCTCGCCACCGCACTGCTCTCCGCGTTCATGAGCAACACCGCCACGACCGCCATGATGATCACCGTCATCGCCCCGATTGTCGCCTCGCTCCCTCCCGGTGACCGTTTCCGCACCGCTCTCGCGCTCGCCATCCCCACCGCCGCCAACTTGGGCGGCATGGCCACCCCCATCGGCACCCCGCCCAACGCCGTGGCGCTCGGCGCCCTCTCCAGCGCGGGTTTCCCGATCACGTTCTCGACTTGGATGGCGTTGGCCTTCCCGCTCGTCGTGCTCTCCATCGGCCTCGGCTGGTGGTTGCTCATGAAACTCTTCCCGCCCGCCACCGCGACGCTCCCGCTCAAACTTGAGGGCGGCTTCGACCGCAGCCGCCCCGCCATGCTGCTCTACGTTGTCGGCGGCATCACCGTTTTGCTCTGGCTCACCGAAGCCCTCCACGGCGTGCCCAGCACCCTCACCGCGTTCATCCCCATCGCCTTCCTCCCCGCCCTCGGGATCATCGGCAAAAAGGAAATCCGCAACCTCTCGTGGGAGGTTCTCTGGCTCGTCGGTGGCGGCATCTCGCTCGGCAATTCCCTCAAGGACACCGGCCTCGCCACGTGGATGATCAACCTCGTCGAATGGGGCACCCTCGGTCCCATCGCCGTGCTCGCGGGTTTTGTGATCCTAAGTATTTTCTTGGCCAACTTCCTCTCTCACACCGTCACCACCGCGCTCCTCGTGCCGATCGCCATCAGCCTCGGCACCTCCGGCGCTCTCGGTGACACCGGTTCGATGATCTTCATCGCCATCGCCATCGCCATCGCTTCGAGCTTCGGCATGTCCCTCCCGATCTCCACTCCGCCCAACGCCATTGCCATCTCCACCGGCCTCGTCACCACGCCACAGATGGCCCGCGT
>DFYA01000214.1:4377-7266 GCA_002382525.1 Opitutaceae bacterium UBA4094
CTCACCGGCACCGATTTCCTCATCGCGCTCAACGCCGACCCCGCCACCCGCCACGCCCGTAAACTCCTCCTGACCGCCCAAGCCGGACACGACGACACCATCCGCGCGCTCAACCAAGGCGGCCTCGACCACTACATTGCGAAACCCTGGCAACCCGACGCCCTGCGCGCCGTCATCCGCGACCAACTCACGTCCTACGTGATCGACCGCCAACTCGACCCGTTGCCCTACCTCGCCGTGCTCGACACCGCCCGCCTCGCCGAAGCCCTCCGCCACCGCAACCCCGGCGACCGGTAATCCTGCGTCCACGCGCAACCGCGCAGCCTTTCCTTTCTGCGCCGTTTGCGCCTCTTTGCGGCCAAGACTCCTTGGACCACAGATCGCACGGATTAGCACAGATGACTCCGCCTTCATCTGTGCTCATCTGTGAAATCTGTGGTTAACTTCTGATCCGTTAGCTGCCGGTCATAGAAACGACCACGCCCTGCGATGACCGACATCCCCACGATTCAGCCTGCTCAAGCCGCACCGTCCCTCGCCGCGCGCCTGCGCCACCTTGCCGAGACTGACCCCGCGCTCGGCGCCTACCTCGTCACCTACTCCCCCGGCGACGCCCTAGTCACCGAAGGCAGGCCCAACAACTGCCTCTACGTCGTCCTCCAAGGCGAAGCCGCCCTCCTCAAAACCCCAGACGACGGCTCCTCGCCCGTCGCCGTCTCCACCCACGGCCCCGGTGATCTGCTCGGCGTCAACTCCGTCGCCACCGGACGCCCCTCGTTCTCCACCGCCCGCGCCCGCACTCCCTTGCGCTGTCTGCGCCTCGACCCCGCCGCCCTCGCCGCGCTGCCGTCCGTTCACCCCGAGTTCCACCGGCTGCTGCAACACCTCATCACCGCCAACCTCGGTGAACGCTACCGCAGCGCCGTCGAACTCCAGCTCAGCCTCGCCCGCGCCAACCAAGAGCTCACCGAGACGCGCAACCAGCTCGTCCACCAAGAGAAGATGGCGGTCCTCGGCCAACTCGTCGCCGGCCTCGCCCACGAACTTAACAACCCCGCCGCCGCCCTCCTCCGCCAGCGCGAACACCTCGAAACCGTGCTCGCCGCGTGGCTCCGCCCCGACGCCGATCCCGCCGACCTCGCACTCTGGGAAGCCGGACGCCACGCCGTCCCCGTCGGCTCCCCCGAAGCCCGAGCCCAGGCCGCCCGCCTCGAAGCCGATCACCCCGATCTGCCCCGCGCGTTGCTCCGCCGCGTCGCCGCCGTGCCCGCCGTCCATTGGCCGCACCTGCTGCCCGCCGCGCCCGCGACCGCCCTTCTCCCCGAAGGCCCCCGGCGCCTCGCCATTTTTGAGGCGTCGTTGCTTCTGCAATCCCAACACGTCGCCGCCACCCAGATCAGCCACCTCGTGGCCGGACTCAAAAACTACGCCCGTCCCGCCGGCGGCGATCCGGCGCCCGTCAATCTCCGCGAAAACATCGAGCAGGTCCTTGTTATCCTCGCGCACGCGCTCAAATCGACTCCGCTCGAAGCCGACCTCGACCCGACGCTCCATGTGCTCGGCCGCGCCGGTGATCTCAACCAAGTCTGGACCAATCTCATCCGCAACGCGTGCGACGCGGCCGGCCCCGGTTCGCCCTTGCGCATCACCGCCCGCCGCTCGGCCCCCGACGAAGCCACGGTATCGATCATCGACCGCGGCCCCGGAGTCCCTCCTGAACTGCGAGACCGCATCTTCGATCTCAACTACACGTCCAAAACCGGACGCGAAAACTTCGGCCTAGGCCTCGGTCTATCGATTTCCCTCAGTCTCGTCGCCGCCCACGGCGGCCGTATCGACCTAACGGATACACCAGGAGGCGGCGCGACCTTCGCCGTCCACCTCCCGCTTTCCGCGCCCGCACTCTGAACGTTTCGGCATGCTAAATGAAATCGCCGGGGTGCACGCCCGCCGACCGCATGCGGTGATTCTCAAGGTGCACGATTGCAGCGCAGCTCTATTCAAAACGATCCCGATTGTGTTCTTCTCACCATGTGAAACTCCGAGTGAAACGAACCATCGATACAGAGGGCGTCGACTTCTTCGCCGTAGGTGCGGAATCCAAACTCCTCGTAAAGCCTGAGGGCACCCCTGTTGGTAGTCACAACTGACAAGACGACTTGCCTGAGTCCGATCAAGGAATCGATACGAGCCAATGATTCCCTGAAGAGTGCGCGTCCGACTCCCTGCCGCCTAAACTCAGGAATCACATACATACCCCAGATAAACCCTTTATGGCGCGATTTGTCGCCGCTCTCGCGGATGAATCCTATAACGCCGACCAACTCATTCTCTTGGAATGCGCCAAGGACCCAGCGGTCGGCTGTGCTCACCAAGCGCTTCGCCAACTCTTCGATGGGCATTCTTTCTTCCTGCGCGTAGCTCGCGCCAAATGCAGTCGGACTCTCCTGAAGCCCGAGCAGCCGAACACGCCTGAAACGGGCTACGTCCCCCTTTGTGAGTTCACGCAATTCAGTCATAGTTTTCAGCTTCGGGTGAGCGATGCGGGGCCTGTGCTATCGGATCCAAATGGAGTTAACCGCATTACCGGCAGTCGTTGGTTAAGCGCCGCTTCCACTCAAGCGCCCGCGATTCATGGCGTTTGATGAAGGAGTCCTTCCCGTTGCAATATACATCCAAGTCATCGTTGCAGTCTGCGGCCAATTTCATTTTCAGCACTCCATATTCCTCCATCACGGAAGGATGAGCCACGAGGTAATCCCGAAACGCAAGGTGGCGCATCACATGCACATCATCCGTTCGGAAAGCATGGATCTGGTGGGTTCTATAAAATCCGCCTTTCCTGAAATATCGTCTCCCTGCGATCCCAAACTCCCCCTTGGCTTCATA
>DFYA01000198.1:0-252 GCA_002382525.1 Opitutaceae bacterium UBA4094
CGTTCGGCAAAAGAAAGATGAAGCGCGCATTAGTCATTAGGTTGCTAGCACTCGAGATCGCTCCATTCGTTCTCGCGTTGACTCTTCTGTGTTTCTTCCCGCGCTTTATGGTCTCTATATTCGCTGTCGCCTCATTGCCTATTTTCGTCAGCGTCGGCCTATCCGTGCGCGACGGCGCTGTGCTGCAGCGCGGCGGTGCTGTATGTGAAAAAAAGGACGGCGTATGGTTTTGGTGGTCGATTACCATGCATG
>DFYA01000198.1:320-2347 GCA_002382525.1 Opitutaceae bacterium UBA4094
TCTGACCCGGAACGTTCGGCAAAACCATGAACCCGATTAGAGAGTTCCGATTCCGTTCGTTCAAGTGGCACTGCCACGTTTGGTTTTATCCGGACCGCGTCGAGAGTGCATGGGATGAGTGGGGTCTCGGCGTTCAGAAAGGACGGGTCGGGCCCGGTATGATCCGGAGACCTAGGTGACAGACTGTCCGGGGACGTAGGTTACACTTTGGGGCATATGCCCTGGAGAACCACGACCCCGATGGAAGAAGCCATAAGATTAACCGTATTAGCGCAGAGCGGCCGTTTCACCGTAACGGAGCTATGCGAGCAGTTTGGGATCAGCCGGAAGACGGCTTACAAGCACCTGGAGCGATATGCAGCAGGAGGAACCAAGGCGCTGGCGCCGCGTTCTTCACGACCGCATCGCAGTCCAACCCGCACCGATGAAGAAGTGATCTCCTTGGTTCTCGCGGAGCGGCGCCTGCATCCAACGTGGGGCCCAAAGAAGCTGCGTTTTCTGCTGGAGACCAAGCACGGCATCAGTGCACCACCGGCATGCAGCACGATCGCGGAGGTGCTCAAGCGACACGGGCTGAGTGTCCGCCGCCGTCGTCGTCCCGGGGTTTATCACACCGATGCGCACGGGTGCACGAAGGCGACCCAGCCCAACCACGTGTGGACGGTGGACTTCAAGGGCTGGTTTACACTCGGCAACGGACAGCGCTGCGATCCACTTACCGTCCGCGATCATTACAGCCATTACGTGCTCTGCGCCGACGCATTACCCAATCAGCAATACAAAGGGACGTGGCACGTCTTCCGCGGCCTCATGCGCCATCACGGTTTGCCCGAGATCATCCACTGCGATCTGGGCTCGCCCTTCGCCTCCTACTCGCTGGGCAGGTTGTCCGCGCTGAGCGCTTGGTGGGTCGAACAGGGCATCGAGGTGGAGTTCAGTCGACCGGCCTCGCCGCAGGACAACGGCTCTCATGAGCGGATGCATCGCGATCTCAAAGCCGAGGCCACCAAGCCGCCCTCGGTCAATCTTCCCGCCCAGCAGCGCCGCTTCGAGCGCTGGCGCCATGAGTTCAATCACGAGCGTCCGCACGAGTCGCTGGGCATGCGCACCCCCGCCTCATTCTACCAGCCCAGCGCACGCCGTCTCAACGAGCATGACAGACCGCTCGTCTATCCGGTCGGCCCCATGGGGTCAGGCCGCTACTTGCTACTTTTGGCGACCGTTGCTTTTGCCTACTTCTGAAATCCAGCCCGGCCCTTATTCTGAATTCTGCAGCGCGCCCTCCCACCACGCTTGGGCCTTGGCCCGATCGAACGGCGGGAGGATATTTTTGGCCACCGTCACGTTTTTCAGCGCAGGGAAACGCGCGATGAACTCCGCCGCATCGTCGTCCCAACGATCTTCCACCGCGATATCGTAGGTGCCGCCGGAAAGTCCGGTCGCCGCTTGATCGATCAGCGGAATCACGGGGCCGGCGCGAAATTCGTCGCCCTGGCGTTTTCTCACCGTCGCGGCCACGTGCCCGAGATAGACAATCCCCGGGGCCCCTTGCGGGAGCGATGCGAGCAAGGGCGCCGTGGTCATTCCATGAAAAGGAAACCCGCTGCAAATGCTGGTGAAGCCGACCAGCGTGTAATCACCGGGAGGCGTTTGAAGCCGCACAAAACAGCGGTTTCCCAATTCTTCCGGATCGAGAGCGTGCTGAGCTTTTCGTTCCGGCAAAAAGTTCAAGCGGTCGGCCTTCGTCGTGGCCCCGTTTTTTTCGACGTGGGCCACGATCATTTTGGGCTGATAGCGAGGCGCGTTGTCGTTTCGCAGCGTCACCGTCATCAGATAGATGGGCGTATCGCCGGGAGCGAAGGCGACCGCCTGGTCCAGCGCCGGCATCTTGGTCCGGGTGGCACACCCGCTAAAGGCGAGCCCGATAACAACGCACAGCAGGGAAGCGATGGCTTTGAGCATGAAGAGGAAACTCGGAGCTAGGTGATGCGCGCCCGGAGTCAATGCCTCGGATCAAAACCACGCCC
>DFYA01000198.1:2511-6570 GCA_002382525.1 Opitutaceae bacterium UBA4094
TTCTCCAAATTCTTCTGAAACGAAATCTGCGCGATGTATTTGGCCGCGAGTTTATGCGAGAGGACCGTGTTGCGATATCGGCTGTTTTTGTTGAGCAGCCCCTCGATCACCGGATCGCTCACCACCGTCACGATTTTTTCCAGGAAGGGATCGTCGGATCGGCAATTGGCGATGAGGTGCAGCGTGAAACGAAACCCGGTCTCGTCGTCCAAATTGATGACAATGTGATCGTAGTTCCCGTCGTGCAGGGATTGGACGAAGCCGGGCTCGAAGTAGCCATCGACTTCATCGAAGGTGAAGTGCGCCCGGCAAAGACCCGCTTTGCTTTCGTCGTCCAAAAACCGATCCAGATTCTCCACCGGCCAACACGAGCCGATCAGACAGATTCGCCGGCTGAGAATTTCCCGAGGCGGGCGAATTTGCGCCGAGGCGTTTTCGACGAGCGTCGTCGCCGGGGCGAACCGAAGCGCGTTCACGTCCTCGGCAATAAACAACAACCAGTCCTCAGCCAAAAGCGCTTCGCCAAAGGGGCATAGCCGGAGACTGAAACGGCCTTCGCGGTCGGTGCGGGAATAGCCCACGAGCGTGCCGCCGGTGAAACCGAGGAGGAGTTCCTCATACGAGAGTCCGACCCTTAATCCCGCCGCGCTGAAACGGTCCGGTGAGACGAAGTGCACGGTGTGCCCGTGGAAGGAGAGGATCTCGAAATAGACTTTGTAGTAGACGATATCGATCATCGAGCGGGACAACACGCTGCCGATCACGTCGCTCGGGTTGGTGACGGCGAACAGAGACTCCTCGCCATTTTTGGTCAGAGCCAAGGCGATGTCGCGACTGTGGGTCCGGCCGGTTAGCTCGATGGAGCACTTGATCGGGCGCTTCGCTTGCTGGCGTTCTCTCAGGTGTTGGAGAAAGCTCACCTCATTCGTCAGGCTCGCGAGGATCTTGAGGTTGTGATTATCGCACGCGAACGGTTCGGACAGGTGCTCGGAAGAGAGCACCACCACCCCGACGGCCTGCTTGATCGCGAGGTTGTTGTAGGTTTCGAAATTCACCACGTCGCCTTGGCGCAGATACACCTGAAGATAATCCCATTCGGCGAGAACGAGGCGGTCGCAGACTTCGTCCACGAACCCGCGTTCGGAAAGCAGGATGACGACATCGCACGGCTGGTTCAGCTTTGCGGCGCGCCGATTGAATTCGGCGAGGATGAGCGGGAGCTTGGCGTTATGGTTAACGATCAAGAGGTGGTCCTGTTTCCGGTAGGCGAGCGTGCCGCCTTTGATTCGTTCGATCAGTTGCTCCAATGCGGCCGAGAGCACGGAGATAACAAAGGAGAACAAAACGAGACCGAAAATGACCTGAACGAGGCCAAAGACCAATTCGGCGACATCTTCCGCGTCGGCATAACTGGAGGGGTCGGCGAAGAGACGATAGCTGTTGCTCAGGGAACCCACGCCCGGCGAGAGCACCACAATGACAAGTCCGCTGAAGGCAAAGATGGCGATCAGCTGGGCCCAGATAGGCGCCATCGCAAAACCGTCGGGAGAGAAAAACCGCCTGAGCTGACGTAATAGTCGGGTGAGGCGAGCGCGGTTCAACGGCGGCATTCGTCTCTTATCGACAGGCGCGGACATCGGGTCAATCGCCGGAAACCGGCCGAGCGAGCCCAAGCCGCTTGATTGCAACAGCTACCAAGCCTGTAAACGCATCACGTAAGCCGCCGGTTCGCGTGGGATCCGGCGACTCGACACGGCGGTGTAGAAAGGGGCGACGACGTAAGGGCTCGCGCCATAATCTCGTGATCGTTCTCACGCTTGGTGCGGACAGCCTCCCTTCACTCGCGGCGACAACTCGCCTGCCGCGCAGGACAAACGCCGACACGCGGATTTCCCTCACGCCGACACGATGATCAGGCGGGCACGGATAATCCCTGAACTACGGTTCCGGCATACTCGGTGGCATGCAGAACGTCATTACCGCCCATCTTCTCCATACCCGTAACCCCTCCCGCATCGGTCGTTTTCTTTCGGTCGGCTTGCTGGTCGCTTCAACCGCCGTCGGCGCTTGGGCAAACGAGGAGCGCGCGCCGCAACCGGCACCCGTTCAAATCGAGCTGAAGACCGAGGCCGAACCCGTCCTGCTCGCGAACCCGCTGAAGCGGCCCAAGGAAAAAATCCCGCACATCACCTATCAGCGGAGAACCCACTACTATTGCTGAGCCGGAGCGAGCAGGCCGCGGCTTGCTCGCTGCTCAGGGCGCGGTGACGCAAAGGCGAAGAAACCGGCGCTCAGCGCCGGCGGGGATGGAGGCAACCACGGTTTCCGCAGTGGAGGTCGAGCCCACCACGCGTTCGCTCACGCCGGATACAGACCATGAGTCGGCGGCGAGCGTGTCGCTCCACTCGACTTCGTAGAGCAGTCCGGCGAGCACCGCGCGTTTCACTCGTTTGTAAGTGAGCTGCGGGGAGCCGGGCACGTCGCACACCGAGATCATAGCGCTCGGCGCCGTCGCTCAGCCAAAACGCATCCGTCGTGCCGACGCCGGCCGTCAGCGCCAAGGCGGGCGCGGCCACACGGTTGACTGCGAGGGTGTAGGTGCGGGTCGTCGAGTCGTCGCGGGCGGTGAGCGCGACTGCGATGGAGTTGGCACCGAGTTCGAGCAGGAGCGGCGCGTTGGCAGGCAGGGCAAATTGACCCTGGAGTTCGTCGGGAATCAGGGAAACTCCTCCCCAGCGGGACGCCAAAAAAGGGGACTGGCCGGAATGGCGCTTAGTTAGTCTAACGCCACATAAGCGCTCCCGCCCCTGCGGATTATTCAGCGCGTTATCCACGTCCCGGCATCAATTCGCGCTTGTGAGAGTGCTTAGCATCAGGGAAATCCTCACCCGCCTGACAGCGTTTTTACCGCTGGCGCCTCTTTCATCATCAAGAGTGGGCATCCTCCCGTCCTAACTCGCCTACTTTTCCCGCTTCCAGCATGAGCCCGCGCCAACGTGCAGTCCGACTCGGTGTTTTGTTTGTTTTTGTGAGCATGCTCGCCGGCCTATGGCTTAGAAACGCGCCCCCCCTCGCATCCAAGGACGCCCCGCAGACCCCGGCCACGCCCCTTTCGTCTGCGAACGCCGCCGCGCGAGTGCCATCGGAGTTGGTTCCCCCATCCGGGACAAGCCTTCTGGCCGCACCGCCCACGCACTCGCGGTCACGTCCCGCCACTTCCACTCCGTCATCCCCATCCCCTAGCCGCGACGCGCAAGCGCTCGGAGACCGCTGGCCGAATGCCGCGACATTGAACCAAAGCCAACAAGTCGACCCCGCTACACCCGATCTCGTTCAACGCGTCCGCATCCTCCGCACCGATTTCAAATACCCGCTGCTGCGCGTGGAGGAGACGATCCGCGTCGACCCCGCCACGAACGACGAAACCCTCGTTTCCCAAACGGCCATGGTCGCCGACCATGTCCTCGTCAAACTCGCCCCGGGCGTGGACGTCTCGACCCTCGCCAGCCTCATCACGGCTCAGGGCGGCTCGATCCGCTCCGTCAAACCCGCGTCCAAACTCTACCTCGTCACGATCGCCGCTCCGCTCGAGATCGACGGTCTGCCTAACGCGATCGACGCGCTGAAGTCCGCCGCCGGCGTCATCGCCATCGCGGAACCCGATTTTATTGTTCATACCGCCACGACTCCGAACGACCCGTCTTTCGCCCAGCTCTACGGGCTTCACAACACCGGCCAGACGGGCGGCATCGCCGATGCCGACATCGATGCGCCCGAGGCGTGGGCGATCACCACCGGTTCCCGCTCCGTCGTCGTCGGCGTCATCGACACCGGCATCGACCACACCCACCCGGATCTCGTTGCCAACATGTGGACCAACCCCGGCGAAATCCCCGGCAACGGCATCGATGACGACGGCAACGGCTACGTGGACGACGTGCGCGGCTGGGACTTCGTCAACGACGACAACAACCCAATGGACGACAACCGCCATGGCACGCACTGCGCCGGCACGATCGGCGCCACGGGGGACAACGCCCTCGGCGTCGTCGGCGTCAA
>DFYA01000252.1 GCA_002382525.1 Opitutaceae bacterium UBA4094
GGGCCTCGCAACATAAGCGTCAAAACCGCCGGTGGCGTGGCGACGTTGCGGCGGCGGAGTTGATAGGCGTCGCTTCTTCCTGCGTCCGAGGCGTCGTAATTTTGAGGACAAAGCGCGGAGTGAAAAAACCAGTCGATCCGCCGGGGACGATCCGCGACGACACGGTCCACCATCACCACGCAGCGATCGTGAAGGTGCAGGAGCGCACGTTGAAAACCGAAGTCGGCGGGCTCCGGATCGTTCGTGAACCAGTAGTGCGTCTCCTCGCGCGGGTCGTGCAGGAAGATGCGATCGGGCAGTGCGCCTCCGGAGTTCGAAACAAGAAACGCGTCCAAACCTGGCTTCGATGCGGAGCCTTGCAGGCTACCGATCACGGCCGCCGGCTCCGCATTGTCGAGGGTCACGGTGTTATGAAAGACGCTGGATTCGAGCCCGTCCGGGCCGAAGCGCGGAAATGGATCTTTCAGAATGCCCACGCCACCCGCGATCACCGAGACGTGCGCATGATCGCGGTGCCCCTTGCCCGTGCCTTCGTAGCCATAACGTGCGGTCACACAGCTCGCCTCCGGACCCCAGCCGCTGCGGCTGAACACACCTCCATGTTCCGGGAACACGTCGCACCGTCGCGTCGGCGGGCGAACCTCATCCACGGGCCGGTGGAGCCAGAAATTCAGCAGCGGTTGGTAATGCCCGAGTCCAAGCAGCGCGGTCTTGGTGACCTGGAGAGGAGTTTGATAGGCGTCGAAAACTTCTCCCATCCGTTGACGAAGGAACCAGCCGATCTCGGGATCTCGCGTGAGCCGCCACGCCTGCACCAGCGCCGGTCGCACCGTCACCGGCGAGGACACCGAGCAGCCTCGCGGGTTGTTCATCAACACCGGTCCCGGAAGCACGGTGCGAAGGTAGGCGCGCACGATTCCAACAAACGAGGGATAGCGTTGAAACGGGCCCGCCCCGTCCGCGCCCGCGAAGAGGTCTTGGCTCGGCTCCAGATGCGACGCGGTGAGCAGATAGGCCAGCAACCCGTCGGCCGCCATGAGGTGATAGTCGGGCGCGCCTTCGACGTGGAAGCCATCGTCGAGGAAGGTGGACCGGAACTCCTCGTTGCGCCGCGCGGACTGCAGGCGCAGCAACGCACCGGTCTTGGGGTTAGCGCGCGCCACGCCCGCGAGGAGCACGCCGGCGTTCGCCCACATGCCTCGGTTGTTATATTTGAACGCCTCTTCGTGGAAGGCATAGCGATCCGCGAAGTTCCCGATCACTTCCAGCAAGCCGGCCTTCTCTGCGTCGTTTAACTCGGTCGGCGCATACGCCTCCAGCAGATCGAGCAGGTGCAGCACCGCCGAACTCAGGCCCGCTTCCACCCAATAGCGGCCCATTTCGGTAAAGCCTTCGAAATATTGGCGCGGATTGGGAATCGCCGCCGCCAGCGTCGTCGGCTCGCCACGCATGATACGCGCGCGGTTTTCGCGCCAGAGCGGTTCGGCCTGATGGTAATACGCGAGCAACCCGCGCAACCAATCAGCAATCCAACGCCAGTAGCGCCGTTCGTCGCGCACGTAGGCGAGCACCGAAACGGCCATCACTTCGTCCAGGTCTCCGGAGTGACAAAACACCGGGAACGTCGCGGGCCTCAGTTCTCCGCGTGTCGCGAAATGCTGCTCAGCCTCCTCAAGAAACCGGTGCCAGATAGGGTCGTTGACGTTGGCGAGCACGTCCGCGCGGTCCGCAGGCGTGGTCCATACGAACGGGTGCAGTTGGCGGGAGAACAGAGAAGAGTTCATGAAGCCTTGTGGAACGAAGTGTGGCGCGCGATAAATTGCACGATGGGAGTTGGATCATCCGGCAAACCGTGCGGGTGGTGTTTGCCTCCGGGTTTGACGATCTCTTCAAAAGTCCCGCCCAACGCGCGGTAGCGGTCGCGCACCACGTGCGAGTTCTCCGCAACGGGCACCGTCTCGTCCGCATCGCCAATGACGTGGAGAATCGGGATACCCGCCTCGGCCAACACGTCGAGGCGGTCCACGGGATTGTCGGGCCACACGCGCGCCTCGGCCTCGGTCAGCCCATAGACCGCGAGGCACTTCTCCCACGACTCCAAATTTCCCGGGCCGGCCCCCAGCCCTCCCGGCCAGCTCTTAAAATCGCACACGGGATTATCGCCGTAGATCAGTGCGGTTTTACGCGGATTCTCCGCCGCCCAATTGTAGGCCCACAATCCTCCCCGGCTCATGCCGAACAAGGCGACTTTTGGCGCCAAACCGAAGGCTGTAGTTACAAACGAATACAAGGCGTTTCCATAGGCGACCGCCTTGGGCGACCCGAAATGGTCGGTCACCTCCAGATGAACCACGTGGAAGCCGCTGTGAACGAGGGCCTCGTCCCCGTTGGCGAACGCATCGAGGAACTCGGTTTTCCAGACCCACGGAAGTCCCGGCCGGGCGTGTGTCGGCAGGATGATTTTGAGAATAAACCCATCGAATTCGCCCTGACGGGCCGAGAAGCCGCGCCATACGCAGGGCGAACCCCAGGTTGCCAAGGGAGCGACGGTCATGGAAGCGCGCGCGGGGTTGTCATCGTGCCGTGTAATCACCGAGCCGGGAATCCATTCAGGGCGCAAGGATCACCGTGGGATACAGGTGGGGATTTTTGAACGGCTCGGTGCCGGTTGGCGTCAGGGTCAAAGCCCGCTTTCGGTAGTCTCCGTCGTGATCGTTGATCAAAGCGGCGAAGCCGAAGAGGACACGCTCCTGCAGTTGGATCGGGCTCAATTCGGCGACGGGCAGCGCCAACTCGTAGAACGTCACCCCATCCGGCGAGCGCGTGACCACCAAGCGAGCATCCTGCACCGGTCCCGCATCCAAGAACGCCAGCTGACGCTCGGGAGCGGTGTCTCGATAAACGGTTCCACTCGGCTGCCCGGGCCAGATCTGGAAACTCTGGTCGTCGGGGCCGTAGCCGGTTTCACGCGTTTTCACGGCGTCGGCCCATGCGTCGAAATACAACTGCACGCTGTCGCCGTTCCATGCTTGGAACGAGTCCTTGTTCGGGTGGAGCACGTCGTCTTTCACCGCGAGCGCCACGTAGAGATGGGTCTCATCCCACGTCGCGTAGAGCCGCCCAAAGAGGTCGTTCACGCCCGTCCAGACGGGAGGAGATTGCTTGAACTTGGCTCGAAGCTCGGGGCCGACGCCGTGCGGGCCGAACTCGATGCGGTTAACCAAATCTTTCTGGAACGCACCGGCCCATTCGTCGCGTTGTCCGGTGAGGCTGATGTCCTGGCGACGCTTCGGCCATTCCATCCACGCGGCGCTCAACTCAAATTTGCGCGGCTCGGTTTTACCTTCCGAAACGACCTCCACATGCACGGTCGTTTCTCCGTGCTTCGCGTTACCCGCCGCGCCCGTGATCACGTGCGTCCATTTTCCCTTGGGACTAATGGCGAGCGCTCCTGAATAGACCGTGCGTGAACCATCGCGAACCACCGCGGTGCCCTTGAACGGACGCGTGAGCGTGTTTTCGACCGTGAGCTCCAGCGTCTTGTCCGCCCGCACCTGCACGAAGGCAAACAGATCGCCCTTGTCGTCCACCAAATGGCCCTGCGCCAGGCGGTCGGTAAACGCGGAGGTCGAACCCGCCTCGCCTTGCACGAACACGGGGAAGGGCCCGATACGCAGCCGCTCCGGCAGCGCGTGGCTGACGCCCATCAAGTCGGCGTAACGCAGACCGGGGAACGCGCGCGCCAGGGCGGAGACATCGAGGTCCACGCCGTCGATGTTCCCCTTGTCGCTATCAAGATTGTGATACCAGATCGCCGCGACCGGCCGCTTCTGCTCGTCCTCGAAGACGTAGCAACGCACTTCGTAACCGAGCGAGAGGTCCTGCTTGAACGTCGCGTTGCCCAAGATGTTTCCGAGCGTGTTCGAAGCGAATACCGTGGCACCGGGCGTAAGGTTGACGTCGAGGAGCGCGTTGATGCGGAAGCCCCAGTCCACGTAGAGCTTGATGCGGTCGGCGAACTTGAGCGCCACCAGCCAGCTTCGCGCCACATAGGCGGCCGCCATACGCTCGCCCCAGCCGAGTCCATAAGACACCGCTCCCGCACGCCAGTGGTCCGTCGTGCAACCCGAGTGGACGTTGAGATCCCAAGCCGGAACGATGTAGTTGGAGTGATAAATACCCTCGGTAAACCAGACGTCTCCTTTGAAGTTGTGGCGATCGAGCATCGACAAAAACAACCGGGTTTCGGCGTCGAGATCAGGTGATTCGGGACGGGCGCGATACGGATGAATCGCCGCGATCTCGAAGAGCTTTTCATCGCCGAGCACCTCCAGATGCGTGTTCACGAAGGCAACGCCGCTCTTCGCATACATGTTCGCCGGATCGCTGCCGATCATGATGGCGTCGGGGTTTGCCCGGAGCAGACCTTTGCGCGCAGCACGAACGACCGCGTTCACATTTTTCATGCCTTCTGGATTGTCGATGTAGGGCGGTGTCGTGGGCTCGTTGAGCGCCTTCCAGTATTTGAGGTCCGGATACGCCTTGGCGCGTTTGTAGGCTTCTTCCTCGATGCCTTTGAGCAACTCGGGGTTGATCGCATTGAACTTGTGCGTGTGCTGATCCCAACCGACCGCCTTGAAGCCTTGGCCGCCGTTCTCGAAGATCGACGAGAAGGACAGGATCCCGTGCTTCTCCATCATCGCGTGATAGGAGTGCGGGCCCGGATCGGGGATGATCGCCGAGCCGATGCCGACTCGTTTCATGAACTCCAGCTCACGGTCCCATTCCGGCCAGCGCGTTCCGAGGTGGGCGCAAAAGATGTTTTTGTGTTCATGGCCGTTGCTCAAAAATCGCATCACGGTGAGACGATCATAGTCGGTGCCGGTGAACCCGTCGCTGGTGGTCACATCAATTGCGATCACGTGCAGGCCCAACGGCAGTTCCGCCGCCCACGGGAGCGGCACCGTCGCCGCGCCCTCAGCATCGAGCTTGAAGGCCACCGTGCCGCGGTCCGTTTCTTTGCCGAAGAAGTCCGTCTGGCGCAGCCGCGCTTGTCCGG
>DFYA01000339.1:0-11434 GCA_002382525.1 Opitutaceae bacterium UBA4094
TCGGCCATGAGGCGGGCGGAGCCGAGCAGCGTTTGCACGGCCAGCATCTGCGCGGTGTCGCGGTCGAGGCCGGCGGCGACGCCGGCTTCGCGCAACGCGGCGGTGAACTCGAACACAAACGCCGGGCCGCAACCGCTGACGCCCATCAGCGCCTCGATCTGCGGCTCCAGCACCTCGACCTCGCGACCGATGGCGCGGAGGAGCGTGAGCACCGTGGCGCGGTCGTCGGCGGAGAGCGGGTTGAGCGCACACCAGCCGGTCATGCCGGCGCCGATCGCGCTCGGGGTGTTGGGCATGGTGCGCACGATGTTGCGCGCGGCAGGAAACGCGGTGGAAAGGCGGACGAGCGTCTTCGCGGCGAGAACGGAAATGACGAGTTTGCCGGCGCAGAGGGCGGACACAAGTGGATCGACGCTCGCGAGGTGTTGCGGCTTAAAGGCGACGACCACGATATCGGCTTCGCGAAGGAGATCGGCCGGTGTAGTGGCCAGGCGAATACCGGTGCGGTCGGCGAGTTTTTGGGCGCTGGCGCCGGAGCCGCCGAGGCAGGCGATGTCGGCGGGCGAGCAGACTTGTTGGGCGATGAGGCCGGTGACGATGGCACCGGCCATGTTGCCGGCGCCAATGAAGGCGATCTTGGGCATGAGGGAGGACGAGGCTCGGGCTTAGTGCCGGAGCGATTTTTTGGTTTTGCGTTCGGCGGGGTGGGTGATGCTCGCCGAGGAGCCGCCGCCGGGGCGGTCTTCGACGGCGACTTCACCGCCGAGGTTGCGCAAGGCGTGACGGGCGACGGTCAGGCCCATGCCGACGCCGACCGTGTGTTTGGTGCTGATGAACGGCTCGAACATGCGGTCCCGAATATCCTCGTCGATGCCGCGGCCGGCGTCGTCGATGGTGATTTCGACCATCTTGCCGTCCGGTTTATCGACGAGCGCGGTGCGCAGCCAGATGGTGCGTTCGCTGTCGGGTTTGTCGTCGTAGGCTTCCCAGGCATTGATGAGCACCTTGCCGATGACGTCCTCAAAAATTTCGACGTGCGTCTCGATGACGAATTCACCGAGAGGGTTGTCCACCGTGACGGGGGCCGTGATCTGGTTTTCGGACTGATAGCGGGCGATGGAACTGGTGATGACGTCGTCGAGTTTGCAGCGGGCGAGGGGCACGCGGGATTTGACGACGAGCGAGCTGAGTTGGCGGATGATCGTGACGATCCGCTGCACGGCGTTTTCGACGCTCTTGGAGTTCTTTTTGACCTGCTCGGGTTTGTCGTAGTGGGCCTGGATCAAGTCGAGGTAGCCGAGGACGACGCCGAGGAGGTTATTCAGGTTATGCGCGACGCCTTGAGTGACGGCGCCGATGGTAGCGGCGCGGCGGGCTTCCACGAGGCGACGCTGGAGGTCGAGCATCTCGCGGTTGATCTGGACGAAACGGAGCTGCGTCTGCACGCGGGCGAGGGTCTCGTCGAGGTCGATGGGCTTGGTGATGTAATCGACCGCGCCGACGCCAAGTCCTTCGATCTTGCCCTCTTTGGAGGTGCGGGCGGTAACGAAGATGATCGGGATGTGGCGGGCTTTTTCGTCGGCTTGCAGGCGCTGGCAGACCTCGATGCCGTCCATGTCGGGCATCATCACGTCGAGGAGGATCAAGTCGGGCTTGGTCTGCGCGACGATATCGAGCGCCTCCTGGCCATTATAGGCGGTGAGGATTTCGATGCCTTCTTTCTCCAGCTTGCGTTTGAGGAGCTGGACGTTGATGGGCTGGTCGTCGACGACCAGGATTTTAGGGGGTGACATCTGGTATGCGCGCGTGGGGGCCGGGTCGTTTAGGCGCGAGCCTGCCGGTGGGCCTTGACGGTGTTCTTCATCAGCATGGCGACGGTCATCGGGCCGACGCCGCCGGGCACGGGCGTGATCTTGGAAACGAGGGGAGAAACCGTCGGGAAGTGAACGTCACCGGTGAGGCGGTATCCGGTTTTCTTGGACGAATCGGCGANNCGGGTGATCTCGGCGAGGTTGCTGGTGCCGGAGTGGCAGATGGTGACGGTGCCGTTGGCGCCGGCTTTTTTCTGGAGGGCGAGCAACGCGACGGGTTTACCGACGATGAGGGAGCGGCCGAGGACGACCACGTGTTTGCCCTTCAAGTCGGTGCCGGAGCGGGCGAGGAGTTCCATGATGCCGGCGGGGGTGCAGGCGACAAAGCCGGTGTCGTCTTCTTGGGCGACCTTGCCGATGTTGATCGTGTGGAAGCCATCGACGTCCTTGTGCGCGGCGAGGCGGCGGAAGGCCGCGGGTTCGTCGAGGTGTTTGGGCAGGGGCGACTGGACCAGAATACCGTCGACGGTCGGGTCGGCGTTGAGGTCGTCGATGAGTTTTTCGAGTTCAGCCTGCGTGGTGGTGGCTGGCGGGAGAATGATGCGGCTCTCGATGCCGATCTCGGCGGCGGTCTTCTCTTTTTTCTTCACATAGGAAACGGACGCAGGGTCGTCGCCGACGCGCACGAGGGCGATGCAAGGCTTACGCCCGGAGAGGGCGGAGACTTGGGTTTTGAGTTCGGCGACGATGTCAGCCGCGATTTTGTTACCGTCGATCAGTTCCATGTTTGAAAAGAGTGAGCCCACGAAACACACGAAATGACACGAAAATTGAACTTTGTTTCGTGTCCGTCCGTGGATTTCGTGGGCAATGATTCGCGTGGGAGGCTTTAGCGGAGTTGGAGGCTTTCGGCGGTGACGACCATTTCGCGTCCGCCGCCGACCGACCGGGCGGTGCCGTAAACGACCACGGTGCGGCCGATGTATTTGTTGAGCTGTTCGGTGGCGAGGAGCTTGCTCACGTCAACGTAGGCGTAACGCGAACCGGCGTCGTCGTTTAGCTGGAAATCGTAGGGACGACGAGGGCGCAGCGGGCTGTAGGTGGAGGTGAAGGTGCCTTGGAACAGGCGGGGCAGGGCGCTGGAACCACCATCGCCGACGGGGGCGGCGCGGCCAACGGTGACAGGGGCGGCGGTCTGGGCGGGCTCGACTATCGGCGCCGGCTGCTGAATGGCAGGCAAGGTGTCCGCGGGTGTGGAGGCAACCACCGGCGCGGCGGCGCGAGAGGGCGTGCGAATGTAGCCGGTTACGGGTTTATCGAGTCGGAACTGGGTCCACTTGCCCCGGTAGTCGGTGATGGTGAGGGCATCGCCTTTCTCGGCGAGGGCGAGGGCGGGAGCGTTGGCCTTGGCGTCGAGGAGGTAGGGGGCCCCCGGGCGCACATCAAGGCCCTTGGTCACGTCGTTGTTGGCCGCGTAGACCTCATGCGGGCCGGTCAGAGTGATTGCGGTCCAACCGGACGGCGAGATTCCGGTGGCGGAGATCGGCTCGGTGCCGGCCCGAAGCGTGCCGATCGTCGGGGAGGATGTGTCGGGCTTGGCATAGACCGGCGTGGATTGGGCGAGAGGCGCGGCGCTCAGGCTGGCGGCGGCGCCGAGGAGGAGGGCGGCGAAGAGGGATGAGTTGAGCTTCATGTTCTTTTGGCGGTGCGTTGGGCGAGGGCCACGGCGAGAGGGTGGGTGCCGGGGTCTTTAAAGAGGGAATTAATTTCCTTGGTGGAAAGAATCTTCATGGCGCGGGCCGGAATTCCTTTCAGCGGGAACGAGCCGATCTGGTAACGCTTGAGGCGTTTCACGTCGTAACCGAGTTTGCCAAACAGCAGGCGAATCTCGCGTTTTTTGCCGTGGTGCATCGAGACGTCGAGGCTGGCCGAATCGCCGGCTTTGCTCGGGTTGACCAGAGTGGCGGTTTCCACCTTAAGGCGCTCGCCCTCGATGGTGATGCCGCGGACGAGTTGACCGATGCGCGATTCGGGAAACGGTTTTTTGAGGGCGACGAAGTAACGTTTAACCACGACGTTTCGCGGGTGCATGAGCCGGTTGGCCAGGTCGCCATCGGTCGTGAGGATGAGCAGGCCCTCGCTGTCTTTGTCGAGACGACCGGCGCAGAAGAAACGGTATTTCGAGAGTTCACGCGGCAGTTGATCGAAGACCGTCTCGGGATTGAACGGGTCGTCGTTGGAGCAGACGAGGCCGCGCGGTTTGTTCATCGCGAGGGTGATCTTCGGCTGCGGCTTGGTGTTGCGCACGGGTTTCCCGGAGACGGTGACCTTGTCCACGCCAGGCGTGACCTTTTGGCCCGGGACGGCTTTGGCGGCGTTGACCCAGACTTCGCCTTCACGGATGAGCACCTCGGCGTCGCGGCGGGAACAGATGCCGGTTTCGGCTAGGTATTTTTGCAGACGGATAGGCTCGGATTCGCTCATGAAAGGCCTAGTTGGCTGAAAAGCGCTGGCCGACGCAAGCCCGCGCGCCGCCGGGTGCAACTAAGGGCTTGCGGGGGCGTGGGCGGTCTCCCTCAATTCTCGATTTTTATGTCCGCTCCTGTCGCCACATCAGCCTTCTCCAAAGACCACCCGTTCCCGGCCAAAATCACCGAGAACCGCGTGCTCAACAAACCCGGTTCCGCCAAGGAAACCCGCCACTTTGTCGTCAGTCTCGGCGACAGCGGCCTCTCTTATAAAGCCGGCGATTCGCTCGGCGTGTTCCCCTCCAACCGCCCGATGGAGGTCGCCGAGATCTTGGAAAAGCTCGGTGCCACCGGCGACGAAATGGTATCGCCCGCGATGCTGAAGCTCCCCGCGCCGATCACCCTCCACGACGCGCTCACCCACCGTCTCGCACTCGGCAGCCCGACGGCGAAGATCATCAACACCCTTTACGCCAAGGCCACCGATCCGTCCGACAAGGCCGCCCTCGGCGAACTCCTCGTCCCCGAGGCCAAGGAGAAGCTCGCGCAGTATCTCGATGACCGCGAATACATCGACATCCTCTGCGACTATCCCGACACGAAGCTCTCCCCGCAGGAATTCGTCGATCACCTGCGCAAGCTAATGCCGCGCCTCTACTCGATCGCCTCCTCCTCGAAGGCGTTTCCCAACGAGATCCACCTCACCGTCGCCGTGGTGCGCTACACCACCAACCACCGCGAACGTCACGGCGTGTGTTCGACCTTCCTGGCTGATCGCGTGCGCGTGAACGAGACCCCGGCTCCCGTCTTCGTTTCCAACTCCCACTTCGGTCCGCCCGAGGACACCTCGAAAGATTGCATCATGGTCGGCCCCGGCACCGGCATCGCTCCGTTCCGCGCCTTCGTGCAAGATCGCGTTGCCTGCGGAGCCACCGGTCGCAACTGGGTGTTCTTCGGCGACCAAAAGAGCAGCACCGACTTCCTCTATCAGGAAGAGTGGGAGAGCTACCTCGCCAAAGGACAGGTCACGCATCTCGACCTTGCCTGGTCGCGCGATCAGATCCTCAAGGTTTACGTCCAAGACAAGATGCGCGAAAAGGGCGCCGAGCTCTGGAGCTGGCTCAACAACGGTGGCCATTTCTATGTGTGCGGCGACGCCAAGCGCATGGCGAAAGACGTCGATGTCGCCCTTCACGACGTGATCGTCCAACACGGCAGCATGACCACCGAGCAGGCGGTCGACTACGTGAAGCAGATGAAGAAGGACAAGCGCTACCAACGCGACGTCTACTGATTCACCGCGTGGCGGCGAATCAGCAGCCGTCGCGCAAATCCTAAATTCCAAACCTCTAAATCCTAAAATAAACCTGAATCCCCGGTGAGTTGAGTCCATTTGGGATTTAGCCGCTTTGGATTTAGGATTTTTCGTTCCGAAGATGACCTTCACCAATCGCACCGCACTCGTCACCGGCGCCGGACGCGGCATCGGCAAAGCCATCGCCGAAGTCCTCGCCGCCAAGGGCGTCACCGTTATCTGCGTTTCCAAATCCGCCGAATCCTGCGGCGCCGTCGCCGCAGCGATCACCGCCGCTGGCGGGAAAGCCGTGGCGCGCGCCGTGGACGTNNTCCGACGGCCCCGCCGTCGTGAAGGCCTCCGAGGAACTCCTTAAGGAATTCGGCAAGATCGACATCCTCGTGAACAACGCCGGCATCACCCGCGACGGCCTGCTCGCTCGTATGTCCGACGAAGACTGGTCCTCCGTCATCGAGACCAACCTCACCAGCTGCTTCCACTGGACCAAGGCCATTGGCTGGCCCATGTGCCGCAACCGCTGGGGCCGTATCATCAACATCTCCTCGATCTCGGGTGTGATGGGCAACGCCGGCCAGACCAACTACGCCGCCGCCAAGGCCGGCATGATCGGCTTCACCAAGTCGATCGCCAAGGAGTTCGCCAAACGCGGTGTCACCGCGAATGTCGTCGCTCCCGGCTTCATCAAGACCGACATGACCGCCGAACTCAGCGAGGAAGTGCAGAAGGTCGCCACCTCCCATATTCCGATGCAACGCTTCGGCGAACCCGCCGAGATTGCCCATGCCGTCGCCTTCCTCGCGTCCGAGGAGTCCTCCTACGTCACCGGCCAAGTTTTTGCCGTTGACGGCGGTATGGCGATGTGACCCTTTTCAACCCCTCAGTAACAAACCATCATGGCCGACCAAAAAACCATCGAACAACGCGTCAAAGAGATCATCGTTAACCAGCTTAATGTTAACGAAGAACAGATCACGCCCCAGGCTTCCTTCTTGGACGATCTTGGCGCCGATTCGCTCGACACCGTCGAGTTGATCATGGCCTTCGAGGAAGAGTTCAAAGACGAGATCAAGGGCGAGATTCCGGAGTCCGACGCCGAGAAGCTCACCACGGTTGGTCAAGTCGTCGAATACATCACCGCCAAAGCCGGCGCCAAGTAAGCGACCTTCATTCTTCGGCGTTCTACCGAGCCTCTCGCGAGACTTTCTGGTAGGACGCCTTTTTCGTTTCTAGCCCTCAACCTACGGGCCACCGGTTTGAGTGGCACGGGCTTCCAGCCCGTGGTGTTTGGAAAACATGGGCAGGATGCTCATGCCACGTTGAATCTTTCCGGCCTCGTCCCAATTTTACTTTTCCCATGGAAACTCTTCCCGCCTCCCAGCGCGTCGTCGTCACCGGTCTTGGTGCCATTCACGGACTCGGCCATGACGTGGACTCTTTTTGGGCCAGCCTGCTGGCCGGCAAACCCGGCATCGACCGCGTCTCGCTGTTCGATCCCGCCAACTTCGCCAGCCAAGTCGGCGCCGAAGTCCGCGGTTGGAATCCCGAGGAGCACATGGATCCGAAAGAAGCGCGTCGTAACGACCGCTACACCCACTTCGGTTTTTGCGCCGCCAAACAAGCGTTCAAGGATTCCGGCCTCGACATGACGCAAGAGGATCCCGATCGCGTGGGCGTCGTCATCGGCTCCGGCATCGGTGGCATGTTCACCTTCGAGACCCAGCTTAAGAAACTCCACGACGGCGGACCGCGCAAAGTCTCGCCGTTCACCATCCCCGCGCTGATCGGCAACATCTGCTCCGGCATGTTCGCGATCGAGATCGGCGCGCGCGGACCCAACTTCGGCATCGTCTCCGCCTGCGCAACCGGCACCCACGCCATCGGCGAGGCCATGCACATGATCAAACGCGGCGATGCCGACGTCATGGTTGCCGGCGGCGCCGAGGCCGCGATCACGCCCTTCGCCTACGCGAGCTTCTGCTCCATGCGCGCCATGAGCACGCGCAACGATGACCCCGCCACCTCGAGCCGTCCGTTCTCCCTCGGGCGTGACGGGTTTGTCATGGGCGAAGGCGCCGGTGTGCTCGTGCTCGAATCCCTCGAACACGCGCAAAAACGTGGCGCCCGCATCTACGCAGAGATCGCCGGCTACGCCGCGACCGCAGACGCGCATCACATCACCATGCCCGATCCCGAGGGCAAGGGCCTCGGCATGGCCATGACCCGCGCGCTCAAAGCCTCGGGCATCACGCCCGACCAAGTCGATTACATCAACGCCCACGGGACGAGCACGCCCTACAACGACAAGTTTGAAACGCTCGCGATCAAGCGCGTGTTTGGCGACCGCGCCAAGAGCCTGCCGGTAAGCTCGACCAAGTCCATGACCGGCCACCTCCTCGGCGCCGCCGGCGGCATCGAAAGTGTGATCAGCGTGAAGACGATCCACACGCAATCCATCGCGCCCACGATCAACCTCCACGAGCCCGATCCCGAGTGCGACCTCGACTACGTGCCCAACGTCGCCCGCGAGGCCAAGGTGAGAGTCGTTATGAGCAACAACCTCGGCTTCGGCGGACAAAACGCCGCCGTCGTGTTCAAGGCGCTGTAAGCCGTCGCTCGTCGCTGTGCCGAAGGTGGGAAGCGAGCTTGCTCGCGATGAGAGGCTGACGATCGCGAGCAAGCTCGCTTCCCACGGCGAACCCGCTCCTTCGCGGGGGGGCCGTATTTTCACGGCTCGTTCCACATCCGCGTCCACACGCCCGCCGCCCGTCCTTTGGATGCCGGCCATTCCACCTCCGGAACGTGCTCGATCACGCGCCAACCCCCCGCGCTGTCGACCTCCGCCACCGCGAAACGAAAAACGTAGTCCGGCTCCGAGCCCATTCGCAGGTCCGATAACACGAGCTGACCGGCGCGCGTTTCCGCCTTCATGAACCCGCGGTTGAACCACCGCAGCCGACGCACCGACGGCGCGTCGGCCAACGCGTCGAGCGCCGCCGTGTCGCTTTCATACGCGCGAAACTCGATCGGTTTTTCGTCCGCGATCAACGAGTGATAGCCCTCCAGGTAAAAGTCGGGCGTCATCACGACTACGCGCCACAGAATCGTATTGAGCGGCGACGGCGTCACGAAACGCGGAGCATCCGCCCACCCGATGCGCGCCAACTCCCGCCCCGCAAGGCGATCCACCCACGCCTGAGCGGCCATCGACCATCCGACGTAAACCGTGCTCAAAATCATCCCGGCCACCAACACGCGATGAGCGCCGATTCGCGTCGGCGCGATCAACGCCGCGACGCATCCGACGAGCAGCGGCAACGTGTAAAGCGGATCGATGATGAACAGACTCCCGCCCATCACCGGATGCATCGGCAGCGGCCACCACAATTGCGTTCCGTAGATCGTGACCGCGTCGAGTAACGGATGCGTGAGCAACGCCAACTGAATCGCGATGAACCACGAGCGTGGCGCTTCCCGCACCGCACACCACCAGCGCTTGAGCGCCAGCCAGAGCAACCACCCCCCGATGGGGAGCAAAAACAACGAATGCGACGCACCGCGATGCCACGTCATGTTTTCCACCGCATCCAAATCGAGCAGCGACAACGGAATCACATCGAGATCGGGCAACGTGCCCAACGCCGCGCCCGCCGCCAGCGCGACGCGGCGATGGCGCCGAGGCGCGGCCAGCGCGGCGACCGCCGCACCCAGAACCAGTTGCGAGAGAGAATCCATGTCGAAGTGAACAAGCCGCCACCTTCGTCAGCGTCAAACGACCGGATCGAAATCTGCGAACACCGGCGGCCTTGCCCGCGCCTTGACCGCTGGCTCGGGGTCCCTAACAGTGCGCGCCTTAAATCCTAATCTGATGGAAACTTTTCTCATCGACGTGCCGATCCCTTCCATGGGCGCGACCG
Source organism: Opitutaceae bacterium UBA4094 (assembly GCA_002382525.1). GTDB lineage: Bacteria > Verrucomicrobiota > Verrucomicrobiia > Opitutales > Opitutaceae > Rariglobus. The sequence continues at coordinate 9,509 of DFYA01000339.1, forward strand.
TTAGCGAACTCACAGTCATTGACATCAAGGTTGTTGCGGGTGCCCGCATCACCAAGGGCGAAAAGATCGCCGAACTGGAGAGCGACAAGTCGGTGTTCGAGTTCGAGGCCCCCTGCGACGGCGTGATCGACACGGTGCAGGCCCGCGCCGGCGACATCCTTCCGAGCGGCGCGCCGTTCCTCCGTATTCAAACGGCGGATATTTCGCTGAAAAATCTCCAGGTCAAAGACGCCGCGCCGGCCCAAACCGCTGCCGTAACCCACGCCACTTCCTTGTCCTCCGGCCCCGCCCCTGCGGCGACCACCGTCGTCTCCGCCGCGGCGGCCGCGCCGAAGCCCGCTGCCGCGTCCTCCGGCCTGCAATGGACGCCGCGCGCCGCCAAACTCGCGCAAGAAGCCGGCCTCGATCCTGCGACTCTCACCGGCCTCGAAACGACCGGCCCCGGCGGACGCGTCTCCGGCGACGATATCACCCGTTATCTCGCCACCCGCGCCGCGTCGGCCGCGTCCGCTCCCACGACCGCGCAGGCCTGCGCTCCCGCGAGCGCCCGCTGCTCCGCCGACGAGACCGTGTGTATCGCTGGCGTCGGTTACGCGGTGCCGAAAAACATCCGCCCGACGAGCGAGATTTTGAAGGCCTTTCCCGGACGCACCGAAGCCGAGATGCACAAGCTCACCGGCATTCACGAGCGCCGCTACGCCGACCCGGATGAATCCGCCACGAAGCTCGCGTCCATCGCGGTTGGCCACGCCCTCTCGCAGGCCAATCTCGATATCTCGCAGATCGACGGCATCATCCTCGCGACGATCATTCCTGACCAGCCGGTTCCCTCGATGGCCAGCGCCCTCGCGCGATTGCTGGGTTGCCCGAAGGCGCTCGCCTTCGACCTCAACGCCGCCTGTTCCGGTTGGCTTTACGCGCTCGAAGTTGGTCGCGCCTTCATCCGCGGCGGCACCGCGAGGAACGTGATCGTGGTCACGGCTGAGCTGCTCTCGCGCATCACCAATCCCAACGACCACGAGACGGCGTTTCTCTTCGGCGACGGCGCCGGTGCGGCCATCCTCACGGATGCTCCCGGCGGACACCGTTTGCACCGCATGGCATTGTCGGGCGACGCTACGGCCTTCGCGGCGATCCAGCGTCCGGGTGGCGGCGCGAATCGTCCGGTGCCCAACGCCGATGGCAGCGACCGGCACGATTTTTATCTCCAGATGGACGGCGGCGCCGTGTTCAAGAGCGCGGTCATCGCTTTCGCCAACGAGATCGAGGACACGTTGAAGCGTCACAACCTGAAGCCCGCCGAAATCGCGTGGATCGTGCCGCACCAAGCCAACGAGCGCATCCTGCGCGCCGTCGGCAAACGCGTGGGCATCCCGTATGAAAAGTTTGTGGTGACCATCGCCAAATACGGCAACACCTCCGGCGCGTCCGTTTCGATGGCACTCGGTTGGGCGGCCGAGGAGGGGATCTTCCATCCCGGCGACAAGATCATCTTCTGCTCCGTCGGCGCGGGCCTGACCTTCGCGGGTGGCCTGTTGGTCTGGTAGTAGCGCAGACTTCCAGTCTGCTTCGACACCGCAGGCGGAATTTCCTGCGGACGCGAATTCAGGCCGTCGCCTCGTAACTTAACACCGCGAGGGCGGCGGTCGCTGCCGTGTCACAACGCAGCACAAGCGGACCAAGCGTCACCGGCACAAACCCGGCGTCGGTGGCCGCCTGCATTTCGGCCGGCGAGAAATCGCCCTCGGGACCGACTAGCCACACGACGTCGGTCGGCGCGCGGCCGGTTTGTTCACGAAACGCCGCGACCGTTGTGCGCAGAGGTCGCGCGCCGGGATGCAAGCTGGCGATGAGTTTGAGTTGCGCAGAGTTCACCACGTCGCTCGCCAGGAACGCGGCGAGCGGTTGCACGGCGGCGATCTCGGG
>DFYA01000339.1:11458-11822 GCA_002382525.1 Opitutaceae bacterium UBA4094
GCCGAGTTCGGTGGCGTGGCGCACAATATCGTCCATCACGCCGCCCTTGGGTAACGCTTGGGCGAGCGTGAGAGCGCAGGGCAGGGGAGCGCGGGTGTGGGTGCCGAGGACGCGGAGCGTGGCGCCGCTTTTGCGGGCGTCGGCGAGTTCGCAGGTCCACTCGGTTCCGCGTCCGTCGAAGGCGATCACCGTGTCGCCGGCGCGCGCGCGGTTGACGTTGACCAGGTGATGCGATTCGCCGGGCGGCAGTTGGAGGGTGTCCTGCACGGGCGGCGCGGAGGCGAAGACGCGAAAGTCGGACATGGCGGCGAGTGGAACGTTGGAAATTTCGATTTACAAGCCCGAGGGCGGACGTAGCTTGGCG
>DFYA01000339.1:11882-12641 GCA_002382525.1 Opitutaceae bacterium UBA4094
TGCGTTCTCGATCAAAGTAGAACGCATTGGTCAACTTTTCGTGCCTCGCACGGGCATCGGGGAATTCCCTAGCTCACAGTGGGGGCGAAGACGATCTAATGGCGGTTGTTGCCCGGGGAGCGCTGCCTACAACTTGGGCGATGTCTCGCTCCCTACTTCTTGTCGAAGACAACGAGGACGATGTCTTCTTCTTCAAAACCGCCGCAAAGAAGAGAGGCTTGTCGGTGCCCATCACCGTCGCGCAAAACGGCCGGGAGGCCATGGAAATTCTCCGGCGCTACGTGAGCGGCGAATGCCGTTCGACGGCGTTCGGGGTCGTCCTCCTGGATATCAAGATGCCGTTCGTCAGCGGCCTTGAAGTGCTGGAGTGGATACGCGATCAGCCAGCTCTGCGGTTTCTCCCGGTGATCATGCTGACCTCTTCCGAGCAGGAGGCCGACATCGAGGCGGCCTATCGTCTCGGCGCGGCGTCGTTTTTGGTGAAACCGTCCAATCCCGACGACCTGGGCGAGATGCTAAGGATCGTCGACGAGTATTGGCTAAAGCACAACCGGCTCCCGGCCGAGGTGTTCGACCGAGAAGCCGCCGCCCCGGTGTTGAAGCCGTGACGCCCGACGCTCCCAGCGCCGACCAAACTCGTTTGGTGGTCTTCAACTTGGACTCGCTGCGCTACGCGGTGGCCTTGGAGACCGTCGAGCGGGTCGTGCCGCGCCCGGAGATCGCGCCGTTTCCGCGCGCGCCGAAAATCGTCAGCGGAGT
>DFYA01000012.1:0-7065 GCA_002382525.1 Opitutaceae bacterium UBA4094
AGTTTGCGTCCGCCCCGATCAATGAGGATGGCGAGTTCGACTTTGGCGGGGCGGCCGTGATCGAAGAGTTCGTCGAGGGCGGCTTTGACGGTGCGGCCGGAGAAGAGAACGTCGTCAACGAGGACGACGTTGGCGCCGGTCACGTCGACCGGGATGCGGGTGGGCACAAACTCCTTAGGGATCGGGTGGCGCTCGATGTCGTCACGGTGGAACGAGATGTCGAGGATGCCGGATTTCGCACCGAGAATGGTGGCGAGGCGGCGGGCGAGTTCGATGCCGCCGTTGGCGATGCCGAGCAGGATCAACGAACCCGGGGCGGAGTGGCGTTGGCCGATGGTTTGAGCGAGCCGGTCGATGGCGGCGTGGATGTCGGCGGCGGGAAGGCTTTTCGGAGCGGGCACAGCGGTTGGTTGTGCCGGTCGCGCCGAGGACGGACAAGCGGGAAAATGACGCGCGGTATCGCAAGTGGAGCCTGCGGACGCGCCGACGGGAACGGCGCGAGGGGCGCGGCGGGCAAACTCGCCTGAAGGCTGTTATTCGGGGAGGCGAACCTGCCAGTTGCCGGCTTTTTCTTCGAGATGGAGCAAGCCGCGTTTTTCGCCTTCGCGGAGGAGATCGGTGAAGGCGCTAAAGCCGTAGGCGCGTTCGTTGAACCCGGGGTGCTGGCGTTTGATGGCCTGCTTCACCATGGAGGCCCAGATGGTTTCGTCGGCGCCGCGTTCGTCGATGAGGGCGTTGACGGTGCCGAGAACGAGTTGAAAGGCCTTGGCGGGATCAGGGCGCTTCGGATCGGGCGCGGCGGGGGCGGACTGCGCGGCGCCGGCCTTGCCGCCTGCGGCATTTTTGGCGGAGCGGGAAGCGGGTTTGGCGGGGGCGGCGCGCACGAGGTCGTCGTAATAGATGAACTCGTCGCAGTTGTTGATGAAGAGGTCGGAGGTGGAGTTTTTCACGCCCACGCCGATCACGGTTTTTCCGTTTTCGCGTAGCTTGCTGACGAGAGGAGAAAAGTCGGAGTCGCCGCTGATGATGGCAAAGGCGTCAACCCGGTCGTTGGTGTAGCAGAGATCGAGGGCGTCCACGACCATGCGGATGTCGGCTGAGTTTTTGCCGGACTGGCGAACGTGAGGAATCTCGATCAGTTCGAAGGCGGCTTCGTGGAGGGGGCGCTTGAAGTCCTTGTAGCGGTCGAAGTCGCAGTAGGCTTTTTTGACGACGATGTTGCCCTTGATGAGCAGGCGCTCGAAGACCTTGCCCACGTCGAACTGGGGAAAACGCGCGTCCTGCGCGCCGAGGGCGATGTTTTCGAGGTCGAGGAACACCGCGAGGGTGTAGGTGCGGTCGGGCGTGGTCATGAGCGCAAGCTGCAGGACCGCGCGTGACGTGGCGATGGCGTTTGTCGAGCGTGCTGGCGTCGGCCGGCGTCAGCACGCCTGCGGTTGCACGGCAGCGCTGGTCGAGAGCGCGGACGGGACGGCGATTTGGGGCAGCGATTGCGGGAGCCGGAACGCGGTGTAGCTTTTCGCGAGCCCGCAGACACGCTCGGTCCAAAGGTGAGCGTCGGGAAACAGTTCGGTCACTTCGCGTCGGTTCATCAGACGAACTTCGGCCAAGGCGGAATCGACGTCTTCCGGCTCCGGGCGCCCCATGATGCCCCACAGGGTGAAGTTCCGCAGGAGGCGACGTTGCAGGTGCTTGGGCAGCCAGTGGATAAAGGGCGACCAGTAATGCGGCTCGATGGGAAACTCGTGCGCGGGGGTTTGCACCCAATAACCGCGGCCGACGCGGCGTGCCTCCAGCGCAAACGAAACTTGATTCATCAACGTGCCCACGTGTTCGACGACGCTGTTGGAGAAAACGATGTCAAACTCCTCATCGGCGAAGGGTAAACAGGTGCCGTCGCCGACTATGCAGGTCATGTTGGGGGTTGCATACGAGGCTTCGTTGGCGTCGAGCGGCTCGAGATTGAGGATAGTGATGCGGGCGTTGATGGGGAGTGTCGTGCTCCAAAAACGGGGCAGACCGCCGACGTCCAAGATACGAGTTTCGGGGGTGGGCTGAAACGTATCGATGAACTTTTGCACGCGGCGCATGCGGAAGTGGCGGCAGATCGGGTGGGCGAATTTGTAGAAGGGATTCATGGGTGGATCGCCGGTCATCTTAGAGATTCGACTAAAATCGCGCCATCGGGCGCTATTGCTATGTGGGTGCAATTATTTACCGATGGCGACGCCGGTAATTGGCGGAATCGTGCGTAGGGGGGGACTGATTGGCATCCCAGCAGTGAGAGCGCGGCGTTGACGGAAAGGGGCCTAATGAGTGACGGGGCCTCGAAGGTCATTGAGATTGAGGGCTGGGGTCGCGCGACCCTGACAATGCCGGCCAGCTTGCGCAAACAGGCGTCCGAATCCTGTGATTCTCGAGGCGCCGTATCGAACTAGAGCGAGGGGGAGGGGCGACGGTCACCACGCGATGCCACTGGGAAGACGCCTCGGCTCGGTCGGTATCGGGCACAAATCAGGAGCCCCCTCGCTGCCAAGCGCACACGCACCGAGGCAGTTAACGGCTGTCCGGCTCGCTCATGGGTTTTTCGGAAGCTTTGCAGCAAATCATGTTCGCGGCCAGCGGCGCGGCGATCTTGGTGGTCACGACGATGGAGGCGGTTCGAACGACCGTGCGGGTGGGTGGAACGGGCGGCGTGACCGCGCGACTTTGGCTTCGCCTCAAGTGGAGCCGGGTGTTTCGACGCGTTATGCAATGGCCCGCGTTGCGCACGACGACCGGGGTGAGCGCCTTGGTCGCGACTCTATTGGGGTGGAGTTTCGCGATCTGGCTGGGCTGGGCCTTAATCTTTCTCTCGACGCCCGGCAGCGTCCTAAACGATACCACCCGACTGCCGGCGGACGCCTGGGCGACGATCTATTATGCCGGGTTCGCTTTCATAACCCTTGGCGTGGGTGACTACAGTCCTGGTTCGCCAGCGTTTCAGATGCTCTCGGTGGTGGCGTCGATCAACGGCTTTTTCATCATCACGCTGGGCATCACCTATATCGGCCCACTGCTGGCGGCGGTGGAGGCAAACCGAACTCTTGCGAAGGCGGTGGATGCCTTGGGCGGGAGCGGGGCGGCGATCGTGAAGCGGGCGTGGAACGGCGAAGATCTGGGCCAGCTCGACCAACATTTGATCAATCTCACGCCCCACGTCGTTGGTTTGGGTGAACGTTACCAAGCTTATCCGATGCTGCATTGTTTTGTGCCGGAAGCACCGGAGGTGTCGGCAGTGCGCGCGCTGGCCGTTTTGCACGACTTGACACTCCTACTCAGACTGGAGTTGGCCGAATCCGCGCGGGCCGATTTGATCACGGTGCAGGCCTTGGACCGAGCGATGGAACATGCGGTGAACGTTTTGGCGGCGGGGCGGCGGTCGGAGTCGAGCGGGCTTGGGCCTCCGAATCCGCGAGCGTTTTTGGAGGGAAGTGGCGTGCCGCTGGTTTCGTCTGATCGGCCAGGATCGTTGTCCCCGGCGGCCACCGACACGCGCAGCGCGCTCGTGGCACTCTTAAAACAAGAGGGCCAAGATTGGCCGCACGGTGAACGAGTCTGAGCGCCTAAATAAAAACGCGTTGTGTTACCCGAAATGTGATGGGAAAACCGCCAATGGAATCCAAATCCGCCAGCTGGCAAAACCGTTTCGATCTCACGACCTGCGCCGCGACGGAGGTTGAAAAGGCGATTCCGGCGACTGCGCTCGGTGTGGCGGTGATCTATACCGCGAAACCGCAGGGGGAGCACATTCTCCTGATCGTCGAATCGCGCGCCGGCAGTCTGCGCAGCCAATGTTTGAAGCGTTTGCAGACCGCGAAGCTTCCACCGATCTCCGAGCTGACCGTCTCCTTTGTCGGTGAAGCGTTGAGCGAAGCCTCCCCCGAGGCCGTGCACGATGCTTGCCGTCGGCAAGTGATCCTTGCCGCCGAAATGCGCCGCGAACTACGCCCCGCAATGCGGTGACTTAAGAGGGAAGCCCTCGCGAAAGTAGGCGGGCGACAGAGCTCGTGGCAGCCTCGGTGAGCACACGCATGCGCGTCGAAGGGAGGCGTGAGCAGACGCGCAGCGACTGGCGCGTGGTGGGCCGCTGGGGATCATTGCTGCGGCTCGCGCGGCAGCCGGCTGCATAGAGACCAGTTTAAAAAAGAAGGTGAGCGAGGTAAACTGGAGCTTGTTCTGCGGCAGCAGGGCCGGTTGGCGCTGGTGGTCGGGCCGGCTGCGGCAGGGTAGGTGCAGGCGTCGACGCGAAACGATTGAAATAGTTAATGACTGGAGGGTGGCGGCATTCGGCTGCGTGGAAGCGGATCAAACCCGGTCCATTTAGCACAGCTGGACGTTGCGGATGTGATTTACGTCCGCGTGTTGGGCTTGTTGCACCCCGTCTCGGCCGGCCGAAAAGGCGTGAGGAATTGGGGTGAGCCCGGGATGCATTTGCAGATACGCCTGTGCGCGGCGTGCGACGGGCCTTCCAACTCGCGCCGGAGGGCATGCAGAGTTTGACGGACGTATCGGTCAGGAACATGATTTCGCGCATGAGCGATTTCGTGTCCGGCCCTGCGGTTACCGATGCCAAGCAGACTCTCGACCGCCTGCGGACCAGCATGCGGCAAACCATCAAGGGCAAGGACGACGTTATCGACCAAGTGCTGATCTGCCTCGTCGCCGCCGGGCATCCGCTCATCGAGGACTTGCCGGGTGTCGGCAAAACCACGCTGGCCTACTCGCTGGCTCGTTCCATGGACTGCGCCTTTGCGCGTATTCAATTCACCAGCGACCTATTGCCGAGCGACGTGACCGGCGTGGCGATTTACGACGAGCAGGAGAAGCGGTTTGTTTTCAAAAAAGGCCCGGTGTTCGCCAACGTGGTGCTGGCCGACGAGATTAACCGCGCGACTCCGAAAACGCAGTCGGCGCTGCTCGAGGTGATGGACCGCGCGAAGGTCACGGTGGACGGTGAACCGCACGATGTGGGGTCGCCGTTCATGGTGTTCGCGACGCAAAACCCGGTGGACTACGAAGGCACGTTTCCGCTGCCCGAGAGCCAGATGGACCGCTTCTTGATGCGACTCCACATGGGGTATCCGAAGCCGGCGGACGAACTGGATATTCTGAGGGCGACGCATCACGCGTATGACGCGATCGCGCTCAACGCGGTGGCGACGCGTGAACAGGTGCTGCACTTGCAGGAAGTCGGCCGGCAGGTGTTCGTCGAGGATTCGGTGTTGGAATACATGTTGAAGATCGTGGGCGCGACGCGCACGGAGGCGGAGTTCAAGGCGGGCATCTCGGTGCGCGGAAGCCTGGCGTTGAAACATGCGACGCAGGCCCGGGCGTTGTTGGCGGGGCGTGATTTTGTGATCCCCGACGATGTGCAGGATCTCGTGGTGCCGGTGCTGGCGCATCGGCTTTCGCTGCTGCGGCAGAGTTCCGATCCGATGGAGGAACGCCGGGCGGTGACGGCGGCGTTGCGGCGTATCGTGGGCAACCTGCCGACGCCCGTTTGAGGCGGGCCATTTTTTCATGGCGTCAAGCAACCTGAGTTCCGTTCGCACCCGCGCCTGGGGGGCAGACGCGCAGGTGACCGACGGCGGCGGGGTAACGGATTGGCAGACGGCGGCGCTGCGCCGGGGCCGCGCGGGAACGCATCGCTGGCGCGCGTTTATGTGGTCGCTGGTGTATCCGCATCGCGGCAACCGCCTTCTGCTCACGTTGCCCGGCGCGATCGTCATCGCGGTGGTGATCGGGCTCGGTTTGGCGGCCTACAACACCTCGAACAATATTTTGTTTATCGCGCTGTCTCTGCTGCTGGCGTGTCTGGTGTTCAGCGGGATGTTGTCGTGGCTGAATTTTCGAGACCTCTCCTGGCGGTTGCGCGTGCAGCCGCCGTTGCGGGCGGGGCGCGATCACCCGGTGTTGTTGGAATTGAACAACGGCAAGAAGCTGCTCCCGACGTATGGGCTGTGGTTCGACGTGGCGGCGACGGGTGAAAAAAAGCCGGCGCGACTGTCGTTGCGCGAGCGGTTGGATCCGCGCGGGGAGACGTTTATCGAGTGGACGCTGCGTCCGGCAGCGCGTGGGAAACTCACGGTGGAACTGCAGGGGGTGGGCTCGTTGTTTCCCTTTGGGTTTTTGAAAAAACTAATCGGCAGCGAACTGAAGCGGGAGCTGTTGGTGTGGCCGGCGTTGGTGGAGTATCAGCGGTTTCAACTGGCGTCGTGGCATCAGCCGGGCCACGTGGACAGGGCGGCGCGCGCGGGGCAGAGCGGGGACTTGTTTGCCCTGAGGTCGTATGCGCGCGGCGACTCGCAGCGGCTGGTGCATTGGAAGGCGAGCGCGCGGTTGCAGAAGCTGATGGTGCGGCAGCACGCGGCGGAGACGCAGACGGGGTTTGCGTTGTGGTTGCGCACGGAGGCGGCGCAGTGGTCGCGGCCGGAGCAGTTCGAGTTGATGTGCAGCCTCGTGGCGACGATGGCCGAGGATCTCTTCCGGGCGGGGCGGTTGGTGTCGGTGGCGATCGACGACGAGGCGCCGATGCCGGTGCGTCGGGCGCATGACCTCGAACATTTTCTGGACCGGGTGGCGTTGGTGAAACCCTCGGTGCCGAATTTTCAAACGCCCGCCGTCGCGCCCTCGGTGCGGCGGGCCAACGTGTTGACCTTTGCCCCGGACGGGGCGCGGGGAGTGATTGCCTATGTCGATGGAGAAAAAGCGGCCTCAGCTTAATCTCACGGAGCTGTATCAGCTCAAGTGGGTCTTGGGCGGCGTGCTCGCGCTGCTTTCCGCGTGGACGGTGCTCTACATGGAGGTGGAGGCGACGGTGTGGCTGGTGCTCATCACGGCGGCGGTGCCGGTGCTGTTGCGCTGGCCGGTGCTGACGCTGCACCTGCCGCGGTGGGCGCATCGGCTGGCGTTTCCGCTCTTCGTGGCGCTGTTCGTGGTGGACTACTACTTCTACGGGGAGCCGTTGCCGGCGATGATCCGGCTGGCGTTAATGCTGGTGTTTTATCGGACGGTGACGCCGCG
>DFYA01000012.1:7081-10965 GCA_002382525.1 Opitutaceae bacterium UBA4094
GGATGCGCGCTGATGTTTCTGCTCGTGATCACGCTGATCGATTCGGCGGAGGCGGGGCAGGTCGTCGCGGAGCCGACGGCGGCGGCACCGCCCGCGTGGATGGCGATCGAGTGGGGGCGGCTCGCGCGGCGGTTGCAGGCGGCGACGGACTGGCGGGTGGCGTTGCTCGGCTTCGGGCTGTTCGCCGGGGTGGTAGGCTTGTCGGCCTTGTTGTTTTTCGCGCTGCCGCGCTTCGAGCTGAGCAATACGTTTTTCTTGGACAACCTGATCTCGAAACAGTCGAGGACGGGGTTCAGCGAGAGCGTGGGGTTCAACGACGTGACGAACATCCGCCAGGACACGAGCGTGGCGTTGCGAGTGGACGTGTCGGATACGCGCGCGATTCCGGCCGACCCGTATTGGCGGATGCTGGTGCTCGATGGGTATGCAAACGGCCAGTTCACGGTGACGCGCGATTTGCAGGACCAGATTCGCACCGCGCGGCGAAAGCAGGCGCGGGTGCAGGGCAACACTCGCCTGCGGGCGAACAGCGCGGTGTGGGTATTCTATCTCGAAGGCGGCACGAGCCGTTATCTGCCGATGTTGGGCGGCTTCACGGCCATGCAGTTCAACGACGGGCCGCAGACTTTTTCGATGAACGACGAGTTGCGCCTCCTGCGTCTGGAGAGAACGCCGGCAAAAATGTTCGCTTATCGAGTGGATGGCATGCGCAACGAACCCGAACTGGGCGCGGTGGAGATCGTGCAATCGCGGGATGTGCTGCCGTTTGCGCAGGAGCCATCGGCGACCTACGACGACCAACGAACGGTGCCGGCGCCGATGCCGAACTTCCTCGCGCTGACGTTGGAGGAGGACGACATCGCGAAGTTGCGCGGCTGGGTGGAGGCGTTGGGCGCACCGCCGGACGACGCGCGGGCGTTTGCGGCGCGGGCGAGCGCGTGGCTCCAGCAGAATCATTCGTATTCGTTGCAATCGAATCTGGGCGGCGGACGGAGCGATCCGCTGGTGCGGTGGATCGGGTCGACGCAGCCGGGGCATTGCGAGCTGTTCGCGGGCGCGTTCACGGTGCTGGGGCGGACGGCCGGCTACCCGACGCGTATGGTGACGGGGTTTCGCGGAGGCACCTGGCACCCCGGGAGCCAGCACTTGGTGATCCGCAACTCCGACGCCCATGCTTGGTGCGAGATTTATGACGCGAAGACGCAGGTCTGGGTGCGCGTGGATCCGACGCCCGGGGCGAGTTTGCCGGAGCAGGCGCCCACTCAAGAAACCGCCGAGGCGCGGTTGGCGAGGATCAGCGATCACAGCTGGTCGGCGCGGATGGATGGGCTGCGGATGTTTTGGTATCGGCGCATCGTGGACTTCGACCAGAGCTCGCAGATGGAGATGGCGCGTGACGCGAAGCAGGTGATCGAAGGCGGCGCGAGGTCGCTCAAGGAGTGGTTGAACGAACGCGCGGAGGCGTTGCGGGCGTGGTTGGCGCAGCCGTGGGATGTGCCGAGGCTGGCGGCGTGGATTTTTATCGTCGTCACCGCGTTTGCCGTGGTGCTCGGCTGGCGCGTGGTCGGGCGGGGTTGGTGGATGCGGTGGCGCAGCGGGCTGACAAAACGCGGATCGAACCCGGTGCGCCGCGAGGCGGGGCGGTGGTTGCGCAAGCTGGAGGAACGCGAGGCTGCGGGTGCGGACGAGGGCGCCGACGCGGGGGCGGGAGCGGGCGGCGAGTTGGCCGCGGTGCGCGAGGAGTTGGAGCGGTTGCGTTATGGTCCGCGGCAGACGTGGCCGAATCCGCAGAAGGCGTTCCGGCGGGCGAAGCAGGCGTGTCGGCGGGAGCGGGTGTAGGCGGCGGAAGCGACCGAGGTGCGCGCCGGTGGACGCAATCGCGAGCAAGCTCGCTTCCCACGTCGGAGCGGTGCGCGCATTCGAGAAATTCAACCGCAGATGGTCGCAGATGAAGAATCAAATATCTGCGCACATCGGCGCCATCTGCGGTGAATACCGAATGTTTTAAGCTGTTGGCCGCTGAGCGGCAGTGGAGGCCGAAGCCGTGAATCGGTCCATTCGTGCGGATGACGTTCTGCTTATCTTAAGCGCCTTCGATCTGTGTTAATCCGCGTCCTCCGTGGTCCCGCTTGGACCGGGGACTTTCACGACCCACCGTTGAGCGTTGGGCGGGGTGGGCTTTTGACGTGCGCGGCTTTTTGTTTGTCGTCCCAGGTCTTGAGGATGGCGCGGGCGATGGGGACGGCGTAGCGGCCGCCGCCGGTTTCTTCTCCGGGGGTGTCGCCTTCGATGATCACGGCGATGGCGACTTGCGGGTTTTCCACCGGGGCAAAACAGATGAACCAGGCGAAGTTGATCGTGCCTTTGGGGGTCTGCTTCTGCGCGGTGCCGGTTTTGCCGGCGATGCGCATGTCGGGGATCTTCATGAACGGGGCCTGTAGCACCCGTGCGGTGCCGGTGACGGTGCACGCTTCCATGCCGGCGATGAGCGCGGTGTATTGCGCCTGGTTGAGTCCGCTGCGCGGCGTGCGTTGCGGGGGACGGGCCGGATCGTGAAGAAGCGTCGGCGTCGTGATGAGTTCGTCGCGTGCGAGCGAGGCGGTGAACGCGGCCATCTGCAAGGGGGTGATGAGGACGTCGCCTTGGCCGATGGACATGTTGGCGGTGTCGCCGGGATACCAGCGGTCGTCGCGGCGGTCGCGTTTCCACGCGGGGTCGGGGATCAGCATGCCTCGGGCTTCGGCGTTTTCGATGCCGGCGGGTTTGTCCAAGCCGTGGCGACGCGCCTCGGCGGCGATCGTTTCCACGCCCATCTTGAGTCCGTAGTCGTAGAAGAACGTGTTGCAGCTTTTCTCGATGGCCTGGATGAGCGTGATCGGGCCGCGGTCGCGGTGGTTGTTGCACACGAACATACGGCCACCGACGCGGTAGGTGCCGGTGCATTCAACCGTCGAGTCGGGCTCGATATGGCCGGTGCGCAGGCCGGCGATGGCGGTGAGCATCTTGAAGGATGAGCCGGGCGGGAAGAGGCCGTGCGTGGCGCGGTTGAGCCAGGCACCGCGCTCGGTGATGTCGCGGGCGCCGGCGTGGCTGAGGCGGGGGATAAACGCGTTGAGGTCGTAATCGGGCTTGCTGGCGAGCACGAGGACCTCGCCGGTGGGGATGTGAAGGGCGACCGCGGAGCCGGCGAGGCCGGTGTCCATGATGGCTTTTTCGGCGGCTTTCTGGAGGTCGGCGTCGATGGAGGCGTGCAGGTCGTTGCCGTGGACAGGCTGGCGCTTGGAGAGTGGCGGGTTGATGCGGTAGCCGGACGGGTCCACGCGGTAGATGGCGCCGCCGGTCTCGCCTTGGAGGAGCGAGTCGAAACGAGCTTCGAGACCCTCGCGTCCGAGAGTGCCTTTCATCTTAAAGGTGGTGAGTTCGGCGCCGGGGAAATCCTCGGCGGCTTCGATGGCGTCGTTGGCGGTGACGTAGCCGAGGGTCTGGGCGGCGATGGAACCGAGGGGATAGTCGCGGACGCTGGACGCGTAAACCTGGAGCGGGGAACTCACGGGCAGTTGCTCGATGAGCCGGGCGTATTCGGCGGGCTCCAAGTCGTCCACGAGCAGGTAGGGCAACAGGAGTTGTTGGCGGAAGTGTTTGTTGAGTTCGTCGGAATCGAGCGCCTCTTCGCGGCCGAGCGCGCCGTTGATCTGGTCGAGGTAGCGTTGCACCACGGTGAAGCGGGCGATGCGCTCCATCTGGGAGGGCGAGGGGATGTCCTTGTCTCCAGTTTCTCGATACGCCTTGCGGATGCGGATGTATTCGGAGCGGAACTCGGTGCGGAGTTCGCCGAGGTAGAGCGTGACGGCGAAGCGCGGGCGGTTGGTCACGAGCGCGCGGCC
>DFYA01000012.1:11098-13768 GCA_002382525.1 Opitutaceae bacterium UBA4094
CGGGAGCCGACTCGCAGGCTGGTGCCGTTGGCTTCGAGCAGACGCGTCTGCACGGCGAAGAACCACGGGGCGATCAAGGTGAGCACGAGTTGGGAAATCAGGAGATCGGCGAAGACACGCAGCCAGGTCCGGCCGGGGTCCAAGGAGAAATCGATGCGCAGAAAACACACGGCCAAGAAGAGACCGAGATTGGCGATGAGCGCAAACATGACGCCGACGACGGTTTCGTCGCGCGGGGCGCGTGAGCGCAACGTGAAGACCACGGCGTGAGCGGCGAGGAAGAGGAATCCGTGCGTGCCGAACGGGACGGGGGCGTTGGCGTCGAGCAAGAGGCCGGCGATAAAGGTGGATACGGCGCCGGTGCGGTAGCCCAAGCGGAGCGCGATGAAGGCGACGAAGAGGCCGCCGCACCAGACGTGCAACTGCCACAACGCGAGGTAGTGGTTGAGTTGTCCAAGCACCACCACGAGGAGCAGCGAAGCGGCGGTGAGGATGAGCACCCGGCGTTTCATGTGGTCAGCGGGCGCGAGGTGGCGGCGACGGAGACCGGGGTGCGGCGGGGGCGATCTCGGGTTCGGGCACGAGCACGGTGACCTCGGTGAGGGCGGAGAGCCCGGCGTCGAGGCGGACTTCGCCGGTTTTGAACAACCCGTCGGAGCTCGGCTCGACCTTGATCAGATCGCCGATCGCGAGGTTGGGCGGGAACACGCCGCCGAGGCCCGACGTGACGAGGCGTCGCGGCGTGGCGGGGGTGACAAACACATCGAGCGGCACGTATTCGACCAAGCCGACGGCGGGGCCGTAGGACGGGTTAACGCCGCCTTGGTAGCTGATCGGGCGGGTGTCGCCCTCGACGCTCGCCGCGAGCCGCACGCCGGGACTGCTGACCAATTCTACGACCGCAGTGTAGGTGTGCACTTCGCGGATGCGCCCGACGACGCCGCCAGCGTAGATCACGGGTGCGCCGACGGTGAGGCCGTGGTTGGCGCCTTTACGAATGACGAGTCGTTGCCACCACGAGGTGAAGTCGCGCAACACCACGCGGGCGGGTTCGGCACGGAAACCGGGAGGCGTGGGAAGCTTGAGGATGCTCTCCAGGCGGGCGAGTTCGGCGCGCAAGGCGGCGTCCTGCTGCAGGCGCGCCTCGTAGGCGGCGTTGAGGCGGGCGAGATCGCGGCCGACCTCGATGAGTTCGTTTTTCGAGCGAGTCTTCAGCGCCCAAAAATCCTGAAGATCGCGCAGGTAGGAGGCGGTGGTTTGGAGCGGCGCCTGGAGCTCGAAGAAGCCGGCGCGCGCGACCCGTTTGACCGTGGTGGGAATCAGCAGCCACGCGAGCAGGGCGATGCCGAGGGTAAGAAACGGTTTGGCCTGATCGAAACGCTGCGGGAGCACGGAGGAAATTTATGATTTGTGATTCAAGATTTATGATAGGCGGCCCCGGCGTGTCGGGTGCGGCTGTCGATTGAAATCATAAATCAGCAATCATGAATCATAAATACTCAGACGTTCTGCAGCACCCAGTTAAGGTCGTTAAGGACGGCGCCGGTGCCGTTGGCGACCGCAGAGAGCGGGTCGTCGGCGATGATGACGGGCAGGCCGGTCTTGTCGCTGAGGAGGCGGTCGATGCCGCGAATGAGGGCGCCGCCGCCGGCCATCACGAAGCCGCGGTCGACCAAGTCGGCGGAGAGTTCGGGCGGGCAGCGTTCCAAGGTGGAGCGCACAGCGTCCACGATGGAGGAGATGGGGTCGTTGAGGGCCTCGCGGATTTCCTGCGAGGTGATGTGGATCGTCTTGGGCAGACCGGCGACGGAATCGCGGCCCTTGACCTCCATGGTGAGTTCTTCGTCGAGAGGATAGGCGGAACCGATGCGGACCTTGATCTCCTCGGCGGTGCGCTCGCCGATGAGGAGGTTGTAGGCGCGCTTCATGTAGTTGACGATGGAGCTGTCGAGCTCGTCGCCGGCGACGCGTATCGACTTGCTGAATACAATGCCGGAGAGGGAGATGATGGCGATCTCGGTGGTGCCGCCGCCGATGTCCACGATCATGTTGGCGGCCGGCTCGTCGATGGGCAGGCCCACGCCGATGGCGGCGGCCATGGGCTCGGGGATGGTGATGACGTCGCGGGCGCCGGCGTGGGTGGCGGAGTCTTTGACGGCGCGTTTCTCGACCTCGGTGATGCCGGACGGGATGGCGATGACGACGCGGGGGGCGACGCGCAGGGAGTTGTTGTGCACCTTGCGGATGAAGTAGCGCAGCATCTCCTCGGTGACGTCGAAGTCGGCGATGACGCCGTCTTTCATGGGCCGGATCGCGGTGATGTTGCCCGGGGTGCGGCCGAGCATCTTTTTGGCTTCTTCGCCGACGGCGCGGACCTTGCGGGTGGTGGTGTCGAGAGCGACCACGCTGGGCTCGCGCAGGACAATGCCCTTGTCTTTGACGTAAACGAGCGTGTTGGCGGTGCCCAAGTCGATGCCGATGTCGTTGGAAAAGTAGCCAAAAAGGTTGGATGCCATGTGCGAAAGGATGCGATTGCGACGACGCCTGCGCCGTTGAGACTACAAACGTGCGAAGCTTGTGAGTGTCAAAGAGGAAAACGGTTTGTGCGAGCGCGCGTGCAGAGCCGGGGAAGGACGCGGCTCGCGCGGCCAGGGCGGGGCGGAGGGTCGG
>DFYA01000012.1:13824-15106 GCA_002382525.1 Opitutaceae bacterium UBA4094
GCGCGGCTGGCATGCGAAGTGGTATAGCCTCAGTCACACATCATTTCACCATGGGAACTAATCTGGCCATAAATCAAATCATGCAGGCGCCCAACGTCATTGGGTATGTCCGCTGTTCAGAGGCGGGCGACGTTATCGAGCAGGAAGGCAATGAAGTCGATGTGCTCGCGAACGTGATCGTCTATTTCCAGCAGATCGCGGTGCTCATCGGCGAGTCCTTCGGGCTCGAGCACTTCCACGAAGCGCAGATCCAGGGCAAGTCGCTCACGGTGGTTTGCATCCCGGTGAACAACGAGGTCGTCGGGGTGATCCTCAACTCGCGCGCCCGGGTGAACGAAATCGTCTCGCAGATGCGTCAGATCCTCAACCTCAGCTAACCCTCGCAAGCCATGGTCCTTAATAAAGTTTTCGACAACGTGCTCGATATCCCCGGCGTGGACGGGGTGTGTCTGTTTGGTCTCTCCGGCCAGGTGTTCCTCAATCGGATGCCGTCCTTTATGTCGCCGGACGTCTTCGCCGACGCCTTGCGCCGCATTGCGGCTCTCTACGAGACGATGGACGAGAATTTCCTGCCGTGTGACGACTACCTGCTTAGGTTCGCGGAGAAATGGATACTTTTCCGCCGCACGGATCAGGCGGTGTTGCTGGTCATGGCCGCCGAGAGCGCGAACTTCGCGTCCACGCGGATGGTGACCAACATGGCCCTGAAGCACCTGACGCCGGCGGCCTTGGCCGAACTCGAATCGGCGACCGCCGCTCCCACGACCGCCCCCATGGTTGCTCCGACGACGGCGGCGGCGCGGGTGCCCACCGGCGCCACGGCTACACCGTTTTCGGCCGCGCCGTTCCCGGTGCCCGCTGCGGTCGCGCCGACGCCGGCCCCCGAGCCGACGCCCGCACCGGCCCCCGAACCCAGCAAGATCGTGCGGATGTTCCGCGGCCGTCCGTATTGAAATTTTAACTACGCCGTAAAATCGCCCAAGGGGGCGACCTTTGGTTTTATTCCCGTTTAGCACATGAGCGCCCAAGCCCTCTTTTGTATTCCCGACACGCGGTTGCGCAGCCTGTTTTCGCTGCTTTTGACCGACAGCGACGCGCAAGTGACGGCGTGCCACGACAGCGACGAGTTTCAACGGGTGTTGGTGACCCGGTTTTTCGACCTGTGCGCCATCACGCTGGATGCGTCGCCCGACATGGCGGGGTTCATCAAGACCGTGCGTTATTTGTCCCCGGACACCCGCATCCTGCTCATCGCGAACAAGGATGATGTGGAGCGGATCAT
>DFYA01000212.1 GCA_002382525.1 Opitutaceae bacterium UBA4094
CGTGTTCGTAAACATCGAGGCCGAGGCCGCCGATCCGGTGTGTCTTCACCGCGTCGATGGCGGCGGCGGTGTCGATGAGGCCGCCGCGGCTGGTGTTGACGAGCAACGCGTGGGGCTTCATGCGGGCAAGCGTGGTGGCGTTGATGATGTGTTTAGTCGCGGGCAGAAGCGGGCAGTGCAGGGAAACGATATCGGACCGGTCGAGAAGGTCGTCCAGGGGAACGAAGTCGAAGCCGGCGTCGCGGGCGTCTTGCGGCGGGAACGGGTCGTGGGCGAGCACGGTGCAGCCGAAACCCTGGAGCAGGCGTCCGGTGATGACGCCGATGCGCCCGGTGCCGACGAGGCCGGCGGTTTTACCGTTGAGGTCGAAGCCTTCGAGTCCGCCGAGGTTGAAATCGCCGCGGCGCACGCGTTCATGCGCGAGGTGCGTGCGACGGTTGAGCGTGAGCAGGAGCGCGAGCGCGTGTTCGGCGACGGCGTGCGGCGAGTAGGCCGGGACGTGGGTGACCGTGAGACCGAGCGCGGCGGCGGCGGGGAGGTCGACGTGGTTGTAGCCGGCGCAGCGCAGGGCGATTAGGCGGGTGCCGCCGGCGGTGAGCGCTTCGAGCACGGGCGCGTCGAGGCGGTCGTTGACGAAGGCGCAGACCGCTTCGCACCCGAGGGCCAGCGCGGCGGTGTCGGGCGAAAGGCGCTCTTCGATCCAGACAAACGTGTGGGCAGTTGCGGCGTCGCCGGTGGTGTTGGCGGCGTTGAGGTGCGCGTGATCGTAAGGGCGGGTGCTATAAACGGCGACTTTCACGCGCTCAACTTGAAGCCGTTGCCAGTATGCGCAAGCGAGCCCGCTTGAAGCGTATGCAAAAACGCCCGTCGCTCCGGGCGGCGGGCGTATGGCTGAAAAACGCGGGGCGAGTTCGTTTAGCTGACCGCGATCTTGCGGGGTTTGACGGCCTCGGTCTTGGCGAGGGCGACGCGGAGCACGCCGTCGCGGAGCTCGGCTTGAATTTTGTCGAGATCCACGACGCCCTCGTGGCCGAGCACAAGTTCGTAAGCGGCGTCGTCGGACTCGCGGTAGAGCGACGTCCAGCCCTCCGGCTGTTTCCACGTGCGGCGGCCGATGACGGTGAGATTTTCCGCGTCCGCCTGGATATCGAGGCCGGCGTGTTCGATGCCGGGGAGATAAACGGTGAGCGCGAAACCCTCTGCGGTTTCGGACAGTTCGTAGGCCGGTTTAACGGTGGGACCGAGGTCCTGCGACGCGGCGCTCGTGGAGGCCGGGACGCGGTTGCGAGACGAGACGAATGAAGACAAGAGAGACATGGCGATGGGTCCTTTCGAGTGTGTTGAGATTGGTGTGTGTGATCGGATGGTTGGCGGACGCCGCGTGTGCGGGAACGCGGGTTACTTCACCGCGACGGTGACCTTGCGCGGTTTGGCTTCTTCGCGTTTGGGCAACGTGATGGTGAGCATGCCGTTTTCGTAGGAGGCGCTGATTTTGTCGGCCTGCACGGCGGCGTCGGGCACGCTCACGGAGCGGCTGAGCGTGGTGGTTTCCTCGCGCTCGCCGGTCTTGGTTTTCCGGGTGGCGCCGATGTTGAGGTAGCCATCGACGAGTTCGATGTTGATGTCGGCGCGGTTCACGCCGGGCAGCTCGGCGCGGACGTAGGTGTTGTCCTTGTCCTCGAAGAGATCGACGGGCACGCGGCGGGAGACACCGCCGGCGAACTCGCCTAGCGAAGATTGGAACAAGCGATCGATCTCGCCCTCCAAGCCGGCCCACGGGCTGCGGGCAAACGGCGACAGGGAGCGGGGCTGCGTGGTGGGATAAGTGTAACGAACGAGGGTCATGGTGAGGTATCTCCTGTTGTGGTTTGGTTTATTGAATCGCGTTGATTGCCGAATGACGTGTTTCGGTGCCTTTCGGTTTGCATGAGCGATGCCGGTCGTGGTCTTAATCTTAACATCCTTAAGTTCAATCGGTTGAGTTGTGGGTGGGGAGTCCGGAGTGAGAAACCTTGTCTGTGGCGTTGTGACGCCGGTGTGAAAAGTCGTCACGGTGGGGGCGCGCGAAGTGAAGGAGTTTGCGTGGCGCCTATTAAGATAGGTGAAATGCGTGCCGCATTAATTGGCGCGGCGGTTCTCCGTTGCGCAAAAAGTGCGTTGTCCTACTTTAAACCACCATGTCGTCAGACCAAACCGCCCAGAACAGTCGCGCGCTTGTTGAGCAGCTGAAACGCTCACAGATCTATCGCGACTATGAGCAGGCCTTTCGTGAGACCACGGGGTTGCCCTTTCGCTTGCGGGCATTGGAGGCTTTCGACCTGACGCATCGGGGCGATCCGAACGAAAATCCGTTTTGTGCGTTGATGGCCAAGAGCAACCAAAGCTGCTCCGCGTGCCTTTTGCTGCAGAAGCGCGTCGAAGAGGAGGCGCGTATGGAGCCGAAGACGCTCAAGTGTTTCGCCGGCCTGTGCGACTCCGCCGTTCCGGTGCGCGTGGGCGAGAACCTCATCGCGTTTCTCCAAACCGGTCAGGTGCTGCTGCACAAACCCAACGCCGCCTCGTTCGCCAAAGCGGCACGCGAGATCCTCAATTTTGGCACCGTGGTGGATATGAAACGTCTCGAAGAGGCGTATTTCCAATCGCGGGTGCTGACGGCAAAACAACACGAGGCGATCATCCGTCTGCTGGAGATTTTTGCGCAGCACCTCTCAACGCTCAGCAACCAGCTTTCGGTGCGCGAAGCGAACGCCGAGGCGCCGTCGATCAACCGCGCGCGCGTTTATATTGCGGACAAACACGCCGAGGACCTTTCGCTCGGCGAAGTGGCGAAAGCGGTCAACATGAGTGCCTTCTACTTCTGTAAGATGTTCAAAAGCGCGACGGGGATGACATTCACCGATTACCTGGCGCGCGTGCGCGTCGAGAAGGTGAAGAACCTGATGCTTAACCCGCACAAACGCATCAGCGAAGCGGCGTTCGAAGCGGGCTTCCAGTCGCTGTCACAGTTCAATCGGGTGTTCCGCAAGGTCGCCGGTGAGGCCCCCACGGCATATCGAGAGCGCATTCACGCCGTCGGCGTTTGATTCTCGGCGTTGACGCCGGCGCAGGGGCGCGGCGCTGCGTCTTGGTCGTCGGCTTGGCGCAGGCAAAGCGCGCAAAACGTCATGATTTCGCGACGTGCGATTCGCTTGAGCGTGCGATTGACTTCATCGGCATCGTCGCGCGTGACGGGCATCTCGTCGGCGCATTGAGCAAGCGTCGTCTGGAAGGCGAGGGCGGCGGTGGCGAAGTAGGCGACCAACGGGTTGTGACCGCAGCGGCAGAAGTCGGAAGGCAGCCCCGGTTGTCGCTTCCGGGCAGACGGGTGGGAGAGTTCGTGGAAAATCTGATCTAGAGTCCGATCCATGAGATGGATCAACGTATCCGGGTGGCCGAGCGGTGACTTGATAGGGGCGGCGCGCAGACGCGACGCCCACTGGGAGTGCAGGGTGGGGCGGCGCGCAAGGAGGGCGCGGAGGCAGCGCTCGTTCATGAGCCCAGTATGCCCGCCCGGCCGCCGACCCGCATCGCATGGGTTGCCAAAGCGTGCGCATCTTTTGCAAGCGGTGCGCCCCGGCGAACACAAGAAATGCGCAGGCCTCGCCAAGGTGCGCGGAGAGCCGCTCTTCAAAGCCCGATAAGCTGACGTTCGTTTTCACACGCACGCACCCGTCGTCTCGCAACACCTCACATCATGTCCGTCGTTCCTCTTACGCTGACCATCAGTCTCTGTCTCGTTTTCACGTTTGTCCTCTTTTTCCTGCGCGAGCATTCGCGTCGTCGTTTCTCGGGCGTCGAGAGCGAGGCCTTGTTGCCCTTGGCCGAGGAAACCTCGCGCGTGAGCGCAGCCGCCGTCTCGCGTGAGCCCGCGCGGACCGAGGAGCACCGCCACGACGCCGCCCATGCCTGCCGGGGCAACGGCACTTGCAATTCCTGCGAGCGCCGTGCGAAGCGTCGCGCCGCTTCCGGCTCCACCGGCCAAACTTCCTGCTGAGTTTTCGTCCGCTCTCTTTCTTCCATGTCCGACCGCAAGATCACGATCGAATACAACGACAAGATCGTCCGCCAGTTCCTACTCGCCTCCGTCATCTGGGGTGCGGTGGGCATGCTGGTCGGCCTGATTGTCGCTTCCCAACTCAACTATTGGCGGCTCAATTTTGACCTGCCTTGGCTGACCTTCGGGCGCCTGCGTCCGCTGCACACCAACGCCGTCATATTCGCCTTCGTGGGCAACATGATGTTCGCGGGCATCTACTACTCCACTCAGCGCCTGGTGAAGGCGCGGCTGGCGAGCGACTTTCTGTCGTCGCTGCATTTCTGGGGCTGGCAGCTCATCATCGTGGCGGCCGCGATCACGCTTCCGCTCGGCTACTCGCGCGGGAAGGAATACGCGGAACTCATCTGGCCAATCAGCATCGCGGTGGCGTTCATCTGGGTCGTCTTTGCGGTGAACTTTTTCTGGACGCTCAAGCGCCGCCACGAGCCCGCCCTCTACGTCGCCATCTGGTTCTACATCGCGACGATCATTACCGTCGCGCTTCTCTATATTGTTAACCACCTCTCCATCCCCACGAGCCTCTTGCACTCGTATCCAGTTTTTGGAGGCGTGCAGGACGCGCTGGTGCAATGGTGGTATGGACACAACGCCGTGGCGTTCTTTCTCACCACGCCGATCCTNNCTTTCGGTCATCCACTTCTGGTCGTTGGTGTTCGTTTACATCTGGGCGGGTCCGCACCACCTCCTGAACACGTCGCTGCCCGGCTGGCTGCAAGGTCTCGGCATGACGTTCTCCCTCATGCTCTGGGCGCCGTCGTGGGGCGGCATGTTGAACGGCCTGCTCACCCTGCGCGGCGCGTGGCACAAACTCCGCACGGATCCGGTGCTCAAGTTCTTCGCCGCCGGTATCACCTTCTACGGCATGGCGACCTTCGAAGGGCCGCTCCTCTCGATCAAGTCGGTCAACGCCCTCGCGCACTACACCGATTGGATTATCGGCCACGTGCACGCCGGCGCCCNNCTCGGCTGGAACGGCTTCATGGCCGCCGGTATGATTTACTGGTTGCTCCCACGCCTGTGGAACAAGCCCCTGCACTCGACCGCGATGGCCAACTGGCACTTCTGGCTCGGCACCATCGGCATCCTTTTCTACGTGGCCGCCATGTGGGTGAGCGGCATCACCCAGGGTCTCATGCTCAACGCCACGACCGACAACGGCACCGTGCTCGCCTATCCGAACTTCGTCGAGACGCTCAATGCGATCAAACCGATGATGCTCTTCCGGGTGCTTGGCGGCGGTCTCTACGTCATCGGCTGGCTCCTGCTCTGCTACAACCTCTACCGCACCATCCGCGGCGCGCAGACGGTGGACGGCTCCGTCGAAGTCTTCGCGACCAAGCACGATTCCGAGGAGCGCCTCGGCTTCGGTTCGATGGTGCTCAACCCCCCGGTGATCTTCTCGGTGCTCGGCACCGCCTTCGCCTGCGCCTGGATGTTTGGCGGCGACCTGCTTAAGCTCGGCGGCCTCCTCGGCACAGCGTTGGTTGTCATGCTCGCATGGATACACTTTGGGACGCGCACCCATCGGTGGGCCGCGTGGTATGAGCGCCTGCTCGTCAACGCCCTGCCGTTTACGATCCTCACGTTCGTCGCGGTCGCCGCCGGTGGGTTGATCCAGATCATCCCGACGACGCTCGTGAACCGTGCCGAAAACGTCGAAGGACGCCGCTCGATTCCCTACACGCCGCTCGAACTCGCTGGTCGCGATTTGTTCGTCCGCGAAGGCTGCTACAACTGCNNACAACTGCCATTCGCAAATGATCCGCACGCTCGTGCCCGACGTGTTGCGCTACGGCGACCATTCCCGCCTAGGTGAGTCGATCTACGACTTCCCGCACCAGTGGGGCTCCAAACGCACCGGTCCCGATCTCGCCCGCGTGGGCAATCCCAACGGCGATGGTAACCCGAAATACAGCAACGCGTGGCATTTCCAGCACATGGCCAACCCACGCATGATTGAGGGCTCCAACATGCCAAACTACCCTTGGCTCTTCACGCAAAAGACCGAGTCCGCCCGCTCGCTCGTCGCGAAGCTCGCCGTGCAACGTATGCTCGGCGTGCCATATCCCGACTACACCGAGGCCGAGCTCGCCGAGATCGTTGACACCCAAGCCAAGGAGATCGTCGCCGACCTGCGTGGGGCCGGCGCACAAACCGAACCCGATCGCGAGATCGTGGCGCTCATCGCCTACCTCCAGAAGCTCGGCAAATACGAAACCGTCACGCCGGTAAAAACCGCCACGAAATAGCCCCTGAGCCTCCAAAGAGCCCCCGCGCCAATCTCCCTCCATCATGTTCCGCCGCCTCCTCTTCGAAGACTGGGTCAGTCTTTTCCCGCTCATCGCGCTGATCATCGCCGGCACGGTGTATGTCGCCTTCTTCTATCGCGCTCTGCGCATGAAGCCGAAGCAGATCGACCGCTTTGCCCAGCTGCCCTTCGAAACCGAAATCTCCCGCTCCTCCGATGAACGCAAATAAGCCCGACCTGCCTCCGGGCGAAGATCCGATCCGCGAGCACGTCTTCGACGGCATCGCCGAATATGACCGCCGCCTGCCCAATTGGTGGTTGATCACGCTCTATGCCTCGATCGCTTTCGCGATCGTCTATTGGATGGCGACCGAGCACTTCGGGCGCTCCACCGACGAATCTCGCCTCGCGGCCGAGTTGCAGCGCATCGAAGCCGAAAAGATCGCTTCGTCCGCCTCCGCGCTTGATGCCGACACGTTGTGGAAGATGAGCCGCAATCCCGTGTTTGTGAATGCGGGCCGCGCGACCTACCAGTCCACCTGCGCAAGCTGCCACGGCGC
>DFYA01000108.1:0-6751 GCA_002382525.1 Opitutaceae bacterium UBA4094
TCGGCGTCGTCGCTTTGCTGGCGGAGAACGCGTTCGAGGATCTCGGTCATGTCTTCGACGGTGTCGTAAACCTTGCGGGCGACGAAGAGGGGGCGCTGATGCTGGAGCGCGAGCACGGTGGAGTCGCTCGGGCGGGCGTCGAGCTCGACGATCTTTTTGCCGAGCTCGTTTTCCATGCGCAGAAGAATGCGGGCGAAAAAGGTGCCCTCGTTGACGTCGTTGATGACGACGTGGTCAATGGTCGCGCCGAGTCCGGTGAGGATGTGCCCGATCAAATCGTGGGTGAGTGGGCGCTCTTTTTTGACGCCGTCCATGGTCATCTGGATGGCGTTGCCGACGGAGTGATCGACGTAGATCACAAACGTTTTGTTGTCGTCGCCGAGGAATACGGCGCAGCCATTGGAGGTGGGCATCACTCCTTTGACGATCACGGGCACGACATCATTTTTCATGGGCGGAAAGTGGTTGTGGGACGGGCGGGGCGCAAGTGCGACGGCGGCTTACTCGAAGCCAAGGAGTTGGATGCCCCAAGACTTTGCCTGCGCGAGCACGGCGGGTTTATCGATGAGGATGACGCGTTGGGTTTCGAGGGCGGCGGCTTTGAGTCCGGCTTCGCGCATCGTCTCCAATGTTTTCAATCCAAAGCAGGGAACGTCGAAGCGGTAGTCTTGGCGGGCTTTGACGGTTTTCACGAAGAGGGCTTCGTCGGTTTTGAACTCGCCGGCGCGGCGGAGCATGGCGTCGGTGCCTTCGAAGGCTTCGACGGCGAGCACGGTGCCTTTGCGGACGACGCAGCCTTGGCCGATGTCGAGGCGGGCGCATTCGCGGGCGATTTGGACGCCGTGGGCAACGTAGTCGGCGTCGATGGGAAAGGTGCGGCCGGTCATGCAGCCGGCGGAGGCGAGGTGGTCGTCGAGAAAACTGCGGGCGTCGAGTAGGTGGACGCCGAGGGCTTCGATCTCGTTGGCGATGGCGCCGAAGATGGTTTCGGCGTTGCGGCGTTTGAGGGAGAAAAGAATACGAGCGGCTTTGAGGTCGGGATGGAGGCCTTTGAAGAGGCGGCGCGGTGTGATTTGTCCGGCCATGAGGGCGTAGCCGGCGCCGTAGTCCTTGAGCGTGGCGAGCATCTTGCCGAGTTGGCCGACTTGGATGACGCGGCGCTCGGTAGCGGGGAAGGAGTCGATCAGGTCGGGGCGCGTTTCTTCGTCGAAGCCGATGAGACGAAGAGGAATGCCGGCCCCGCGGATGGCCTGCGCGACCAGCACGGGGTAAATGCCTTGGCCGGCGATGAGCGCGACGGGGCGAGTAGGTTCGAAGTTGGGAGGGAGGAAGGCGGACAGGGACACGGAGAAATAGCGGTAGCGGGTAGTGGGTATCGATTCGGCGCGGAGGACGGAAACAAAAAAGCCGCGTGTTGAGCGCGGCTGCGTGGGGGACTACAACGACTGTCCGGCGGGCCCAGCGGTCCCGCCCTAACTATGCTGAGCGGGGTCAGTCCTGCGTGCCGTAGTATTTTTTGTAGCTCCGGTAGTAGCGGTAGTTCGAGTAATACTCGATGCGACGCGGGGAGAGCCCGTTGAGCACGACGCCGAGGAGCTCGTTTTTACCCGCGCGGAGGGCTTTGATGTAGAGCCGAATGTGTTTCCGGTAGGCGCGGTTGAAACGGCATACGTAAACGACTTCGTCCACGCGTTCGGCGATCAAGAGCGAGTCGGTCACGGCGCCGAGGGGCGGCGAATCGACGACGAGGAGATCGTAGTGTTTTTTGAGCTTCTCAAGGAGCTGTCCGAAGACCGGACTTTCGAGCAAGTGCGTGGGGGTTTTGGAGCGTCCGCCAGAGGTGAGCAGCGAGATGTTTTCGCCGAGTTGGACGATGCCGAGGTGCGGGTTGACTGAGAGGTCGCCTTCGAGGCTCGCGCCGTTCTCGAACCAGTTGATGAGGCCAGTCTCGTTGGTGTTCTCGAAATGGCGGTGCAGCATCGGACGGCGGAGGTCGCAGTCGATAAGCAGCACGGATTTTCCGTGGCGGGCAAAGCTGCCTGCGAGGTTGGACGAGACAAGGGTTTTGCCTTCGCCGGGGATGGTGCTGGTGACGAGAATGGATTTGGGAAAATCGAGTTTCGAGTGGATTTTCACCGAGCTGTAGACGCCGAGGAACGGTTCGACGCCCGACGTGTTTTTGTTTTCCAGGACGAGTTTGTATTTCTCGGAGTCCTTGAGGTTGGAGAGGTCGGGGATGATGCCGAGGAGGTTGGCGCCGATGAAGTGTTCGATGTCCCAGGCGCTTTTGATGCGGTCATCAATGAAGCTGAGTCCGATGGCGACGCCGAAGAAAACGAGCAGTCCGACACCAATGGCAGTGCGGGTAATGCGGCCCATGTTGGGCGTGTAGGGTGAATCGATGGACGCGGGAACCGCGAGGTCGAGCGGGCGCACCGGGATCTTCTCCATGTATTTGCTCGTGGTCGCCTGGGTGAGGCGGTCGAGGATTTGGGAGTAGTTGCTTTTTGCGATTTGCGCCTGGTTTTCGAGCGCGCGGTATTCGATGGAAAGGTCGCGGAGGCGGAGCTGTTCTTTTTCTTGGGCGGCGTATTCCTGTGCGAGCGTGGCCTCGTTGGCGCGGGCGCGTTCGAGATCGGTCTTTAAGTCGGCGAAGGCGAGTTCGATGGCTTTCTGCAGCTGTTCTTGCGCCACGGTGATAGCGTTGACCACGTTGATGACCTTCGGGTGGCGTTCGAGGTAGCGCTCGGCGAGAATCGCTTGATCGCGCTTAAGGGATTCCAGCTGACGGCTAAGGTCGGGGACTGAGCCGTAGTTGGCGATGGAGGTAATTTCGACGAGGTTGCGGTTATCGGCGCGGTAACGTTCGACGAGGTTGAATTGCTCCTCGATGGCGAGGCGTTCGAGGCGCGAGGATTGCAGGGCGGCGTTGACGGACGTCAGGCGGGCTTGGGCGATGTTGGTGCTGTTATCGAGCGACACGAGGTTGTGCGTGCGCATGTAGTCTTGGAGCCGTTGCTCGGCGACGCGGGCCTCTTCCATCAGTTGACCGGCCCGATCGCGCAGGTATTTGACCGCGTAGTCGTGGCCGCCGCTGACGTTTTCGAGGAGGCTCTCGATGAACTGATCAATGTAGCGGTTGGCCAGGAGAGCGGCGGCTTCGGGATCGCGATGGGAAACGCTGATGCTGATGAGGAACGTGCTGCGGACGGATTGCACGGACATGTTGCCCAAATCGAGGCCGGTGGGCGGGGTGGCGCCGGGCGGGAGGTTCTTCAGATAGGGGCGCTGCAGGATTTGCCGTTCTTGCGGGGTGAGTGAATCTTGGACGCGGTTGCGCATCTTGGAGCTGGCGATCACCTGGAGGTAGGTGTTGAGCTCGATGTCGCTGCTGACACCGGTGTCGACGAACTCCTGGTTGGTAACGACCTTCTCGGGTTTTTCGAGCTGGAGCGTGGCGACGCTGCGGTAGAGCGGCACGGCGCGCGACTGGTGGTAAGCGAGACCGATCGCGACGATCAGGGCGAGCGGCAAGGCGATCCAGAGGCGCTCGCGCAGGATGATGTAGTAGTCACGGAGCGTGCGGCGCTCGATGATTTCCTCCTCCCGATTGGCGGGTTTGTGGGCGGGAGACGACTTAGGAACCACGGACATGATGGAAATTAGATGATGCGCTCGGGAACGAAGACGATGTCTCCGGGCTCAAGCATGAGTGAATTGTCGCTGATATTGGCGCGGCTCTTGCCTTTGAGGAGGCTGTCGACGTCGATCGTGAAGACTTGTTTTTTGCCGTCGGGGGTAACGCGCGTAATGTTAACGGCGGTCCCTCTGGCGGTGTCGGTGAAGCCACCGGCGCGGGTGACGAGTTCAAGCACCGTCATGGAGGTTTCGATCGGCAGCGGGTAGCGCCCCGGGGAGCGGATCTGACCTTGGATCGACACCTCTCGCGGCGCATAGGCCTCGACGTTGATCGTGACCTGCGGGTTGCGGAGGTAACGCCCTTCGCGATAGGCGGTCTCGACGGCCTTTTGCGCTTCGCTAATGGTGAGTCCAACGACGCGGACTTCGCTGACGAGGGGGAGGTTGATGTTACCTTTCGAGTCGACGCGGGACATGGTGCGGAGGTCGTCCTCTTGGTAGACGTCGATGCGCAGGAGGTCTGTCAGCGTAATCTTGTAGGCTGCGATGGCGGAATTGCTGGCGGGGGCGGACTGGGCCTGCAGGGCGGTGCAAGTGATGCCGAGAGCCAGAAGAAAAAAAACGAGAAGGCGCGTGATCATGGCGGGGCGTTACCAGCGGGAGCTGAGATTGAGGGTGACCGAGTGCCGATCAAAGTTCGACGCGGAGCGGTTGGACCAATTTTGGAAATAACTGTAGGTGAGGGAGGCCTTGAAGTGGTCGTTGAGCGAGTAATTCACGCCTGCGCTCCACGTGAAAAAATAGTCGAGGCGACCGCCGTCCACGCCGTTAAGAAAATCGTTTCGTCCGGCGCCAAGACCGGAGTAGAGGGACCAGCGGTTACGGAGAACGTATTGAGCGTCGAGGTTGACGCCGAGGCCGTCCACGCTCGATTCGGTCGCGGTGGTGCTGAAGTCTTTGTTAACCGTGCCGGTAACGGTGAGTTTTTTGCTGAAACTCCATGTAACAGATGCGCTGCTCGTGATGCTGCCGAAGGACTCGCCGGTGTCACTTTCCTGGCGGATTTGATAACCGGTGCGCACGTTGCCTTTAAGTTTGGCCAGGATTTTTCCGGACACGCCGACGGTGAAAGCGTGGTCCGTAATCTCGCCGCCGGTGGACGTCTCGCTCAGGCGGATGCGGTAACCGGCAAACAGATCGCGTTGCGAGGTGTAGGTATAAAAAAGATCGGTGCTCGCCGAGTAGGTGTCGAGGTCCACTAGGCCGGCGGAGTTGTCCACGTAATCCACGATCCCGTAGCCTAACGAACCTGCGAGGGAGTAACGTTCGATGACCGGGTATTTCCAATTCAGGCCGGCGTTGTAGTTCCACGATTCGGTGCGGAGGCCGACGTTGGGGTCGGCTTGGCTTTGGCGGCTGGCACCGAGGGTGAAGGAGCCTGTGGTGCGGCCGCTGGATTTAACGAGTTCCAAACCGAGCGACGGGTTGGAGAAGTCCTCCGATGAGTTTTGTTCAAAGCGACCGAAGGTCCACCCGAGTTCGCCGTTTACGCTAATCATCCCAGCGCGTCGCGCGTATTCGAACATGAGACTGCTGCTTGAAAAAATGTCACCCTCGTTGGCCGCCGAGGAGAAAATGTTGGAGTCGTAGCCGACCGAAAGTGTGCCGGTCACAAAGATCTGGTCGCGGCCTTCATTGAAGTTCAGCAGCGCGCAGGCAGTCGTCGACGAAAGGTGGAGCAGGATGCCGCCAACCGGCATCCAATACAAAAAAGTCCTCGGTCCCATGTTTGGAGTGAAGCAATGCGGCGACGCTTAACGCGTGGCGGGGGCCGTGATCTTGTAGGGACTGATCGTAAAGACCGGCTGCAGCGTGCCGGGCAGCACTTCGACCGGGACCAGCACATCGTTGCCGGCGGCGTCCGTCTGATTAAACACGCCGTCCGAGGAGTCGTTCTGACGCTCGGCGGTTTCGAAATAGACGGTTTTGCGGGCCATGCAGGCGAGGGCAACTTTGTCGCCGAGGCGCTTCATGTCGGGCTGGGAAATCGGCTGAATGGTGATCTCCGGAGGCTCGAAATTGGAGGTGCGTTTGATGATCGCTTGCTGACCGGGTTCGAGGGACTGGCCACCGGTCATCAAGTCGCCGCGAACGGTGACATCGCCTTCGAGGAGGGAAACGACGGTTTCGTTATCGTTCGTTTCGATCACGACTTTGCGGCCGCGAATGGACACGCTGGCGTGGCGGGTGGAATAAGTCATCGTGCTTCCGGCGACCAGTTTGCTGGTGCAGAGGCCGACGGCGCCGCGAGGGAGAAATGCGTTGGTCTGTGATACCGACGGTTCCACATCTAAATCGGTGCGGTTGGGCGAAAACGGCTCCTGCAGGAATCGCTGCATCTCCAAACGCGTGTCGGGGTCGAAGGAGATTCCAGTGCCGTTTGAGAGCACGATGGCGTTCTGGGATTCCGGGGCCGTTTCGAGCACCACGCCTTCGGCGGAATAGACGGACTTCTTGGTGATGTCCTCGATTTTTTCGCCCGTATTGATCGACGCCATACCTTGCACGTCGGCGATATAGAGCTTGCTGCTCGGATTCCTGCGTTTGGCGTCGCTGTTTTCGTCGGCTTGGGCGAACGCGGTGAAGAACACGGCCGAAATGGCGATGACTAAGGCGGAGGCGGCCTTGGTGGAGTGGCGCGTGAAGGTGCTCATGGGTGGTGGTGCGTTTTACCCGGCCTGAGAAAAGCGCCGGATCTTCGTCTAGGGTTTACACCCTAGACGAAGGGCCTGAATGTCGGTTTATTCAACAACAATATTCAGGATCTTCCCGGGGACGAAGACGACACGCTTGATGGTCTTTCCAGCGATGAAAGACGTGCTGTCGGGATTGCTATGGGCGAGTTGCAAGGCGGCGTCCTGCGTAGTGCCGACCGGGACGAGCAGTTCAGCGCGTTTCTTGCCGTTTACCTGCACGATAATCTTTTGCTCGGTGGCGACCAATTTCGCCGGATCGTAAGCGGGCCAAGGCGCTTGTTGCACCGTGCCGACGCCTCCAAGGCGCGCCCAGAGTTCCTCGGCGATGTGCGGAGCGAGGGGTGCGAGCACTTGGA
>DFYA01000108.1:6836-28254 GCA_002382525.1 Opitutaceae bacterium UBA4094
TTCGCCTTCGCGGCCGATGCACTCACGCCAGACCTTTTGCAGGAAGCGGTGCACGCCTTCGATGCCGTTTGGGTTCCACGGCTTCATTGCCTCTAGGGGACCGAGGAACATCAGGTAGAGGCGCAGCGTGTCGGTGCCGTGCGTAGCGATGATGTC
This sequence comes from Opitutaceae bacterium UBA4094, assembly GCA_002382525.1. Classification (GTDB taxonomy): domain Bacteria; phylum Verrucomicrobiota; class Verrucomicrobiia; order Opitutales; family Opitutaceae; genus Rariglobus. The sequence continues at coordinate 6,993 of DFYA01000108.1, forward strand.
GTCGGGGTTGACGGTGTTGCCGCGGCTCTTGGACATCTTTTCGCCGTCTTCACCGAGGATTATGCCTTGGTGGAAGAGCTTGGTGAACGGCTCCGACTGCGGCACGACGCCGAGGTCGAAGAGCACCTTGTGCCAGAAGCGCGCGTAGAGCAGGTGGAGCACCGCGTGTTCGGCGCCGCCCACGTAGAGATCGGGCACGCCCCAGTAGGCGAGGAGCTTGGGATCGGCGAAGGCGTGCTCGTTCTGCGGATCCAGAAAACGCAGGTAATACCAGCAGGAGCCGGCCCATTGCGGCATGGTGTTGGTCTCCCGCCGGGCGCGTATCCACGTTTCACCTACCGGCTTCGGATGCGAGGCGGGGACAGATTGGCCGGTGTTGAAATCGACCCAGACTTCGAGCCACTCGGTGACGTTGGCCAGTGGGCTCTCGCCGTTGCCGCTCGGCAGGTAGGACTGCACGTCGGGCAACGTGAGGGGCAGCGCGGCGGCGGGCAGCGGGAGTGCATACCACGTGTCGCCCGTGGCGGCGTCGCGGTAGATAACCGGCTCGGGCGGCAAATCGGCGGCGCGCGCGGCGGCGGCGCGTTGATAGTCGACCTCGGTCACCCAGAGCACCGGAAACGGCTCGCCCCAGTAACGTTGGCGCGAGAAGAGCCAGTCGCGCAGCTTGAAGTTGACGGTGGCCTTGCCACGTCCGCGCGAGGCGAGGTCGGCGGTGATTTTCTTTTTGGCGTCGGCCCAGGGGAGGCCGGTGTAGTCCTCGGAGTGGACGAGTTTGCCGTCGCCGGTGTAGGGGAGCTTGAGCGCGCCGCCGTTGGAGGCGTTGTCCTCGTGGTCGGGCTCGATGACCTGGATGACGGGCAGGTGGAACTGTTGAGCGAACTCGAAGTCGCGTTCGTCGTGCGCGGGCACGGCCATGATCGCGCCGGTGCCGTAGCCCATGAGCACGTAGTCGGCGACCCAGACCGGGAGGCGCGCGCCGTTGACAGGATTGATGGCGAACGAGCCGGTGAAGACGCCGCTCTTGTCCTTGGCGAGGTCGGTGCGCTCGAGGTCGCTCTTGCCGGCGGTCTTCTTTTTGTAGGCCTCGACGGCGTCGCGTTGGGCGGGCGTGGTGAGGGCGTTGACCAGCGGGTGCTCGGGGGCGATCACCATATAGGTCGCGCCGAAAAGCGTGTCGGGGCGCGTGGTGAACACCTTCAGGTCGCCGAGGTGCGCCTCTTCAAGTTTGAAGAGAACTTCAGCGCCTTCGCTGCGGCCGATCCACGCCTCTTGCATGCGTTTGGTGGAGTCGGGCCAGTCAACGTCCTTCAGGTCCGCGAGCAGACGTTCGGCGTAAGCGGTGATACGGAGGACCCATTGGCGGAGGTTGCGGCGCTCGACCGGGAACCCGCCGACCTCGGACTTGCCGTCAACGACCTCTTCGTTGGCGAGCACGGTGCGCAGCTCGGGGCACCACCACACGGGACGTTCATCAACGTAGGCCAGGCCCTTCTTGAAGAGCTGGAGAAAGATCCACTGGGTCCACTTGAAATATTTCGGGTCGGTCGTGTCGACCTCGCGTTCCCAATCGTAGGAGAAGCCGAGGGCTTTGATCTGACGACGGAAGTTGGTGATGTTGTTTTGCGTGTTCGACGCGGGATGCGTGCCGGTCTTCACCGCGTGTTGTTCGGCGGGGAGGCCGAACGCATCCCAGCCGATCGGATGGAGAACGTTGAAGCCCTTGGCGCGTTTGTAGCGGGCGATGATGTCGGTGCCCGTGTAGCCCTCGGGGTGGCCGATGTGCAGGCCCGCGCCGGACGGGTAGGGGAACATATCGAGCACGTAATATTTCGGCTTCGACGTGTCGTTCTCGGTGCGGAAGGAGCGATTGTTCGCCCAGAAGGTTTGCCAATGCGGCTCGATCTGGAGAAAGTCGTAATCTTTGCAATGCGTTGCCATCGGATGAAACCCGCCACCGTGAAGGAATCGCCCACGCCGTCAATCACTCGCACTTTTACCCTGTTGGCCGTCGTGTTTTTCGCCGCCTGCGTTACGGCCGAGGCGGCCGTGTCGCGGGGATTTACCCACTTGCTTGACGCCGTCGTGCGCATCGACGTGCGCGACGAATCGTTTGAGGCCGGCGCGCGCCGCTTCACCGCCGGTATCGGCTCGGGGGTGATTATCTCGGCCGACGGGCTCATCCTTACCAACGCACACGTCGCGGGGCCGCGCTCGGTGGAGCTCTCGGTCACGTTGGCGAGTTTGGAACGCGTTAATGCCACGCTCGTCGGTTGGGATCACTGGACAGACCTCGCGCTGCTGCGGATCGACCTCGCCGAAGCGAAACGTCGAGGGCTCACGTTTACGCACGCGAAGTTTGGCGACTCGGACGCGTTGTTCCCCGGGCAAACCGTTTACGCGGTCGGCACGCCGCACGGGCTTACGCGCACGGTGACGCGCGGCATCATCTCCAATAATCGTCGTTACTTTGCGGATACACGCGGCGTAAAGGGTTACGAAACCGGTCTCTTTAACACCTGGCTGCAAACCGATGCCGCGATCAATCCGGGCAACTCCGGCGGCCCGCTCGTCGATGAAAAGGGCCGCGTCGTCGGCATCAACTCCCGCGGTTATCTGGGCGCCGACAACCTTGCGTTTGCGATCCCGGCTAACATTGCCCAACGCGTGGTCGCCGATCTCAAGGGCGACGGGGAGATCGTGCGCAGCTACATCGGTATCGTTCCGGGCGCGCTGCTGGACCTCGAAGGGTTTTATTCCCTCAAGCAGAACACCGGACTGCTCATCAACAGCGTCGATCCGGGTTCTCCGGCGGCACGCGCCGGGCTGCGCGGCGGCGACATTGTGATGGCGATCAACGGTGAGCCGGTGGACGGGCGGTTTCCCGAGCAATTGCCGCCGATCTTGAACATCGTCGCGAGCCTGCCGGTCGGCGCGACCGTGGACCTCGTCGTGAAACGCAACGACCAAACGCTCAATCCCGCCTTGGTGACCGAAAAACTCGAAAGCCGCCAGGGCGAGGAATGGGCGTTCGAAAAATGGGGCCTCACGGTGCGTAAAGTCTCGCGCGCCTACGCTCGTGAAAACCAACTCAGAGACGACATCGGTCTTCTCGTGATCGGCGTGCAACCCGGGTTTCCCGCTGCAGTCGCCGGGATCGATCGCGGTGACATCATCACCAAGATTAATCACGAAAGTATCGTGTCGTTGGAGGCCGCCAAGGCGCTGCATGCCGCCTTTGTCGAAAACCCCGCACCGACCTTGGTCGAGGCGGAGCGCAATCGCCGCGTGTCCCTCTACATCTTTAAGCCATGATTTCTTCACTCAGTCGCGTCAGGAATGGTTCTCGCGCTCTTCGTTTTCTGCTCGTCGCCGTCGGTTTAGCACTCGGGTCCGTCGAAGGTGCACAAGCCGGCGATCTTCCCGCGCTATTTAAGGAGCGGGTGAAATCGGTCGTCGCCGTGGAGTTCTTCACGGAGACGGAACTCGATCGTCGTCCGACCGTGACCGCCGCGCTGGTGGCTGACGCGAAGGGCACGCTGGTGCTGCCGCCCAACGTCATTAATCCTCAGATCCCGCCGGATAAGTTGAAGGACTTCCGCGTGTATCTTCCTGGGCGCCCGGTGAGCGAGTATTCAAGCGGTGAATACCTCGGCCAGGACCCGGTCAGCGGCTGGCATTTTGTGCGCGTCGGGGAGACGTTGCGCGCCGCGCTGTCGCCGGTGACGACGTTTGGCCTCCGTGCCGCGATGAACGAACCCGCGCTCGGCGAGGAATTCTGGGGCATCGGCCTGCGCGGCAAAGACGAGGATTTCACGCCCTATTTTTTGGCGAATCGCATCTCTCATGTGCAGTCGTTGCCCGAGCGCACGGCGATCGCGTTGGGCGAGGTCGCGGCGCCGGGTTTACCGGTGTTTGATCGCGCGGGCGCGTTCGCCGGCGTGGCGATCGGTGGGTTTGGGCAGACCTTTGTCCAGTATTCGCACAAGGACCGCGGGCTCCCCGTGATGCTGCTCAACATGGAGGAGAGCGCGGTGTTTCAACTCGCGGCGGACGTGGCGTCATGGCTCGAGCGCGTGCCGGCGGATGTTTCCGGGCGGCCGATCAGCTGGCTCGGCGCCTATGGACTCGAACCGATGGACCCGGAGGTCGCCGCGTTTTTGAAGTTGGGGGACCAGTCGGGTAGTGTCGTGAGCGAAGTCCTCGAAGGCAGCCCCGCTGAGGCCGCCGGTTTGCAGCCGCGCGACATCATTCTCGCGGTGGACGGGCAACCGCTGCCGCGCTTCAAACCCGATCGGGTGGTGGTCACGCATCTCGAACGGCAGCTGGGTTACCGCCAGCCCGGAGAGGACGTGGCGCTCACCGTGTTGCGCGGCACGGAGCGCGTGGAGATCAAAGCGAGGCTCGCGGACCAACCGCGTTTGCTGCGCGAAGCGGATCGCACCTACTTCGACAAACTGGGTTTCACCGCGCGGGAGTTTGTTTATGGCGACGGCGTCGTTCGCCGCGTGAAGATGGCCGATCATCAGGGAGTGATCGCGCACTTCGTAAAACAGAGCGGTCCGGCCGGCACTGCCGGGCTCCGGCCCGACGATTGGATTCGCGAGGTCGATGGCGTGGAAGTGAAGACCTACGCGGAGGCCGTCGAGAAATTGGCCGCGATCGAGTCGAACGCGTTGCGTAGCGAGTTCGTGCTGCTCACCAGCCGCAATGGCGAGACCGCCGTGTTGCGCGTTAAACTCAGATAAATCTGGAAAGAACCTTTCGTATACAACACCCAGCAGCCCATCTCATGTTTACAGGCATCGTTGAAGAAACCGGAAAGGTCGTCGCATTCACGCAAGGCGGCGATTCATGGAAACTCCAGATCGCGGCCGACGTCGCGCTGCGGGACTGCGCACTGGGCGACAGCATCGCGGTCAACGGCTGTTGTCTCACCGTGACGCGGTTTGATGCACAACACGTGTGGTTCGACGTGCTCGAGGAGACGCGGCGGCTCACCAATTTTTCCGCGCTCGCACCGGGAGCGGCGGTGAACTTGGAGCGCGCGTTGCGTTTTGGCGGGAAGATCGGCGGGCACTTTGTCACCGGTCACGTGGACGGACTTGGTGTCATCGAGACGTTCGAACCGCGCGGAAACGATCATTACCTGCGCGTAAAAGCGCCGGTGGGGCAGGGGCGTTACCTCATCCATAAAGGCAGCATCACGATCGACGGCATATCGCTCACGGTCGCCGAAGTGGCGAGCGATGCGTTTGCGGTGTGGATCATCCCAACAACCATACAAGTCACTAACTTGCGTGAAAAGCGCGCCGGCGCGGCGGTCAATTTGGAATTCGACTTGCTCGGAAAGTATGTCGAAAAGCTCGCTCTCCCTCACCTCAGCTGACCCTTGGATTTATGCGCGCCGCGCTCAACGCACTGACCGACGAATTGAAGCGCCTGAAATCCACAGGCGTGACGTCGGTTGCCGTGTCTGCGGAAAGCATCGCGGCGTTGCGCAAAGTCGTCGCGGCGCGCGCACGCACATCTGAAAACACGGGTGCTTCCGGAAACGGCGCGCCGGCGGATCGCGCCCTTGCTGCGCCGAGCGTCGCGTCGTCGGCCTCGCCGGCTCCGGTGCCTGCGTCTTCGCTCACGCGCACGAAACCCGCCGCGAAACCCGTAGCGGAACCCGCGCGTATGCTGCCGCCGCCTCCGGTGGTCGCGTTGCCAGAGGGCGACAAGGCGACGCGTTGGGCAGCGTTGCGCGACTTGGTGTTGAACCACCCGGTGTGCCTCAAGAACGTGCGCCCCGGAAAAAAGGTGGTGCTGGGCGTCGGTTCGCTCGACGCGAAAATCATGGTCGTCGGCGAGGCTCCGGGTGCGGATGAAGAGGTGCAGGGCGAGCCCTTTGTCGGCCCGGCGGGGCAACTGCTCACCAAGATGATTCAGGCGATGGGCGTGAAGCGGGAGGATGTTTACATCGGCAACATCATGAACTGGCGGCCACAGCTTCCGACGCCCGAGGGTGTGGAGCAGGTGGGCAACCGCGAGCCGACGCCCGAGGAGATGGCGTTTTGCGTGCCCTTTCTCAAGGCGCAGGTCGACATCGTCCAACCCGAGTTGATCGTCGCGGTGGGTTCGACGGCGGCGAAAGGGCTGCTCGGTGCTGACAGCTTTAAGACGCTCGGCCAAGTGCGCGGGCAGTGGAAACAATTTTCGGGAAAGCCGGTCCTCGTGACCTACCATCCCAGCTATCTTCTTCGCCAAGAAGCCTCCGGACCAGCTGCCGCCCGCAAGGCGAAACGCGCGACTTGGGAGGACCTTCTCATGGTGATGGAGAAGGCGGGGCTGCCGATCTCGGAAAAACAACGCGGCTACTTTCTGGAAAAATGAAACATCTTCTTCTCTTGGGGCTCACGCTCTTGGCAACCGGCGCGGTCGTGCGCGCGAACGACGCGCCCTTCGACTTCGAGGTGCTCCAGTTCCGCGCGAAGAGCCTCGCCGCCCAGCCTTATGCCGATCGCCCCAGTCGCGTGCCGGACTCGCTGCGCAGAATCTCCTACGATCAATATCGCGACCTCCGCTTCAATCCGGAGCTGTCGTGGTGGCGACGCGAGCAGCTTCCTTTTCACCTCCAGTTTTTCCACCCTGGATTCATCTATCACCACACGGTTCAACTCAACGAGGTGATCGACGGAAAGGAGCAGCCGATCAATTACGACCGTCGCTTGTTCAACTTCGGGCAAACCAAGTCGCTGGGTTCACTTCCCAAGGACATGGGATTCACCGGATTTCGCGTTCATTACCCGCTCAATAATCCCGACTACCACGACGAACTCGCGGTATTTCAGGGCGCGAGCTACTTCCGCGCTCTGGGCAAAGCGATGCGCTACGGCATCTCCGCACGCGGTCTCGCGTTGAATACCGCCGAACCCGACGGCGAAGAGTTTCCGGTTTTCGAAGAGTTTTGGGTCGAGCGTCCCGAGCAAAAGGCATCGCGCGTCACCGTGTATGCATTGATGGACAGCCGCAGTGTTACCGGTGCGTTTCGTTTTATCATCACGCCCGGCGACGCGACTGTGATGGAAGTGAAGAGCGCGATTTACCGTCGCAAGGATGTCGCCGTGTTCGGAGTTGCTCCGCTCACCAGTATGTTCTGGTTCGGCGAAACCACCTCTAATCAATACGAAGACCTACGCCCCGAGGTGCACGACTCCGATGGTCTGCTCATGCACCGCGGCAACAACGAGTGGATCTGGCGTCCGCTCTCCAATCCAAAGGCCGTGCGCGTGGCCGCCTTTGCCGACGAGAACCCGAAAGGCTTTGGATTGATCCAACGCGACCGCCGGTTCGAGTCCTACGAGGATCTCGAGGCGCATTACCATGAGCGTCCGAGCCTGTGGGTGGAGCCGATCGGTGAATGGGGACCGGGCGACGTGCGCTTGTTTGAGTTGCCTACGCCGGATGAAACGCAGGACAACATCGTCGCATTTTGGGTGCCGAAGACCCTGCCTCCACTGGGTGAACCGCTGCTCCTCGACTACAGACTTCACTGGTTCATGGAAGGCAAGGGGGGCCGCACGCCGCCCGCCGGTTACGTGACGTCCACCCGCATCGGACGTTCGGCGACGCATGAGCCGGAGCTCGTCCGTTTCTGGGTCGACGTGACCGGTCGCTATTTAGCCGCACAAAAATCGATCCCCGAGGTCGCCGCCGACATCTCGGTCGGCGAAGGCGCGACACTCATCCATCAAAGCCTCGAAAAGAACCCGTATAACGGCAGCTGGCGCATAGCGTTTGCCATCAAGCCAGATGGCAGCGGACGGCCGGTGGAACTCCGTTGCTTCCTAAAAAGGCCGCCCCATATCCTCACGGAAACATGGAGCTATCTGTGGAATCCGTAGAGGGGCATCTGGCTACGTTTCGTCCCCGCACGGGGACGATGGAGGCGTGGAACGCCGCATATGTGCGCACAGAGGACTACCTGCGCGCGCACCGTATCCATAATCGACTACACCAAAGCCGACTTATCCAGGCGGTGCTGGAGCGCGCCGCGCGCCGCCATGCCGAGAACCCCGCGCTCGATCCCACCACGCTGGCGGCCGAGGAAATGGAGCGCATGATGGACGAGTGGTTCGCCGAGGTGCTCAACGTAAAGAACGTGCCGCACGACCGCATCGCCATTGAGGGCCGCGTCGCGTTGCTGTTGTGCGACGGCCCGCAGAAGTGGCCGTATGCCTTTCTCGACAAACGTTCGCCCGCCGACGAGTTCAACCAGGCGATGCGTTCCAGCTCGATCAAAGCCGGCCCCGACATGGCGGTTTCGAGCATGGTGCCGCGCGAGATCGATCTCGGCCTCATCACCGAGGCGGCCGGTGAGACGCTGGAGCGCATCGAGCGCTGGCCGGTGCTCCGCGTCGCATTGTTGTGGGCGCTATTTCTCGGAGCGCTGCTGGGCATCTTTTACGTGACTCGCTAAACGCGCATGAAGCACTCCCGACCGGTTGTTCACCAGTTCATCCTGCCGTCGCGCCTGCGTCGGCGCCGCGCGTTGTTTTATTCAACGGTGTTCCTGCTCACGAGCGTGGCGACGTGGTTCATGGCCGATCTGCTCTGGCGCGACGGCGGCATCATCGGCGTCGAGTGGGTGTTGCTGGTGTTGTTCGTCATCCTGTTTTCCCAGATCGCGGTCGGCTTCACCACGGCGATGCTCGGCTTCTACGTGATCAACCGCGGCGGCGACCGACAGCGCATCACCCGCACCGTCGATTGGAATAACGAGGACGTGCCGCTCGCGACCACGTCGATCGTCATGCCCGTCTTCAACGAGGATGTGAGCCGCGTATTCGAGGGCCTGCGCGTCATCTATCGCTCGCTCGAGGCGACGGGCAAGTTGGAGCATTTCGACTTCTTTATCCTCAGCGATTCCAACAAGCCGAACCAATGGATCCAAGAGGAGGTCGCGTGGGCCGAGCTCTGCAAACAGGTGAACGGCTTCGGGCGCATCTTTTATCGAAAGCGCCGCCAGCAGATTAATAAGAAGGCCGGCAACGTGGCGGACTTTCTGCGTCGTTGGGGCAAGCGTTACCGCTACATGGTCGTGCTCGACGCCGACTCGATCATGACCGGCGAGGCGATCGTGAAGCTCGTCGCGATGATGGAGAAAAACCCGCAGACGGGCCTCATTCAAACCGCGCCTAGGTTGATTTACGGCGAGTCGCTTTATGCGCGTCTGCAGCAGTTCGCCAACCGGCTCTACAGCCCGCTGTTTCTCGCCGGTTTGAACTATTGGCAGCAACAGGACGGGAATTACTGGGGGCACAACGCGATCATTCGCGTGCAGCCGTTCATGGAGCACTGCGCGTTACCCGACCTCCCGGGCACCGAACCGTTTGGCGGCCGCATCCTCTCGCACGATTTCGTGGAGGCCGCGCTGATGCGAAAGGCCGGTTGGCATGTGTGGCTCGCGCACGACATCGAGGGGACTTACGAAGAGGGCCCGCCGACATTGATCGATAGCGCCAAGCGCGACCGCCGTTGGTGTCAGGGCAACATGCAACACGCGTGGCTGCTCACGACGCGCGGCTTTCGCGGGGCCAACCGCTTTCACTTGTTCATGGGCGTGATGGCGTATGTGTCATCGCCGCTCTGGTTGCTCTTCCTCGTGCTGAGCACGATTCATGTTTTTAACCAAGTGGTCGCGGCGAAAACCCAGTTGCCCGTGCTCGAACCTTATGTCGAGGTGTTCGGTCGTTTCATCGAACTGCCTCAAGCGCTCTCGCTGTTCATCTTCACGATGCTGCTTCTGTTTCTGCCGAAGATCATCGGTGTCTACACCACGATCAAACGGAAGGCCGATGCGGCGCGGTTCGGCGGACGTGGACCGCTGATGGTGTCGGCCCTGTTGGAGATCGTTCTCTCCGCGTTGCTCGCGCCGATGAATATGTTTTTCAACAGCAAATTTGTGTTCTTCAGTTTGCTAGGCCAAGGCGTTTCGTGGGTCACGCAGCGGCGCGGCACGGAAGACGGCACCGATTGGCGCGAGGCGATCATCACACACGGAGGGCAGACTGTCTTCGGTTTGGTCTGGGGCGTGTCGTCGTTTATTTTGTTTCCGCCGTTTTTCTGGTGGCTCAGTCCGGTTCTCGCCGGGCTGGTGTTCTCGATCCCGATCTCGATCACTTTGAGCAAAGGCCTGCTCGGTGAACGTGCGCGGCGAATCGGTCTTTTTATGACGCCCGAGGAGACGCAGCCGCCGGCGGAGCTGGCGCGTCTCACGCAAAACCTGGCGACGTGCTACAAACTCATGCGTCCGATCGAGGCGTTGCGGAATGACTACGGTTTGTTGCAGGCCGTGCTCGACCCCTACGTCAATGCGGTCCACGTCGCGATGTTGCGGCAGCGGCGGCCGAGTGAGGAGTCGCGCGATTGGTTCGCGTTGTTACGCCATCGCCTGTTGAGCGAGGGGCCGGCGAAGCTCACGTCGAAGGAAACGTTGGCGCTGCTGTTGGACGCCGAGTCGATGATCTGGCTGCACGAGGAACTGTGGAAACAGCCGAGTTCGGCGCTGGCCGAGTGGTGGCGTTTGGCCATGCGCCAATACAACGTGTTGACCGCCGCGCCTATCACCGCGCTGTATCGCTGAGCGGGCGCGTTCTTATATCCGCCGTCGGTTTTTTGCGCAGGCCGAACGGCGTCTTATGCTGCGCCTATGGCTTCCTCTTCATGGCTGCCGGCGCCGCTGGCCCGGCTCGATCCCCTCATCATCGGCTGGATGCGTCGCTATGGCCCTCCGGTTCTGCACGTCGGACTGGCGATCATCTTCATCTGGTTTGGGGCGCTAAAACTGTGGGCGGTGTCGCCTGCCGACGAACTGGTGCGGCGGACGATCTATTGGGTTTCGCCCGACTTTTTTATGCCGGTGCTGGGTCTTTGGGAAATCGCCATCGGCGTGTGTCTGGCGTTTCCCCGTCTGCTGCGCGTCGGTATCGCGCTGTTGTTTTTGCAAATGCCGGGAACCTTCCTGCCGATGGTCCTGTTGCCGGAGGTATGCTGGGTCAGCTTCCCGTTCGTGCTGACGATGGAGGGCCAGTATATCGTCAAAAATCTCGTGATCATTGGCGCCGCACTTGTATTAGGAGGACAACTGCATCGCGCTCAATCCGCCTTCACCCCTGCGGCCGCTGCCTGCCCTGTAAAAATCTGACGGCGTCAAAGTTTACCGACGTTTGTAAAAGGCACCCCTTGGCAAGCGCGGTCCTTTGTGCACCATCGCCGCCTATGTTCGTCGACGAGTGTGTGATCAAAGTTCAAGCCGGTGAGGGCGGTCGCGGAGCCGTGAGCTTCCGCCGTGAAAAATACGAGCCTTGGGGCGGGCCCAACGGTGGCGATGGCGGCCGCGGTGGAGACGTCATCCTGCTGGGCGACGACGACACCAACAATCTCATCGACTATAAATACAAGCCGCACTGGAGCGCCAAGGCGGGCGAACACGGCATGGGCGCCGATTGTTACGGCAAAGAAGGCGAGCATTGCCTGCTTCGCCTCCCGCTCGGCACGGTCGTGATCGACGAAGAGACGGGCAAACCTGTCGCCGAACTCGTCGAGGACGGGCAGCGGATCATCCTTTGCAAAGGCGGCAACGGCGGCTGGGGCAACATCCACTTCAAGACCGCCACCAACCGCGCTCCAAAACGCGCCAACGCCGGCCAGCCGGGCGAGGGCGGCAAGTTTCGCCTCGTCCTGAAAAGCATCGCCGACATCGGCCTCGTCGGCTTCCCCAACGCCGGCAAATCCTCCCTCACCACGCGCATCACCAAAGCCCGCCCGAAGACCGCCGCGTATCCCTTCACCACGCTGCATCCGCAGATCGGCGTCATCGAATTTCCCGAGACGTTTGATCGCCTGCTCATCGCCGACGTGCCCGGCTTGATCGAGGGCGCCAGCGAAAACCGCGGGCTCGGCCACCGCTTCCTTCGCCACATCGAGCGGTGCACGCTGCTCATGTTCCTCATCGACATGGCCGGCGCCGACGACCGCGACCCGCGCGACGATTACACGACATTGGTCAACGAGCTGAAACTCTACGACAAGAGCCTGCTAAAAAAGCCCCGCGTCGTCGTCGCCAACAAGATGGACATGCCCGTCGCGGCCGCGAACCTCAAGAAGTTCAAGACCCGTCACAAGGTGGACATCATCCAGATCTCCTGCCTCAGCGGCGAGGGCCTCGAAGAACTCAAGCTGGCCCTGCGCAAGCGTGTCATCAAACACGGCGGCAAGCCCCGCCTCATCAAGAAAACCGGTTAATCCGTCCTTCATCGCTTATGAGCCTGAGCCCCGAACACCGCTCTTTGTTGATGCGCGCCAACCGTCTCCTCGGCGCGCATCTCGTGGAAGCCAACTTGGTCAAGATCGACAACCTCGAAGCCGCCAATGAGCGCCTGCTCGAGCTGATCTCCACCGGCGACTACCGCAAGGGTTCCGTCCTCTCGATCCTCGCCTTCGAACTCCAAGTCGTGAAGGAGGCCGATGTGCTCCAATACGGCATGGACGAACACGGCGTCGGCCTCATCGACCTGCGTTCCTACGATATCCCCGACGACCTGCGCCTGACGATCGACCTCGGCGCGTGTTGGGCAACGTGGTCCATGCCGTTCGACCGCGAGGAGGACGTCTACTTCGTAGCCACCGCGTATTACATGAGCCCGGCCATTCGCGTTTACTGGGAAAAACAACTGGGCGGACCCATCGTCTGGTTCGGCACCACCCAAGAAATGCTCTCCGACTATTTCGAGAAACTGCAAGAGTCGCGCGCCGCCGGCGGCGCTCCCGCTCCCGCCCCTGCTTCAACCTGATTTCGCGCCATGCCTCTCGGAAAAATCCAAACCCAGATGGTCTCCAAGCTCGTCGAGATGGGCCGTCTCACCGACGGTCAGAGCGACGCGCTTGTCCATCATCCCGAAGACCTCAACGGCGACGCCCTTGATAAATTGCTCGTCGAGGATTACAAACTCACGCCGTTCCAAATCTTCGTCGCCCGCGCGAAAGCCGTCGGTATGGCCCCGTTCAACGTCACGCGCTGGCGCGTAACACCGCAGACGTTCGAGCGCATTCCGCAGGATTTCTGCCAAGAGCATCTCGTGCTCCCCGTCGGCCAAGTGGGCGACACGCTTCTCGTCGCTTTCTCCAATCCCTTCGAGGTCTCGATCCCGACGAAAATTCAGGAAATGACCGGCATGAAGGTTGCCCGCCTTCTCGGTCGCGAGAAGGACATCAAGGAAAAGTTCGTCAAGGAAAGCCAGGCGCCCGCCGGTTTCGACGACGTTGTCAGACAGATCGGCGCTGAGTTCGGCGTTACCGCCGAGGTGATGGAAGAGGAGGGCGTCACCGAGGATTCCGGTCCGATCATCCAGCTCTCCAATCGCATCATCGAAGACGCTTACTTTGCGGGCACGTCTGATATTCACGTCGAACCTCAAGAACACGAAATCATCGTTCGCTACCGGATCGACGGTATCTGCCAGGAAAAACTGCGTCTCCCGGCCAAGGTCGGCCCGTCGCTGGTCGCGCGTCTCAAGATCATGTGCAACCTCGACATCTCCGAGCGCCGGTTGCCGCAGGACGGACGTATCGTTTTCAAGCAGTTCACGAAGAAGGGCATCGACATCGACCTTCGTGTATCGACCGCGCCGCTCAATCACGGCGAAGGCGTGGTCATGCGTATTCTCGACAAACAGAAGTCCACGCTGCCTATGACCGCGCTCGGTTTCTCTCCGGAGAACCTGGAGAAATATCGCGAGGTCATTCGTCAGCCTTACGGCATGATTCTGCACTGCGGCCCGACCGGCTCCGGTAAGTCGATGACGCTTTACTCCGCGCTCAACGAAATCAATTCGCCCGAGCTCGTCATCCGCACCGCCGAAGATCCGATCGAATACACGCTGAACGGCATCAATCAGATGCAGATGCACCGGCAGATCGGTCTCACGTTCGCCAGCGCCCTGCGCGCCTTCCTTCGTCAAGACCCCGACATCATTCTCGTGGGCGAAATTCGTGACAAGGAGACCGCCAACATCTCCGTCGAGGCCGCGCTCACCGGTCACTTGCTCATCTCGACGCTCCACACCAACGACGCTCCGAGCACCGTGGCTCGTCTCACCGACATGGGCATCGAGCCGTTCATGATTTCGTCGTCGTTGCTCTGTGTCTGTGCCCAGCGCCTCATGCGCCGCGTGTGCAAAACCTGCCGTGTGCAAACCGACCCCAGCCCGCGCGAAAAAGAGCTGCTCGAAAAAGCTCTCGGCTGGAGCGGCCCGATCTACAAGGCGGCGCCAAAAGGTTGCCCCAAGTGCGGCGGCAACGGCTACAAAGGCCGCGTCGGTATCCACGAATTAATGATTACCACCGAGGAGTTGATCGAGGGTATCAACAAGGGCCTGGAGACCGCCGAACTCAAAAAAATCGCCATGCGTGCGGGCATGAAGACGCTCCACCAAGATTCGCTCCTCAAGGTCAAAGACGGTCTCACCACCATGGAGGAGGCCATCGCCAACGTTCCGCCCGACCTGTGAGCTGCATGTTTTTTAAACGCCTCGTCGTCATTACGGGGCTCGTTTGTGCGGCGGTCTTGCTTTTCGCGGGTTGCTCCAAACAGCCCGCAGAAGTTCCGAAAGCCGTCGCCGCCGAAGCGGCGCTGCTCGCCGAAGAGGCGAAGTTCGCGATGTCGATTCGCGAAAACACGCGCGCCGAGGAGTTGATGGAACGTGCGCTCAAGCTGCGCGCCGACCGGCCCGAGTATTGGGTCACGCTCGGTATGGCGCTGCGCAAACAGGATAAAAAGGACGCCGCGCGCAAAGCCTACAACAAGGCGCTCGCCCTCCACGTCGCGCGCTACAAAGCCGACCAAAAGCCGGAGGAACTCGCCGAGCAGGCGTTCGTCCTCGGACTCCTCGGTAAAACGGATGACGCCCTCAAGCTCCTGCAAAAAGGGCTCGAAGACCATTCGGACAGCGACCACATGAAGCGGATGGCCGACCCACGCGGCCTGCCGCGCACGTTCCAAACCGCCGATTTCAAAGCGCTGGCGCTGTAGCCGATCAGATGTGGTTCCGAGGCGGGAAGCGAGCTTGCTCGCGATGGATCGTCGTGGCCCGAGGCGTGAGCCGAGGGATCGTCCAGTGAGGCACCCGTGCATCAATCTCTCCGCGCATCCGACTCGCTGAGATTCCGCTCAGCGCCACGCGGAACACCCTGCGGCGAATAACATTTGCCCCGCAGCAAGCGCAGTGCTTCGTTCGCGGACTTCATGAAGACTTGGTCCAAGTTCCACATCTCCACGTTGCGCGACAGCCCCGCCGACGCCGAGATCGCCTCCCACAAACTGCTCATGCGCGCCGGCATCGTGCGCAAACTAGGTGGCGGCCTTTACACTTACATGCCGCTTGGCCTGCGCGTCATGCAGAAGATCTCGCAGATCTGCCGCGAGGAACTGGAGGTCTCCGACGCCATCGAGCTGTGGATGCCCCACATCCATCCCGTGGAGAACTGGGAGCAGGGGCCGCGCTGGGCCGCCGCCCGCGAAATCATGTTCCGCGTGGACAGCGCCGGAGCCAACAAAGGCCGCTCCCGCGAACCCGAGTTTGTCCTCGGGCCAACCCACGAGGAAATCATCACCCCGCTCGTCAAAAACGAGATCACCAGCTACCGCGACCTGCCGAAGAATTTTTATCAGATCGCCACCAAGTTCCGTAACGAGATCCGCCCGCGTTTCGGCCTCATGCGCGCCCGCGAGTTCGTAATGATGGACTCCTATTCGTTCGACGCGAACGACGAGGGCGCCGTGAAGAGCTACTTCGCGATGAAGGACGCTTACGCGCGCTTCTTCAAACGCATCGGAGTCACCGCCATCGCGGTCGAGGCGGACACCGGCGTCATGGGCGGCAGCTTCTCCCACGAGTTCATGGTTCCGGCCGAGATCGGCGACGACGACGTGATCTACAACGAGGAAAGCGGCTACGCCGCCAATCGCGAGAAGGCCACCAGCGCCCTCGTGCCCGCCGATCTCGCCGATGCCGCGCCCGCCGGCACCGTCGAGGAGTTTGCCACGCCCGGCGTGACGACCATCGCGCAACTCGAGGCCGCGCCGTATTCGGTTTCTGGCGACAAACAGTTCAAGACCCTCGTCTTCATCGGCGACGGAAAACCGTTTCTGGTCATCCTCCGGGGCAACGACGAACTCGAGGAGGCCAAGCTCGGTTCCCTTGGCTTCTCGCTTACGCGCGCGGCCACCGCCGAGGAGATCGAACCGGTGCTCGGCGCAAAGCCCGGCAGCCTCGGTGCTGTAAAGGGCACGATCAAAGACGCGTCCGCGCTGGCCGGCGTGTTTGCCGACCACGCCATTCGCCTCATCGGTAACGGCACGACCGGAGCGAACAAAGACGGTTTCCACCTGCGCAACGTCAACGTGACCCGGGACCTCGCGATCACGAAGTTCGGCGACTTCCGCCGCGTGCGCCCGGGCGAGCCCGATCCGAAAAACGGTCAGCCGCTTCAAGTGAAACGCGGCATCGAAGTCGGCCACATCTTTAAGCTCGGCACCAAGTATTCCGAAAAGTTCGGCGCGGTTTACACCGACGACAACAAACAGAATCACCCGATGGTCATGGGCTGCTACGGCATTGGCATCAGCCGGACGCTGCAGGCCGTCATCGAGCAGAGCCACGACAACGACGGCATCATCTGGCCGTGGGCGGTCGCGCCGTTCCAAGTCATCATCACTCTGCTCGATCCGTCCGTCGCGGAGCCCGCCGAACTCGCCAAGAAGCTCGCCACCGTGGCCGAGCAAGCCGGCGCCGACGTCATCATCGACGACCGCGAAGAGCGCCCCGGCGTGAAGTTCAAGGACGCCGATCTCATCGGTATTCCGCTGCGGATCACCATCGGCGGCAAAGGCCTCGCGGCCGGTGTCATCGAACTCAAGTGGCGCTCGAAAAAAGACGTCATCAAGGTGCCCGTGGCCGAGGCCGCCGATCACATCGCGGCGGTCGTGCGCGAAGCGTTTGCCCAAGCATGAGCGTGCAAACCGAACGCAGAGCCCTGTGGCGCGTCGTCTTCCTCAACGACGCGGTTACCCGCATGTCTTATGCGGTGATGGTGCTGCGCAAGCTATTCGGTTTCGACGAGGAGACGGCGACCAAACACATGCTCGAGGCGCACGAGCAAGGCCGCTCCGTTGTCTGGGTCGGTCAGCGCGAGAATGCGGAGGCGCATGCGTTTTCTCTTCAACAATGGCACCTCTCCGCCACCCTCGAGCCTCATGAAGCGGGTTGAAGTTCGGCTCAGTATCACGGCGGTCGCGCCGCTCCTCGATTTGATCAAGTCGGTGGCCGATGAGCTGCGCACTCATCTCGCCGTGCCTTTGGCGTTGAGCGGCACCGACGCGGAGCTGGCGGCGGTGTGGCGCGACGATTTGTTGGAGTCGCAACGCGACGACTGCGACCGGTTGTTTTCGTTGTTCGACCAGGAGTTTTTTCAGGAAGGCGTGGTCGCCTTCGACCGGGACAACGCCGAACCGGTGTTGCGCGCCTGCGCCGCGCTGCGGCTGCGTTTCCGCGAGACGCACCTCGCCCAAGTCGGCGACGACACGCTCGAGGCGTTGGAAGCGAGCAGCACGATGGGTGAGTTGGACGAAGTCGTTCAAAAAGCCTTCGCGTGTTTCCTGTTTTTGGACGAGTTGCAGAAGATCATCCTCAAGTATCTCGACCCGATGGCGGTCGAGGAGGACGAGTAAGCGACAGGGTGGGGCGGGTTGCGCGCAGTGCAGCAGGTGGGAAGCGAGCTTGCTCGCGATGGATCGCAAAATCGCGAGCAAGCTCGCTTCCCTCGAAAGCCCTTGTGGTCGTCAAAGAAAGTTCGCGAAGCAAACCCGTGATGAACGGTTGACGGAGTAAGCGGGCGACCTACGTTGAGTCCTGACACCCTGCAGTGTTCGAGGCGTTTTCAATAACTGCTCTCTCCTTTGATAAAATTCGGGATCCGGAACGGGTGGTGGAGCGCTAGGCCGTAAATCGGAAAGCGTGAAGCCGCTCGGAGGAGCCCACCTAGTCAAAAAAAGGTTCTCGAGCCTTTGGGCGCACGGCACAGGTGGGGTGTCACTTTCTTTCCGGTGGACTGCCGGACTCATTTCGAGGCCGATCTCGCCATCCATTATGCGCACAAGCTTTTTGGAAATCGCGAAACCTTGACTGGTGCGGCGTAGCGTAGCGCCACACCGGGAGGGGCGGCCTACGTGACGCCGTCCCGGCAGACGGTGACAAGTGACCTGGGGTTCAAAGGGAGGAGAATAGTGCGCGGCGTCGGCAATCTAGATGGGAGCCGGACGTCTTTTATGACGAGTGGGCTTCGGGTTTGACGGGAAGGCTCAGGATAAAGGTAGCGCCATGGCCGGGGCCGTCGCTGCGGGCGGTGAGGGAGCCGCCAATTTCTTTGGCGGCAAGTGCGCTGCTATGAAGGCCAAAACCGTGGCCATATTTACGGGTGGTGAAGCCGTGGGCAAAAATCCGGGTCAGGTTTTCAACCGGAATGCCAATGCCATTATCGGTGAGGGTGATGGTGGCAAGAGACTCAGTGGACGTGATTTTGATGATAACTTGTTTATCGGCCCGCCCGGATTCATCGCAGGCATGCTGCGCATTGCGGACGAGATTCACCAAGGTTTGCAGGACCTTGTTTTTATCGAGGGAGACGGTGGGCTTGGACTGATAGTCGCGGACGATCTCGATATCGTGACGGATGAACGAGCCGGTGTTCATGCGCAGGGCATCCTCGATCAAATCGGTGAGCGCGACCGTCTGGACCACGCCGGAGGTCTTGGCGTAGCTTTGCTGCATGGCCACGATGTCTTTGATGTGGTCGATGTTGTTTTGAAGGCCGTCGAGTTCCGTCATGATCGAGGTTTGCTCCTTCGCCAGTTCTTCGGCGAGCCTGGCCAGATACGCGGGAATGATCTGTCCCTTGGGATCGTTGGTCAGGTAGCCGGCGAGATCGTCGCGATGCTGTTCCAGCAGCACGGCGAGTTTGCCGACGCTGGCCACTTTGGAGCGGCGCACCTGGTCGGTGACGAGAGTGGCGGAAACATTGACGCTATTGAGCACGTTGCCGACGTTGTGCAGCACGCTGGTCGCAACTTCGGCCATACCAGCTTGGCGGGACGCATCCACGAGCTGTTTGTGGGCGGTTTCCAGTTCCGCTTCCGTGGTTTTGATCGCGGTGAGGTCGGAGGAGATGCCGGCGGTGCCGATGATTTCGCCGTCCTTGTTTTTCCAAGGCATCTTGGTGGTGAGCATCCATTGGATGCGACCGTCGAGATACTGCATCTTCTCGGTTTTTCCGACGAGGGGTTCGCCAGTGCGTAGAATGTGCTGTTCGTCCAAGAACGTCTCCCGCGCATGCGATTCGACAAAAAAATCGAAATCGGTTTTCCCAATCACTTGGGCGGCGTCGACTTGTCCGGAGGCCTTTAAAAGGGACTGACTGAAGCGAACAAAACGCGAGTGGTCGTCTTTAAAGTAGATGTAGGCCGGGGTGTTTTTCAGGAGCATCTCCAGAAGGGCGCTGGTCTCCCTGAGGGCGTTGGTGGTTTGTTCCAGCTTCCGGTTTTGCGCCTCCAGCTCCAAGGTTTTGCTGGCCACGATTTGTTGAAGCGCGGCATTTTCCTCCATGGTCGAGTGCCGTTTTGCGGTGCGGTCCTTCTCCCGAGCAACAAGCGCCTGGATCGTCTTATCCCGCGCCATGATCGCTTGCTCCGCAGCGGCGAGGCGGGCTGTCAGGCTGGCAACGAGGTCGGCGGGGGCCGGTGGTTCAGCGGGTTGCATGATCGATCCCGATGGCGACACCCGTGAAGGTCTGGTTCATGTGCAGGCCGTCGTATTGTTCTCCATACGTGCTGAAGCCGAAGACCTGGTTGGCTTTCATGATCTCGCTCATGACCGGCATCATCCCGCTCGCTTCAAATTGCAGCCGACGCGAAATACAATCGCAGCCGATCACTAGGCCGACGTCGCCAATCAGATTCGCGGCGCGTTGAAACGCGGACCGGGCTGTTGCCGTCGGATCGAGCGCGCGACCTGTGCTCAGGACCACGCCATCTTCCACCACGCAATACAAGGTGAGGCTTTGGTCGGGATTCACGCTGGAGATGGCGCGAACGTATTGATCGCCGCCCATTTCGAGGATGAGCGGGTGCATGGAAAAAACCGCCGTATCGAGCTTGTCGATGGCGACGTTCACGTGTTCGGCGTAAACCTCGGCGGAGGGGCGTCCGTTGATTTCGTAAACCACGCGTGTATCCGGATCGGAACGGGTGACGACGAGGGTGTCGCCAGAGGACGTGAAGTGGGCAAACTTGATCGGCTGGAACGGGAGTTGAGTCTGGAGAAGCGTAAAAACGGCACTGCCGGAGCGAAAGGCACCGTCCACGTAAACGTGGGTCGCGGGGTTGATGGCTAGGTGGCCGCTGGCGGATCCGCCGACCACAGGGAGGTGGGGGAGATGCCTGTAGAGCAACGACGTGAGTTGCTCTTCCTTGAGCGAAAGGCCGTCCACCAGCAACAGACCGAACGAACCCAGTGCCGGATGGTCCGCAATGAGGCGCTTGGTGTCGTGCGCGACAGCCGGCACCCGTGTCTTGAGGGTCGCCAAGTCCACGGCAAAGGGGTGCGCGGTGATATCTCCGGCCAAGCTTATGGCCGTGATGCCCCCGCTGGTGAAGCCCTCCGGTCCCAGTTGGCCGGCCGCAGTGCAGCCCACGGTGGGAATGGAGCCGAAAGCGGAATTTAACTCGGAGGCGAGTGCGACAAGATCGTAGTCTGCGGAACAAAAAAACAGAATCAGGCGTGACTGGTCCTGCTCCAGGAGGCTCCGAAGTTCGCTCACGGCGTCGGAGGCGTTGAGGGAAGTCGTGCGGGCGTGGCGGATTTTAAGGGTGGGGTGGGGTTTCATATGCCAAGGCGGGTGTGACAGCTCAAGGTCCGGAATTTTTGTCGAGGGCCGTGCGGACTGTGTCTGTGAGCGACTGCGGCCGGTAGGAACGTGTCTCGGCTCGGAGGCGCCTTCGATGCCCACACGTTCGATGGCGATGTTCAATGTGATGCCATCGGGCATCGCGTCGCGTGTATTCACCAGGAGATTCATCAGCACCTGCGTGTTCAGCAACCAGGAGGTGATCGACCGCCGGACCATTGACCGCACTCAGGTTGCCGCCGAAATGGCAGACATGCTC
>DFYA01000158.1:0-1388 GCA_002382525.1 Opitutaceae bacterium UBA4094
CTCACCGTGCCGCAGTCCGTGGTGATCGCCAACGGTCTGACAAGCGCGAGCTTCACCGTGACGATCAACGACGACGCCGTCGTCAACCCGTCCGACACCGCCACCCTCACCGCCTTCGCCCCCGCCGCCCTCGTCGGCGAGTCGTTTAGCGGCCCCGTCAACAGCGACCTCGCCGGCCAGAACACCGGCTGGGGCTGGGGCGGATCGTGGATTGGCGTCAATGCAAGCCCCGTCCTCGTTGAGCCCGCCCTGTCGTATGCCAAAAACGGCACGATTGGCACGTCTGGCACTCGCGCCGCGCGCCTCGCCAACGCCGGTTCCGGCGGCCAGGCCTACCGGGCGTTCTCTCAAAAATACTCCTCCGGCAGCGTCTGGGTATCCACCGTGCTCCATCGCGACAGCACCAACTGGGGCACCCAGTTCATCGTTCGCGACAATCCCGGTAGCGGCGCTTGGGGCCGTGTGATCTACCAGAACAACACGAACCACTGGGTCCTCGAGGCGAGCGGCGCCACCGCGACCACCCCCAATCCGAACCCTCTCCAGCAGCTTCTCGGCTCCAATCCTTACCCTACAACCTTCTTCGTGGTCATGGAGTTCGACTACGCCGCCCGCAAAATCCGCGCTTGGATGAACCCCGATGTGTCCGGCGCCTCCCCCGCCAACGCGATCGCAAGCGCCGAGGTGGACATGCAGTCCACCATGACCGGGGTCAACCGATTGGACATTTCAGGTCACAGCAACGCCGACCAGTTCGACGAGATCCGCGTCGCCACCAGCTTCGCCAACCTCCACGGCGGCGTCACCGCGACCCGCAGCGTGCGCTTGATCGACGACGAGGCCTTCACTCCGGCGCAAGCGTGGCTCGACACCCACTTCGCCACGCCAATCCCCGCCGCCGACGCCGCCTGGACCGCCGACCCCGACGGCGACGGCCTGCCGAACCTCCTCGAATACGCGCTGGCCCTCGATCCCATGGACGCCAGCACCGAATCACATGTTCGTATTACGAACATTGATCAGCACCTCGATCTCGGGTTCGTCCGCGCCCGCGAGGATATCACCTACGAGGTCCTCGCCAGTTCCGACCTCGTCAACTGGACCGTCATCGCCACCAACCCCGGTCAGGTTGGCGAAGAGGTCACCGTCACCGACCCTGTATCCATCACGTCACGACGTTTCCTCCGCCTCCGCGTTAGTCAGTAGTGGACCATGGTGGCACAGGCATTCCTGCCTGTGCTTCTGGGTCCCGGGAACGCCGAGCTCCAGCTCGGCCTCATCTCCCCGCCCTTGCGCCCCCGCACCCTCATCGTCCTCGCCCTCCCGCTCCTCCTTGGCGGCGCCTTCTTCGCGCTCCGCGATAAACCACCCGCGCCACTCCCGCCTGC
>DFYA01000158.1:1409-1563 GCA_002382525.1 Opitutaceae bacterium UBA4094
ATGGCCCGCCTCGTCCGCGAGGACCCCGAGGCCGCCCTCGCCGCCGCGCTCACGCCGCACGAAGTCGCCTCACTTCCGCCCGATTTCCAAAAGCTCGTCGAGCGCCCCCTCGCCGGCGTCGGCTTTTACGGCGTGCTTGCCATCTGCTCCCACG
>DFYA01000158.1:1677-3046 GCA_002382525.1 Opitutaceae bacterium UBA4094
GCCCACGCCGGTCATTTCGCCGTGATCCATCGCGGCCGAACCACGTTCTTCGCCGACCGCTCCGCGCTCGACGCCCACCTCGCCCGCCTCGCCACGCCATGATCCGCCCCGCCGTTCTGCGCTTCATCGCTCTCGTCTGCGCGCTTTCGCTCTGCGCCGCCCTCGCCCGCGCCCAGCTCACCTTCGACCCCGCCAACCCGCCCGCCTCGGACACCCCGCCGACCGAACAATATCACCACTACACCGGCGCCTTCTCCCACCAAAAGGGACCCAAGTCCGTCCTCGTCATCCTCGTCCAACCCAGCGACGGCGCCACGTGGACCACCCCACCCGCCTTCGCCACGCTCGACGGCCAGCTCAACACCGCCTCCCAAAATTTCTACAACGCCAGCTACCACCAGACCTGGTTCGGCCCCAAGCGTCACAGCGGCCTCGATATCGAGCGGCTCGTCGTCACCCCGGTCCTGCTCCTTCCCAAAACCACCGCCGAATACAAAGCCAGCTTCGGCACCCTGCAAAACGACTGCCTCGCCGCCGTGCGAGCCCAAGGCGGCGTGTGGAACGGCGGCAACCGCGACCCGAACTACTTCGATCGCTGGGTCGTCATGTCCAACACCAAGATGATCAGCTCCACCGGTCTCGCCTACGTCGGCGGACGCTTCTCGTGGACCAACGGCTCCCTCAGCGGTGGCGTGGCCGAACACGAGCTCGGCCACAACTTGGGGGTCTTCCACGCCAACGACTGGACCGTCCCGCCCGGCGAACACCCGCGTTCTTCCGCCGGCTCCAACGGCGAATACCAGGACGGCTGGGACGTCATGGGCGGCAACAACGCCGGTGTCTCCTTCAACCCCCAGTTCCGCGAAAACCTCGGCTTCCTCGAACGCACCCGCGGCGAGGCCCTCGATGTCACCACTTCCGGCGTGTATCGACTTTACGACTACGTCCACCCGCGCCGCCGCAACGACGCCGGCCTCGTCCGCGCCCTCGTCATCCCCATGGCGAGTTTCACCGACCCCAAGCGCGTCATCCTTGGCTTCGGCCACCACACCGGCACCGACGGCGGCCTCTCACGCTCCGACTGGAACCGCAACGCCGTCACCGTCCACTCCAAGCTCTCCGACGGCTCCAACCGCATCGATACCACCCCCTTCTCCCGCGCGACCAACGACGCCCACGACAGCGCCATCAAGATCGGCCGCACCTACTCGGAATCCGCCAACGTCAACGGCACCCAGATGCACGGCGGTTTCCACGTCACCCCCGTCGCCCGCGGCGCCACCGACATCAACGGCGTCGCCCACGAGTGGATCGACGTCGTCGTCAACTACCAGAACGCCATCCCGTCTAACAACCAGCCGCCCGCCGC
>DFYA01000163.1:0-1657 GCA_002382525.1 Opitutaceae bacterium UBA4094
GCACGTGAAGCGGATCATCGACCGTCGTGACCCTGGCGCCGTCGCCGAGCACCACGTTGCGCTCGATGCGGACATCGTTGGCTTTGCGGACATAGATGCCGTGGAGGCTGTCGAGGATGCGGTTGTCGCGGACGATTGCCCGCGCGGCGGTGATGTGAAGCGCGGCGTTGTCGTCGCCCAGTTGGCGGCCGGACCCGCGGATGGTGAAGCCGGCGATTTCAACGTCGGTGGCGCGCACTTCGATCACGTTGCCCTTTTGATTTCCACGAAGCACCGCACCGGGCGCGCCGATCAGGCGGAGAGGTTTGTCGATAACGAACGGCCCCGCGTGTTCGCCGGCCTCTACCTGCAAAGTCGCTCCCGCCTCGGCGGCGGCGATGCGCGCGCGCAGATCGGCGGCCTCGGCGGCACTGGCGAATGCGAGCAACGCGAAGAGAAGGGCGAGGTTGTGCAGCCGCTTCATAGTTCCTCCTTTCGAGAGCACCACATCGCGGCGAAGATCAGCAGCGGGAAGAGCCCGATGAGATATGCGCCGGACTGCGGGAGACTTGTCTGAACAAAATTGGCGAGTTTCTGGCTCCCGATCATGACCGGCGTGAATGGCTCGATGGTCATCGGCGCGCGCGGGTCCAGATCATGTCCGTAGGTGTAGAGCCGGTGATAAAAACTGCCGAGGGAGAACGCGGTGAAATAGAGAAACAGGACGAGCAGATCGACGAGACTCGACATGCGTCCGATCACGGCACCCCGGAGCGCGAGCAGGACAAACACACCGAAGGCGAACGGCATCCACTTCATCTCGACGAAGTCGGCCTGCTGAAGCGACTTCATGCCGATGTAGTGGTTGAGCACGTTGATCTCGTGCAGGTCCTGGCCGTTGTTTCCGCCGACGAGTTTGTGCGTGTAGATGTCGAGCACGAGGCCCTCGCGGTATTGCGGGGCGACGAGATGGATTTTCCAGAGAGGCAGGAACACCGCCGCCACGAGCAACCCCGCCGCCACGAGCAGGATCAGCCGTGACGCCAGATTGAGCGGGCGACGGAGGAAACTGTATTCGCGGCGGAGGAAGTCTTTCATGGCGGTGGCGTCTGGCGTGGTTTTACCCGCGCGGTTTTACGGTGAGATATCCCTGCATCTCCTGGTGGAGTGCCGAACAGAAATTCGTGCAGTAGAAGGGAAACACGCCGGGCTTCTTCATGGTGAGGCGGATGGTCTTCGTTTCGCCCGGGTCCATGATGACGTTCATGTTTTGATCCGCGATCGCGAGGCCGTGAATCATGTCGGTCGTCTGCTCGACATTGGTCACGTGGATGATGAGTTCATCGCCCTCGTTGACGTCGATGCGGTCGGGAATGAAGCGGCTGCGGATGGAAACCATCTTCACCTCAACCACGTTGCCCTTGCGAACGATGCTGGCGTCCTTGGCTTCCCAGACCGCATGCGGGTGTTTGCTTTCGGCGCGCGGGTAAACCTCGATCGGTTTGATCGCGTCGACCTTCAACACCTGCGCGAAGTGCGGCTCGGGTTCGGTGAACGCTTCGTAGAGCATCTCCATCTTCTGACCATCGATGCCGATGAGCTGGCTGCTCTCCGGCTGCGCGGGGCCGACCGAAATGTGGCGGCCCTTCGAGAGCTTGTTCATCGCAACGAGATATTT
>DFYA01000163.1:1689-2945 GCA_002382525.1 Opitutaceae bacterium UBA4094
ACCGCGGACTCGATGTAGAGCGAGGTGTAGGCGTTGCCCTTGCCGTCGAACTGCGTGTGCAGCGGACCAAGGCCCACGGGGACTTCGCCTTCGAGCACGTCCTCGTAACGGATGATCGGCACGCCGCGGAATTCGCCGTCGAAGTTCTTCTTGTCGATGGCGGCTTGGATCTTCTCGAAGTCGAAGACCGAGGCGACCGGCTGGAGTTTACCCGAAGCGACAATCCAACGCCCGCTCGGGTCGGTGTCGATGCCGTGTGGAGACTTGGGAACGGGCAGGAAGTAGAGCACGCCTGGCACCTTTGCGGGATCGATCACAGGCACGCCGCCCATTTCGGTGACGAGTCCGTCGGCGAGCGCCTTCTCGGCCGCACGCCAATTGACGATCGCCGCATAGTCGCGGTCCGCCTGCGTGGAGTTGGCCTCCATCGTCTCGTGCGCCATCTCGGTGTTGTAGGACGTCCAGAACGCCCAGCCGCTGCTCGGGCCCTTGCCGGTCGAGCCGAGGTCCCAGTTGAAAGGCGGCGTGAGAATCTGCCAACCGACGCTCATCTCGCCGGATGTTTGGTCCACCTTGATGCCGCTCACCATGCCGTTGAACTCCTTCTCGTAATCCTTCGGGTCGGCCCAGCGGCCTTTCGGCAGAGGAACGGAGAACCGGGTCGCAACGAGGATGTATTCGGTGTTCTCGGTGACGAACGACGAGCCGTGATTGCCACTGGAATTGGGGATCGGGCCGAGGATCTGATGGGTCTTGAAGTCACGCAGATCGATACGGGCGACGCGGTTGTTGGCGTTGTCGTTCACAAACAGCCAGCGCCCATCATAGAGACTGTCCGTCTGGGAAAGCCCCGGGTGATGGACGTCGCCCCAGGTGAACTCGCCGAGCATGGCTTTCGTCTCCTCGTCAAATCCGTATCCGGTTCCAGGATACGGAGCAAACACCGGGATGGTGGAGATATGGCGCATCGACGGCATGCCGGCGACGAAGACCTGGCCTGAGTGTCCGCCGGAGTAGAACAAGTAGAACTCGTCCAATTCGCCCGGGGCGACGTAGGTGCGTTCGGCGGCGGATTTGGCGTTACCGGAAGAGCCGCGGGCGTTTTCTTTCCCGGGAGGGTTGCAACCGGCGAGGCCGGCGAGCAACCCAACCGCGGCGGCGGCCGAGAGGAAGCGGGATAGTGGTTTCATGGAAGGGCGTGGTTCGGAGGGTTACTCGACGATGAGTTCGCCCTTCATGCCGACCTGGTAGTGGCC
>DFYA01000206.1:0-5464 GCA_002382525.1 Opitutaceae bacterium UBA4094
CGCCTCATGCCCCTCCCCCGCCCATTCGCCCTTTTCCGCCGTCTCGCGTCGGCCGCAACCTCCTTCGTGCTCGCGCTCGCGTTGCCCACCGTCGCTTTCGCCCAGCTCGCGTTGCCAGCCACCCCCGACGCCGTCGCCGTGATCCGCACCGATAAAAACGCCGTCGTCTCCCTCGACACCTCCGCCGGTCAACCCGCCGTCCGCGTTGAGCTCCCCGCCGATTCCGGTTACCCCGGCGTCAACTTCCCCCTCTCCGCGCCGTCGGTCGACCTCTCCGCCTTCAACGCCATCGAGCTCGACGTGCGCAACATCGGCGACACCCGCCTTCGCCTCCACCTGCGCGTCGACAACCCCGGCGACTGGCGCCAATCCCCGTGGAACACCGAGCGCGTCATGATCGCGCCGGGCGAAACCAAGACCCTCCGGCTCTTCTTCGGCCTCAGCCAAGGTCAACCCGCCTTCGCCCTCGACCCTCAACGCATCAGCGGCGTGAAACTCTTCGCCGATGCCCCCAAGCAGTCCCCCGGCGTCCTCCTCCTCACCCGCCTCGCCGCCGTCACCGCCACGCCCCCGAAACCGTCCGCTCCCGCCGCCGCCGCCCCCAAACCCGCCGCCCCGCCGCTCCCCGAAACCAACAGCGAATTCTCCCCGCCCATCTCCGGCGAACTCGTCAACCTCACGTCCCCCGACGCCCTGGCCAAACTCAAGTTCAACCACTCCACCGCGACGATCGCCGACGGCAAACTCACCGTCTCCTTCAGCTCGGCCTCGAGCTACCCCAACCTCTACATCGTCACGCCCAAGGACGGTCTTGATCTTTCCGCCTTCGCCGGCATCGAGCTCACCGCGCACAACCCCGGCCCTCATCCCGTCATCGCCAACCTCCGCGCCGAGAACCGTCCCAACGCCCGCGCCCAGGAACTCGGTCAAAATCCTTGGAACACCGAAAAGCTCATCATCAAGCCCGGCGAAACCGTTCCGCTCCGCCTCACCTTCGGTCAAAACAACGGCTCGCCCGGCTACGATCTCCACCCCGGCCGGGTCTCCGCCCTCCAACTGTTCCTCATCAAGCCCAAACCCGACAGCGTCCTCGTCCTCTCCGACATCAAGGCCTGGGGCAGCGCCGGCGACCGCGCCGCCAACACCGTTTTCACCAAACCCGCCGACCGCTCCATCCCCGTCACCCCGCCCGACTGGCTCGGACAACGCCCGCCCGTCGACGGCGACTGGGTTCGCACGCTCGACGAGAACTTCGACGGCGAAAAACTAAACGCCCACCTGTGGACGCCCAGTTTCCCGTGGGACGGTCTTCAACCCGGCCAGCTCCAACGTTACTCCGCCGAAAACGTCACCGTCGCCAACGGCCACGCCCGCTTCAAAGCGGAGCACCGCCGCGGTCACCACAACGACGACCCCGCCCGCCCCACCCGCGACTTCACGTCCGGCATCATCCAGAGCTACGACAAGTTCACCCAGCTCTACGGCTACATGGAGTCGCGTATCAAACTTCCCACTACACGCGGACTCTGGCCCGCCTTCTGGACCATGCCCGACCGCGGCGCCGCCTCCGGCCTCAACCTCTGGCAACGCCGCAGCACCAGCAACGGCGCCATGGAAATCGACATCATGGAACACCTCTGTGAATGGGGCCCGGGCCGCCACAACGCCGCCGTCCACTGGGACGACTACGGCGACAACCACAAAGCCTGGGGCTCCTCCATTTTCTACGGCCCCACCCCCGACGGCTGGCACGTCTTCGGCGTGCTCTGGGAACCGGGAAAACTCACCTGGTTCATCGACGGCAAAAAAGCCGCCGAATGGGAAAACGAACGCGTCTCCACCGTTCCCGCCTACCTCAAGCTCAACATCCAGATCGGCGGCTGGGCCACCAAGAACGTCGATGTGGCCAAGCTCCCCGACTACATGACCGTGGATTACGTCCGCGTCTGGCAACTCCGAGAACGCCTTAACAACTAGCCCCACTCCGCCCCTCGTTCTCTTTCTCGTTCTCCTCCGATTCTCCGCCTCCGTCCCGTCCCCGCCCCCTCCGTCCCATGAGAACACACCGCGCTTCTCTTCAGTCCGTCTCCGCGACACCCCGCGTCCGCGCGTTCACGCTGACAGAACTCCTCACCGTGATCGCGGTGATCGGCATCCTCGCCGCCATCCTCATCCCCGTCATTGGCAAAGCCCGCGTGTCCGCCACCAAAGCCACCTGCACCGGCAACCTCCGCCACCTCGCCCACGCCAGCCTGCTCTTCGCCAACGATCACAAAAAGCAGCTACCCACCCGCGACACCACCAATCACTGGCGCGACTGGGCGCATCTTCATGTGTATTCACAAGCGGACTACCTCGTTTTCCGCCCCTATCTCGGCGGCTCCGAGGGCAACCGCGAAACCATCCCGTCGTTATTCTGCCCCGGCCCGCTCAAAGACCACCGCAGCGCCGAGACCAGCAACTACAACGGTCCCACCGGCCTCTTCATCACTTACGCCTACTACAACCTGCGTCGCATCAACCCCGCCATCCTCACCGCCTACGGCATGGCCAGCGGCAACGACCTGCGTCGCACCGACACCATCTCCCCCAACTTTCCGCTCTGGGGCTGTCTGACCATGCAGGTCGGCTCCAACTACACCGATCACGGCACGCCCAATCTTCCCGGCGGTTTCTCCGGACAAAACGTGGCCTCCGTCGACGGTTCCGTGCGTTGGGTCCCCGGCGATCGGCTTGTCCCCTACATCACCGAGGGCGCCAACATTTATCACGGCCCCGCCCTCTGATCCCGCTCACCGCGTCGTCCGGGCGGGCCTCATGCTCGCCCACTCGGATCTCCGTCCGCTCTCGATTTCCTATGTCCTCCTCTCCTCGCTTTTACGAAGAACCCAGCAAACGCCTCCCCGTCATCGCCGAATGTGACGTCCTCGTGATCGGCGGCGGCCCCGGCGGCATCGGTGCCGCCGTCGCCGCAGCCCGCAATGGCGCCAAGACCATTCTCGTCGAGCGCTTCGGTAGTTTCGGCGGCACCTGGACCGCTGGTCTCCTCAGCGCCATCATGCCGTATCCGTTCGTGACAGGCATCTTCCTGGAAGTCGTCCAGCGTTGGTCCAACGCCGGCGGTTGGAACACCTGGGGCGACAAATACGGCGCGGGCGGCTCCTACGACAGCGAGGCCGCCAAGGTCGTCTTGGACCAACTCATCGTCGAGGCCGGCGTCACCCCGTTTTTCTTCGCGCACGCCACCGCCGTCATTCGTGAGGGCAACCGCGTCACCGGCGTCATCATTGAGTCGAAAGAGGGGCGCCAGGTCATCCTCGCCAAAATGATCATCGACTCCTCCGGCGATGGCGACGTCAGCGCGCTCGCCGGCGTCCCGGTTGAGCAAGGTCGTGCGGGCGATGGCGCCGTCCAACCGATGACGATGATTTTCAAAATGACCGGCGTGGACGACGAGGCCCTTGAGGCCTATCGCAAGACCGACCTCCAACTCACCGGCGAATGGCAGGCCGCCAAGGCCCGCGGCGAGGTCACCGTCCCCCGCGAGGACGTTCTCCTCGGACGCAACCCGCGCGCCGGCGAGTGGAATTTTAACACGACCCGCATCGTCAACAAAGACGGCACCAAACTCCGCGACGTCACCGACGCCATGATCGAGGGCCGCCGCCAGGTCTTCGAGGTCGCCGCCTTCCTCCGCAAACGCATCCCCGGTTTTCAAAACGCGGTCGTGTCCGAAACCGCCCCGCACATCGGCGTCCGCGAGACGCGTCGCGTCCGGTGCGATTACACGATCACCGCCGACGACATCATGAACGTCACGCCCGTCGACGACTGCATCGCTCGCGGCAATTGGTTCATCGACATCCACAGCCCCACCGGCGACGGCACCGAGCGCCGCCACCCTCCCGAGGGCAGTTGGTATGAGATTCCTTATCGCAGCCTCCGCGCCCACGGCGTGGACAACCTCCTCGTCGCCTCGCGTTGCATCGACAGCACCCACGAGGCCCACGCTGCCATCCGCATCACCCCGCAAGTGATGGCCATCGGCCAAGCCGCCGGCACTGCCGCCGCCTTGTGCGTGAAACAATCGCTCCAATCGACCCGCCAACTCGACGCCACCTCCCTCCGCGAAACCCTCCGCTCCCAAGGCGCGTTTGTCTGATCCGTTCCTCGTTCTCATGAAATCACCCGGCTCCGCCTTGGGTTTGCTCCTGCTTTTGGCTGTCCTCGTCCCGCCTCTCCAGGCACAGGACACGTTCACCTCGCCCACCACCGAAACCGTCGTGCGCCCCGTGCTCGACTTGTCCGCCTTGGAGGCCGTGCACCGGGCGAAACCCAGCCATGATCTGGTGACGGTTGAGCGCGCGGAATCCGACGCCGGCATCAATGTATCCGTAAAACCAGGACAAGCCGCTTTTCCCGGCGTCGGCTTTTCACCGCTCAAAGGTGTCGAGTTCGATTTGTCCGGCACGGGTTACGTTGAGGTTCGCCTCGTGAACACCGGTTCGCAGGTCATCAGCGCCACGCTCCGGGTCGACAATCCCGGCGGCAAGGCCTCGTGCGCCGGCGTCGCCTACCTGAAGCCGGGAGCCACCGGCACGGCCCGCGCCTACTTTGCGTCACCTCGCAAAGGCGCCAGCCCGGTCGATCCCGCCAACGTCGGGCCGATCCTGCTTTTCCTCGGGAAAAACGAAAAGGAAGCCCGCTCCTTCCGCATTGAGTCGCTCACTGCAGGCGGCGCCCCCGGCGCCCAAGCCCCGGGCAATCCCGATCTCGTGCGCACCAAGCCTCCGGGTGGCGTGATGTTCTCTTTGTCCATGCCGTTCGACGCCGCGAAACAGCTCCTGCCCCGCGCCGGCGCTCAGGCCGAGGTCGACGCGGCCGGCAAGCCCGTGGAGGTGGCGTTCACCGGAAAGCCTGGGCAGAACGTCCTGCTTCGACCGAAGCAGGGCTTCTGGGATCTCGGGGATTATCTCCAGGTCACCGTCCGCGTGAAAAACACCGGCGCCACACCGGCTACACTGAGCACGCAGCTCGTCAGTCGGGGCGGCGTCTCCGATATCGGCGCGTCGGAAAAACCGATCGCTTCGGGTGAGACCGTCGACCTCGTCATCCCCTTTATTCCACGCGCACCGTTCGAGATCCTCTCCGATCCGCAGCAGCAGGTCCTTGAGTTCAAAAAAGGCTGGGGCGTGAAAGAAGCTCCCGGCACGCGTTTCACCAGCCACCAGACCACCGGCGTGCTCCTGCTTCCTGCGGAGGACGCCAAGCCGTCGTCATTCCAGATCATCGCCGTCACCGCCGGAATGCCGCCGTCCAAAGCTGCGCCCGCCTGGCTCGGTCAACGTCCGCCCGCTCCCGGCGAGTGGGTGAAAACCTTTGAGGACAATTTCGACGGCACCACGTTAAACACCGAGGTGTGGAACACCTATGCCGACAACTGGTGGGACAAACGCGTCGGCTT
>DFYA01000206.1:5529-23587 GCA_002382525.1 Opitutaceae bacterium UBA4094
ACGGTGCCGAGCATGTTTCCTGCGTTCTGGCTCATGCCCGATCGCGGCCCCAAGGCGGGCGCCAAACACGACCGCACCAACACCAAGGACGGCGGCATGGAGTTTGACGTGTTCGAAGGACAGTCGATGTGGGGGCCCTATCGCACCACGTTCGGCGCACATTTCGACCACTACGGGAAATATCATAAGACCGCCGGCACCCACCAATACAACCAGCCGGACGCCGAGGGTTTCCTCACCATCGGCATGCTTTGGCTTCCGGGACATATCTCCGTTTATTCCATGGGTCAGAAACGCGGAAGCTGGGATTCGCCGCGCGTCGGTTCCGTGCCGTCTTACGTCATCTTCGACCTGCTGCCCGGCGGCTTCGAATACGACCCGCTCGACCCCGCGACCCTGCCCGCCGACCTCGTCATCGATTACGTGCGCGTCTGGCAACGCGCCGACCTCGCCCCCGGCGGAAAACCCTAAGCCGTCCGCGCCCCTCCGCTTTCTTCCCCTACCCCAAAATGAATACCCCCNNCCCGCCTCCTCGCCTTCGCCGCTCTTACCGCTCTCGCATCCTCCTTACTCCACGCCCAGACGCCCGCACCCGTCGGCGTCCCCGGCAACTGGGCCCTCACCTTCCAAGACGAATTCAGCGGAACCGCCGTCGACGGCTCCAAGTGGAAACTCGGCCAAGGCGACGCCGGCATCGAAGGCCCCGGCGGCAACAACCCCGCCAACATCACCGTCGCCAACGGCAAGCTCACCCTCCGCGCCTCCACCGACCCCGTCGCCTTCGCCGGCACCAACTTCGCCTATTCCACCGGCGAGATCTCCAGCTACATGCGCTTCAAGCAGACCGGCGGTTACATGGAAGCCCGCATGCGCTGGGACCACGCCACCGGGCTCTGGCCCGCCTTCTGGGTCATGCCCGAACGCGACGGCTACGGCACCAAGGAGTGGTTCAGCCGCGCCTTCCTAAAATTTAACCTCGCCGGCTCCGGCGTCTCCTCGATCACCAGCGCCAAGCTCCGCCTCAAAACCATCGTCGTCGGCAACAGCACCTCCAGCCCCAACAACCTCCAGACCTTCGCCGTCGATAACGACTCCTGGACCGAGACAGGCATCAACTGGAACAACCAGCCCCCGCTCAATCCCCTCCACCTCGACCACAAGTGGGGGTTCAACTCCGCCGCCGGCGACATCGTCGAGATCGACGTCACCGCCTGGGCCCAGTCCCAGCTCGCCGGCGACGGCGTCATGTCCGTCGCCCTCGCCGACGAATTCCGCCGCGCCCGCGGCATGCGCTTCCACAGCCGCAACGCCACCAACGCCGCCGACCGCCCCGTGCTCGTCTTGAACGGCTCCGTCAACGTCGCCCCCGCCGCCGACGCCTCCGTGAAATGGGGCACGTATTCAGCGACCAACTACGGAAACCACGCCGAACTCGAGGTCCGCACCGACTACGCCCAGTCGCCCAACAACACCAGCACCGCCGACGGCGGCATGGAACTCGACATCATGGAAACCCTCGGCGTCTGGGGCAAAAACGTCTCCTCCCACGCCATTCACTGGGACGGCTACGGCACCAACCAAAAATCCCGCGGCTGGGGCCCCGTGCCCGCCCTCAACACCGACACCACCTACCGCACCTACGGCTGCTATTGGGTGCCCGGCGAACTCGTCGAGTTCTACGTCGATGGCGTGAAAACCGGCTCCTACACCGACTCCCGCGTGATGACCACGCCCGGCTACCTCATCCTCTCCCTCCAACTCGGCGGCTGGGACGGCAACACCGTCACCTCCGCCATCCACAACAAGAGTCTCGACGTCGATTACGTGCGCGTCTGGTCCGGCGCCAAAACCACGCCCGCCGTCCCGTCCGCCACCACGCGCTCCGCCGACGGCGTCGTGCAATTCGGAACCGACTACTCCGTCTATTCCGGCCAGTCCAACGCCACCGGCCAAGTCACCATCGCAGACGGCGGCACCGCCGTGACCATCCACAAAGATTCTTGGTGGAAATTCCCGCTCAATTACACCGTCACCCCCGACACCGTGCTCGAAGTCACCGTCGAATCCGCCGCCCCCGGCGAGATCATCGCCCTCGGCCTCGAAAACAACGACAGCCACACCGACGCCAAACGCCTCTTCCACTTCGCCGGCTCACAGGTCTGGACCGGCGCCTGGACCAACTACAAAGACTACGTCTCCGCCTCCGGTCCCAAAACCTACGTCATCCCGGTCGGCACGTTCTACACCGGCGCGATGACTCACCTGGCGATCGCCAACGACAATGACGGCGGCAACAAGGCTGTCGCCGCCCGCTACTCCAATGTGCGTATCCACGAAGGACTACAATCCGTCAACTTCACCTCCTCCGAAGGCTACGCCAACGGCACGCTCCACGGTCAACCCGGCGCCTCTCCCGCGTGGCAACTCGTCTCCGGCTCCAACAGCTTCACCATCGACCTGACCAAGGGCCTTGTCGTCAACGCGAGCCAGACCACCGCCCAAAACGCCGTCTGGCAAACCCCCGTCGACCACACCGCAGTCGCTGCGCGCACCGCCGTGCTCGACTTCGACTTCACGCAATCCGCCGCCACGTCCGGCACACCCACGATCGTTTCGTTGAGCCATTTCTCCAACGCGACCTCCGGTTCGAACAACGTGAAGGCCTACTTCGGACGCGCCTCCGGCACCGACCTCTACCGCGTCGGTTTCTATCAAGCCAGCGGGAGCCCCGCCACGAGTGTCGTCACCAACGTCACCGGCGCGGCCCTCGGGCTGAACTCCGGTGGCGGCGACAACATTTCCGCGCCGCTCCAACTGCGCTACACGCTCACCCGCGGTTCCTCGGCCTCGGCCTGGAGCGCACTCATCGAACTCAAAAACCGCTCCACCGGTGCAACACTCGGCACGGTTACCGTTCCGTCCTTCACCAGCTCGACGACGTTCTACAACGACGCGTCCTTGTATCCGTTGATCAACAGCGAAGCCCGCCATAGCGCCGCGCTCAGCGAGTTCGTCATCACCGGCTTCACCGCGCCTTGAATCTTTACTGCTCATGGCCGCCACCGTCATCGACCTGAAGTCGCCCGCCGTTCCCCTTAACCGCTTTTTCCAACGCGGCATCGGCTCCTGCCACGCCTACCTCACGCTGCGCGAGGACTACCGCGACCATGTTCGCCTCGC
Organism: Opitutaceae bacterium UBA4094; assembly: GCA_002382525.1. Lineage (GTDB taxonomy): Bacteria > Verrucomicrobiota > Verrucomicrobiia > Opitutales > Opitutaceae > Rariglobus. The sequence continues at coordinate 8,710 of DFYA01000206.1, forward strand.
CCAACGCGAGATCGGTTTCGGCGGCGTGCGCTTTCACGGCATCTTCAACGACTATGTCGGTGTCGTTCATCCGGGCGGCGAGGACCCCGACGGCGGCCCGCGGCTCAACTTCCAAAACGTCACCAAGATCTACGAGTTCTTCGTCGCCCAAGGCATGAAGCCGTTTGTCGAACTCGGTTTCATGCCCGGTCGCCTCGCCAGCGGCACGCAGACGATCTTCGACTACCGCGCCAACGTCACTCCGCCGAGCGACTACGCGCAATGGGCGCGCCTCGTCCGCCGCTTCGTCACCCACCTCGTCGAGCACTTCGGTATCCAAGAAGTCCTTACGTGGCACTTCGAGGTCTGGAACGAACCCGACTTGATCGGCGCCTTCTGGACCGGCACCCAGGCCGACTACTTCCGCCTCTACGCCGAATCCGCCCGCGCCGTGAAATCCGTTGACGCCCGCCTCCGCGTCGGCGGTCCCGCCACGTCCAAAACCATGTGGGTGCCCGACCTCCTCGCCTACTGCGAAGAGCACAACCTGCCCCTCGATTTCATCTCCACCCACCATTACTGCGTGGACGCCGACCTTGTCCAAGGCGTGCCGGACGGTCCTATGCACTACCGCGGAGTCGGCGCCATGCGCCGCGACATCGAACGCGTCCGCGCCCAGATCGCCGCCTCCGCCTTCCCGCATGCCGAACTTCACTTCACCGAGTGGAACACCTGCCCCGCCCACGAAGACGTCTACGGTAAAGACTCGCTCTTCACCGCCGTCTTCGCCCTCCAAACGCTCAAAGACGTCTCCGGCCTCGTGGACTCCTACATGTGGTGGACCGTAAGCGACATCTTCGAAGAAACCGGACTCAGCGCCCTTCCCTTCACCGGCAAATACGGGCTCGTTAATCTTCACGGCGTCAAAAAACCCGTCTTCCACGCCTACCGTTGGTTAGCCGAGCTTTACGACAACGAGCACCTACTCAATCACCCCTCGGCCAGAGCCAGCGTCTCCTCCTCCGGCGATGTGCGTGTGCTCGCGTGGAACCTGCCCGAGGTCGTCGAAACCGACCTCGGCGGAGGCGACTGGAAGGTGAGCGGCGCGGCGCGCACCGACACCTTTACCCTGCGCGACCTGCGTCCCGGCCGCTACCGTCTGCGTATTCTTCGATCGGATACAACGCGCGGAGACGCCCTGGGTGCCTGGCGTGCCGCCGGTTCCCCCGCCTACCCCGACGCCGCGCAACTCGCCGCCCTCCACGCCGCCGCCGAGCCCGCGCTCATCCGGGACGAAACCCTCGACCTGACCGGCGACCTCGCGCTCACCCTCGACCTCGTCCCCTGCGCCTTCGCCCGCATCGACCTCCAGCGCGTCTGATGCCCCCGCAATGAACGGCGGTCGCGACGCTCCGTTACGCGTCACCAGGCCCGCCTGTGGGGCCCTCCGCCGATCCGGGCAGCGGTAGCTCAATCCAGAAACAAGCGCCCTTTCCCGGTTGCGAATCCACACCGGTCGCCCCGCCCATGCGCTCCACCGCCCGCTTGACGATGGCGAGTCCGATGCCCGTCCCGCCGATCGTCGACGGTCCCGCCCGCTCGAATATCCCGAAAATCCGCGCCTGATGCTCGAGCGCGATACCGATGCCATTGTCGCACACCGTCACCCGAACGCGTTCCTCGCGCGTTTCGGAATACACGCGGATCTGCGGCGTCCGCTCCGCCGGCACAAACTTGAGCGCGTTCTGAAGCAGGTTGGAAAAACACTGAACCATCGAGGGCTCATGCCCGACCACGTTGCCCAGCGGCGCCGCGATCAGAATACGTTCCCGTGCAAACAGCAGATCCGGGTTCTGTTCGATCACGGTGTCCATGAGCGCGTCCAGGTCGATCGGCGCCGGGGTGATGCCGACTCGCGACACGCGGGAAAACGCCAACACGTCTTGCATCAACCGCTCCATCTTTGCCGCATTCGCCATGATGCGTTCCGTGTAGCGCCTGGCCTCGTCGGGCATGTCCGCGCCATAGTCTTCCTTCAACATCCGCGCGTAGGCCTCCATCGCGCGCAAGGGCGCTCGCAGATCGTGCGACACGCTGTAGGAAAACGCCTCCAACTCGCTCAACGCGTCCTGCAACGTGGCCGTGCGCTCCGCCACTCGCGCTTCGAGGTCCTTCGCATGCGCTTCCAACGCCGCTCGCGACGCCGTCAACTCGTCCTCGGTGATTTTCCGCTCGATCGCGATCGCCGCGGTCTGCGCGACCACATCGACCACGTCGATTTCGTCCGGCGTAGGAGACGCCCCGGCTTGCGGATAATAAATCGCGAACGTGCCCAACACTTTTCCGGACGACGCCAGGATCGGCGTGGACCAACAGGACCGCAGTCCATGGCGCAACGCTTCGTCCCGGTATCCGTTCCAAAGCGGGTCCGTCGCCACGTCTTCAACGATCACCCGCTCTTTGCGGAATACCGCCGTCCCGCACGAGCCCGCCGCCGGGCCGATTGCCATACCATCGATCAACCGCCTCCAGGTCTCCTGGATACGTTGTCCCGCGCCAAAGTTAAGTCGGCGACCGTCCGCATCGAGCAACATCACCGAGGCGATGCACGGGCGCCGAACCGACTCTTCCACCCAGTGCGTGATCGAGGTGAGAATCTTGGCGAGCGGCCAGCCGCGCACGATGCCTTCGAGGGCCGACTTTTGGTTTCTTAAATTAAGCTCGGAGTATTTTCGCGCCGTGATGTCCCGCGCCACCAAGGCGAATGCGCTAATGATGCCGTTCTCGTCGCGCACCGGCGCAAGCGTGGCCTCGACCGTGGGCGGCGGTGATCCCACCGGCAGGTCCAACTCCACGCGCACCGCCACACCGCTCTCGGCGACCCGGCGCGCCGCCTCCGAGAAACGTTCCGCCGCCAACCGCGTAATGAAGGCCTCGAATGGCTTGCCCATCGCGTCCGCCGCCGGGCAGTTCCACAGGCGTTCGCATGCTGCGTTCCAGCCGATCACCGTATGCTCCGCCGAGAGCGTGATAATTGAATCCGCCGAATGCTCCACGATGCTCGCGAGAAAGCGCCGGGCGATGACGAGGTGGCGCGCAGCCTTCGCCTGCTCGGCCCTCTGCATATCAATCTGCCGGTTAACCTGCGACAGGGCCGCGCGATGGCGTTGTTGCCGTGCCGCGGCCTCAATGCAGTCGTGCAACTCCGCCGGAAAATCGTCCGCGGTCGCATCCAACACGCTCCATTTCGCCGCCACCAAAAACGAGGCGCTCAGCCGGCGTTGAAAGCCGACGAGATTCCCCCGCGCCAGAAACACGAAGTGCAATCCCGGTGAGGACGCGTAAATCCGCCTTGCCGACGCGAGCGCCGCATCATTCGCGTCAAGGACCACCACGCTCGCCGCCGGCTGGGCCGACAGGAGCTCCTGCAAGAACTCCGGCGATTGCTCGGTGTTAAAGACCCGCAGATCGGTCGCCGGCAGATCGCGCAATGCCTGCACGGCGCCACCGCCGGGGGTTTCAATGAGCAGAACACAAATGCTGGCGCGCGCGACCATGGTCAGAGCAGCGGGCGACCGAGCAGCGCACGACCGGTCCACAATTTGAGCAGCGAGGTGGTGGGGCTCATCACGTGGCTCGCGCGGGCGTCACGCGGCAGGCGGGCGAGCTCCGAATTGTCCCGATACGCGATCCCGCCTCCCAACGTGAGCGCATCGTTGGTTACCGCCACCACCGTCTCCGCCGCCTCCACTTTGGCGCCAAAGATCAATGGGATCGCGTTGGCCGAGGCCTGATCGCCCGACTGCGCCGCGTGGTAAATCCAGCGGCGTGTGCGCTCGACCCGCGTCCACATCTCCGCGAGCTGGCTTTGGATCAATGGATTGTCCGCCAGGCTCTCCCCCGAAATGCTGTGCCGGCGCTTCTTCAGGTGTTTAATGGTGAGGTCCAGCGCCGCTTCCGCGACACCGAGATAAGTTCCCGCCATCGCGATGAGGAAGTAGGGCGCGACCACCTCGAAAATATACCAAATCTGATCCCCTTCCTCGCCGAGCAGGTTCGCGCCGGGCACCTCCACGTCGTTCAACTTCAAACCGCGAGCCGTGTTCCCGCGCATGCCCAGGCCGCTCCAGCCGTCGAGCCATTCCATGCCCGGACGATCCCGGTCCACGATCAAACAGGTGAAACTCCCCGACTCCGAATCCGGGTTGCTGGCCTGGGTCGAAACAACATACGAATCCGCGTGGCCCGCATTGGTGACAAAGACCTTGGTCCCGTTCGCCCGAAGCCGGTCGCCATGACGTGAGAGTTTCGTCTCGGGCAGATAAAAATGGGCGCCCGTTCCCGTTTCCGACACCGACAGCGTCGTAACATGCTCGCCCGCTGCGATGGGCCTCAAGTAATTGTTTTTCTGATACGCGGTCGCCTTTGCCGCGATCACTGCCGTGCCAACGCAGTGCATGCCGAAACAGATCGCCGAAGACGCGCACGTTTTCCCGATCGCTTCCATTGCGAGGGCCAGACTCATCAAGCCTTCGCCACGCCCCCCGTCCGCGGTCGGGACGTGCAGCCCCATCAAGCCAGCCTTTTTGAGCGCGCTAAACGCGTGCTCCGGCCACCGTGCCGCTTCATCGGTCGCGGCCGCAAACGGGCGAATATCCCGCTCGGCCACCGCTTCGAATTCTTCTCTGATGCGCAATTGAGATGCCGTAAGCGAGACGTCCATAATTTCCCCGTAGTCTCCGTAAACTCACTACACCCACCGGCACCCGCAAGCCGGCGCCGCCCGCGAGACGTCGTTTCGGAACTTCCCCCATTGGGCGGGTAGCACCGTTACCTAAAATTTCGTCGGGTGGTTAACTCTCAGCTCCATGCAAAACCGCGCGGTCAACCCACCCGAGAATCACCGCCCCGTGAGGATCGCATACATCAACACCGCGCCCGCCACCGACACGTTGAGCGACTCCACGCGGCCACTGCCGGGGATCGTCACCAACCGCGTGCACGCCTTCTCCACCGCCGGCGCGAGTCCGTGCTCTTCGTTGCCGAGCACCAGCGCGACCAAGTTTTTCCCGCCCACCAACGCAACCGGTTTCCCGCCGCGCGCCGCCGCTCCCGCCACGTCGTAACCGGCGGACGCCAGGTCCTGCATCAATCCCGCGAGGTTCTTCGTGCGCCACACCTCGAGTTGTTCAAGCCCGCCTTCCGACACCCGAAACGCCGCCTCGCCGGGCAACGCCGCCTGCGGATGCGCAGGAATGACAATGTGCCGCACCCCAAAAAACGCCGCCGTGCGCGCGATCGCCCCGAGGTTGTGCGCGTTGCCGATCCGGTCGAGCAACACCAGCGGCGCGCGCTTCTCCTTCCACTGCGCGATCGTGCGGGCATCGGGCTCGCGCAGCTTCGGCGCGTCCACCACCGCGATCACGCCGCCGTGATGGATGCTGCCCGCGATCTTCTCCAACTCAGCCGGCTCCACACAGCGGTAAACCTTCCGCGACGCCGCGAGCGCCTTGCAGATCATCCCCAGCCTCCGCCCCGTTTCCTGATCGAAAAACAACCGCTTGATCGAACCGGCGTCGCGCTGAAATCGCGCCTGCACCGCGACCACACCGCAAAGATTCATCTCCTTCGCACCGCCGCTCACGCGCGCACCTCCCCGACGATCGTGAACTCCTCGCGGTCATGATAAAGGTGCCGCACACGCACGTTGGTCGCGCAGCGCGAGAACACCGACTGCGGCGCACGCACGTCGCGCAACAAGGCCAGCGGATCCACCCGTCCAAACTTCAAGATCACCACAAACCGTCGGCACCACCCGCGCTCCAGCCACGGCTGTATCAGGTTTTCCATGACATGATGCGGCTCCTCCACGAGGTCGCAAAACATCCAGTCGAACACCTGGTCCGGCGCCGGGCGGAACGTAAACGCGTCCTCCATGCGGTGCTCGATCTTGTAGTTGTTATACGCCCCGCCCTTCAGCGGACCGTTGTCCACCGCGACGATCTTCGCCCCGCGTTTCGACGCGCTGTAACTCCAGCCGCCCGGTGCCGCGCCGAGGTCGGCGACCGTTTCCTCGAACGCCGGTTCGCGCCCGAGCACAATGTAGGCCTCCTCGATTTTCAGATACGAACGCGAAGGCGCCTGCTCGTCGTCGGCCATACGACGTTGCCCGCCGAAGATCGCCTCGCGCGACACATACGCGCGCCGGAAATCCACGAAGAACACATACAACCCGCGCATGCGCGCCACGCCACGCGGTTTGTCCGCCACCGCGAGTTTCGCCACGCGCGACATGCGCTTTTTGAGGTTCTCCTGAACCATCTTCTCCACGCCTTTCACGCGCCGCCCGAGCCCGTCCATCTCCGCCGCTTCCTCGAAGAGGAAAGGCCACTCGCCCTCAAACCGCTCGGTCTTCGCGGACGTCAAAAACTGCTCCGTGATTTTCGCCGCGAGCGCGTTCACCGAGTCGCCGCCAATTTCGACGGGATCGAGCAATGTCATTTGAGGAAAGCACAGATCCGGCAGCTCGGTTTCAGGTTTCAGGTCTCCGCCCTCAGGTTTCGCGTGGTCCGTCCGCACCCAGCCCGGTCCCTGCTCCACGGGCGCGAAGCCTTGCGCGCGCAACTCGCCCGCGAGCAAATCCACAAACCCCGGTTGGCACGTAAAAATCATTGCGCGGGAGCGTGCCCCCCGCCTCCAAACCCGGCGAGGATTTTTGCGCCGCGCCACGTGCCTCTCGGTTTTGGAAGTGCGGCAAATTCTCGCCGCTTTGGACAGGCCGACCCGTCGGCCCCGCCTCCGGCTCGCCATCTCGCACCTCATCGCCGCCGCTCGTTCATCCTTGCGTTCCCCGCGTGGGAGGCGCTGCGGCTATAACCCGCGATGACCGCGAGCCAGCCCACTCAGCCCAATCTGCACCCGGACTTGCCGACACGCGCATTCCCCCAAAGCGCGGTTTCGCGCCCTCATCGCCATAAGGATCTCACATTAACAAGATAAGCTTGCGTTAGGGGAAAGGCCCCACTTTCTGGTTTTGATCATTTTTTTACAAATGATCGGTGCCCCATGACCGAAACCATCGAAGACCCCCAATTCCCCCCGGTTGCGGAGCCTCCATTGGGAGTCCGTTTGCGGTTGCACCCCTTCCCCCTCACCGCGCCCGAGCCGCCCGCCGGCCATCCGGTCACTTTGACGCCCCGAGTCCAATCGGATCCCGGCTCCCGACTTAGCCCCGATCCCTCCGCCACGCCTCCGACGTCGACGTCATTTCGGGCCCCGCTCGCTTCCCAACCGGAGGCCGCGCAGCACGTGCATCCGCTGACCTCGACCGCGACCGTCAACACGGTCGTGCCGTTTCCGTCCCCATATCCGGCGAGCACGCCCCCGCTCTCCGGCGCCGCACCGACCGTTTTCGTTCCGCCGGCACCGCCTCCGGCACCCGTCGTCGCGCCCGGGCGCACGTCGTCCCCCCCGATGTCGGCGCCCACCCTAGCGCGCTTTTTTAAAGTAGGCATCTCCGCGGTGATTCTGCTCGTCGGAAGTTACTTCACGGTGCGCAGCGCCTATCCGTTTCTAAAAGAGCTCGCTCAACCCGGCAGTATCACCCCAGCCGCAGGGGAGACCTCCGCCTCCGTGCGGATGCTTCAGCAGACCCGCGGCGTCGTTGCGAAAAACAACGCCAACGTTGATCGCCTCAACTCCCTGATCGCCGATACGACCGACGGAAGTTTCACCGACGCGCCGTCCACGGTCGCTCCCACCGCGCCGGCATTGACCATCGAACCACTGCCGCCCCAGCCCGTGCTGCCGCCGCCCCGACCGAAACCACAGATTCGCCTCAACCGCCTCGAAGGCATCGTGCTCGATGAGTTTCACGTCAGCGGCGTGCGCGGCGGAGAAAAACCCCGCATCATGGTCAACGGCATCTATGTGACCATTGGCGGCTACGTCGATGGCACGCGTCGTCTGCGGTTCATGTCCTTGGATGAAGAGCGCCGCGTCGTGGTGCTCGGCGACGACGACGACATGGTCGAAAAATACTACTGAGCGCCCGGCACGGCGGGCTCGGGCCGAACGCGGGCAGCGAGCTTGCTCGAGATGAACCCGCCAAGACGTCGCACGTGCCGCACACGGAGCGCGAGCAGCTTGCGGCTGACCGTCCGCTCCCGTGCGGCGAGGTTTGTCAAGAGTCAGGGGGGCTGAGCGAAGGAGTCCCCTTCGAAGCCGGTTGATTCCGTGGGCCGCTTCTCAATAACCGACCGATGCGCAACTGTTTCGAGGCTGGCAGATGGGTTCGGCAAGCGGCTTTGGCCGCCGCGTTTTTGTGGGCAGTGCTGAGTCCCCCAAGCGCACTGGCGAAAGAACGCATATGGACCTCGGCCACCGGTTCACAGATCGAGGCGACCTACGTGGCCAGAGTTGGCCAACAGCACTGGCTGCTCGAGAAGAGCGGCCGCATCCTGAAGCTTACCCTGGATAAGTTTTCGCCGACCGACGCGAAGCTCCTCGACGCGACGCCGGTCTCCATCGACGAGTGGCTTTCAAACGGACGGGTGATCGCTGTGACGACGAAAGACGAGGCAGTGGCGGAGACCTTGGAGGCTCTCATCGCGACGAGAATTCCCGCCTTCAGCGTGACCCAACTTGGCTTGGAGGAGGCATTGGGTCAGCTCACCGCCGCAATCGAACAACACGACCCCAAACATCGACGGGTCGAGTTCCACTTGGATCCCGATTTCGCGACGCGGCCCGCCTCGGTATCCACACGGAACCTCACCGCGGTGCGCGTTCTCAACTTTGTATTCAACGGTCAACCCGGTCCGGTCTTTGCGACGATCTCAGCGGGCCGCATCACCCTCTCGTCCAAACCCGCGCTACCCGCTTCCCACGGATCCGATCCAGGAATGGCGCGGACAACCTTCCTTCATGTTGCCGCCTGTTCATCCACTCCATGCTTCTTAGGTGCCTGATTGCCTGCGTCGTGATTTTCGCGTGCGGCTGCCGCAGCTACACCCACACCACGCCGCGCGAATGCCTTGAGGGCGACAACGCGGCCAACTACCAGCGAGTCTTTCGTGAAGCGGCGCCGGCCAGATGTGACCGTGGTGAATTCGGTGGTGGTGAGTTATTCGACGCGGCCGGGCGTGGTGACCACAGATGATTTCGAGTTCGAGCTGATCGCATCGCCCGACCAAGTCAGACGGTGGAAAAAAGATCTACTCCCGAACACAGTCGATATCCTGAGGAGGCAGGCGCACCCCATACGCCCGTGGTATGCGCCCAAGCCAATCGAAGCATACCGGTCCTATCGAGACCGAACGAGCGTGGGCTATCTTCATCTCCTCGAAGAGACGGCCCCTGAAGCCGACGGACGCATCCGGGTATTCCTCAGCAAGCACTGACCAACGCGCTGAAGGGGCGGGCGCCGAACGCCATGAAGAAACGCGCTCAATTAGGCACGCGGCGAACGGCAATGCGCGAAGAGGCGCGTGCACGAACGCCGCCTTGGCCGTCCCTTCCGGAGGAGTTCGACTTATGACCCGTCATGCTTGCCCTTCGCCATGCCAAGATCGCGCTGCTCGCCGCCGGCGGCCTCTTTCTCATCGTTGTCGTTCTCAACAACGCCGTCTTCGACTAGCGGAATCCAAAGCAGCCGAGCGACGGGACCGAGATCGAAGACCGCGGTTGCTACAGGTTAAGCCAGCGCCGCGACGAGGCTTCTGCGGCGACCCACTCGACATGATCGAGAAGCGCCACGGAGGGCTTCGAGGCTAAGGGTCCTTAGCCGCCTTCGGTAAAACCCAATGCCAAGCCCACGATCAACATCCCGAGTCCGATAGCGGCGAAGATTCCCATCGTGCACCAAAAGAGAACGGGCTCCACCTTACGTTCGCATACACTGCTGTGCTGGATAACCGCACCGTCGCGGACAGAAAGGCGCACATAAATGAGCAGGCTGATGCCGAGGCAAGATACGGCCGGGGCAAGCAACCCCTGTGAAACGCTCGCCGCGACGATAACCGCGATCAACGGGAGCACGTGGAAGTAAAGTGAACGAATCAGTAGCGCACGCCAGAGCTTGTTAGGCGCCCTCGCGACTTCCTGACGCCGAGCGGCATTACGCTTCGCTTCGCCCATTTTTATTGAGAGGCCACAGATCCGAGACGCCTTATTCGTCCGCAGTCTTGAACGTTCTCACGTCGGTTCGGCGGACCTTTTCCACCTGGGAGAAATCGTCCGGTGATTTCAAAAAGCAAAGCGTCGCTTTGACCTCATAGGGGTCGCCCTCTCGATAGTAGTAATAGAGGAAATATTCCTTATTCAGCTCCGGATGACGCGCCACGCTTGGCGTAAATTCGCCCAATTGCCCGGCATTCTCCATCCCCACCCAAGGCTGCTGAGAGAACTTCTGATTAAACCTCACCAATCTCGTGCCGTTGGTGGCCTCACAGTTCGAAAGCCTGATCCGCATCGTTCGTTCGTTAGGGCCATGCGGCTGGGAAGACTCACCAATCCGGCGAGGGGCAACGACGAAGTAGAGTTCAATGAGCGACTGCGGGCTATCGGATATAAAAACCTCGGTTTTGGTTTCTTTCGCGTCCGGAAAACTCGACACGGTGCAGGTCACTCGCGCGTAAACGGGCTCGTCGAAACGAAACGTCCAATTGCCACCGCTCATGCGCAGCTCGCTCATGAGCTGCCGCATCGTGATGGGCGACTGTTCCGCCACGTTTTCACCGCGTGCTACTGTGGCGACGAAGCCCAAAATGATCAGGAGGATTTTTCGCATGGGGGAAGAGACTGAACTGCGCCTCTCGATTGAGATGCGTCCCACTCGTGGCAAGCAGCAACCTTCCGGCGTCTTTGGCTTAGTCATACGTAACCAGCTATCGAAGCGTCTCACCGGATTTGCTTTTGCACACCGAGAGAAGAGCGAAAACCCCGACACCGACAGCCAGCTCCAAGATACGAGGCTCTTCAGTCCACCGCTGGTGAAACCAAGCGCCCGCAGCCATGTAGAACAAAACCGCGAGTGCCTTGCCGAGTCGGCCGATGAACTGCTGAAAATCGTGAGACGCACCCCTGATCCACCGGTCCACCCGGGCGACGGCTAAGTTCAACCCGATCACCAAGGATCCCGCTCCTATCACGAAAGTGAGGCTGTCCAGGGTGAGACTTCGGACAAAATGGTAGAGCGCATAACCGCCCATTAAGAGCGCTAAAACGGCTCCAACCCTACGGAGCAAAACGAGCGTCAGCCAACTTGGGATTAGCCCCCTCAGAAATTCTCTCCGAGTCACTCGATGGTTCATCGTATTTGCTAAATACAGTAAGCACATACACGGGCCCAGAAGCTCACCACGTTCAAGCGGCAAACATCGTGTTCTACGCTCTGGTGACAGGCACGCCCATCAATCCATCGCTCTGGCAGCAGCAAGAAGCTCGTTGGCGTAAAGACGAGCGACGCGTGACGCATACGGGAAAGAAACCACCCTCCATGCGCCGTCATATTTTCGGAATGCCAAGGACTGCGACGCTCGCATGCAGAAACGTCTTCCGGACTTCTCGATGGTGTAGTCTTAGATCGACAGGACACACACCAACGATCCGTCAACAACAGGTATCTTTCGACTGAGCTGCGCGATAAAACTGCTCCGCGCATGCCGTAGGCGTCGCTCCAGGTGCTCCGAAAGAAGTTGCGGCGCAGGTAAGGGCAAGGAGGAGCAGTATTGTCTTCATCAGGTTCCCCGTAAGTGGGAGTGGGTCACACGGCGTGCCCACAAAGTCCCAGCCAAAGGAGCCGCTCCGGATTCCCTGAACTCACGTTCAGGGCCACGCGGCGCAACGCCCGGCGGCTGCTGGCCGCCGGGCGAGGAGACAACCGCTCAGGTCAATTCGCACGCGCCGCCGGCGCAGGCGACGATGTCCTTCAAACTCGTTTCGTCGGTGTGCTCGCGGAGCTTGGTGTAGTCCACGTGACGCGGCCGTAGCGCGTTCCACTTGGCGATGTCGCCTTCTGTGATGACCTCTTCGCGAGGGGCCTGCGGGTAGGCTTTGTCGCCGGCGTCTTGGAGCAATGACACGCCGGTGAAGAGCGCGCGGTTCGACCAGATGAAATCCGCCACCGCATCCCACTCGTCGGCCCGCACGGTGCAGGTGTTGGACACGTTGTGATGCAACCCCGCGCTGCGCGAATGCGGGTCGCCGCCAGGAATCACCCACGATTGCTGCACGAGCATCACGAGCTGGAGAAACTGGAGCGCGTTGAGATCCTTGCGGAGGATCGCGCCGTCCGGGGCCTTCACCGGGAACGTAATCACGTCGTCGGTCTGCGGACTGTAAACGGAGGGCTCGGTCATCTGCGCGTTGATCGACTTGAAGAACGCATACACGGGCTCCTTGCGGTTCGCCTGCACGCGGCGGAAATACTGGCGCGCGTGGTGTGGGTGAATGCCCGACGCGGCATCGAGCAGCAGCGAGGCGGTGCCTTCGGGTTTGCAGGTGGTGAGCTTCGCGGCCGAACGAATGCCGATCGCGTCGGCCACGAATTTGTTGGCGGCGCGGCAGAGGTGCGCGCCTTTGCGCAGGATCTCGGGGTCGAAGAGGACATTGGGGTTGTCCATGAAGCCGCAGATGGAAACGCCGAGGAGCGCGTCGTGTTCGTTGATCAGGCGCGTGACCGGGCCGAGATACGGCATGTCGGTGTATGCGGCCTGCAACGTGCCGATCACCGTCGCCGAAACACAGGCTTCATAAAAACGCTCGGGCGTGGTCGCGGCGCGTCCGTTGATCGTGGTGAGATTGCAGTGTTGGAAACCCGAGAGCCGCGTGGTGCCGGGCAAGTCGCCTTTGTAACCCCACGCAAAGAGCTTCGAGAGTTCCTCGCCGGAGAGTTCCCAATCGATGACCGGGAGCAGGTTGATTTCGGCGCACGGGTTGCAGCCGGCCTCGGGGTGGTCGCAGAAAAAGAAGCCCGGTTCGCCGAATTCCTTTTGCGCCTTGAAGAGGCGGCGGAAGTGCTCGGCGTTGCGTCCGTCGCGGGCGAGCACGGCGGAGTTGTTGGAGGCGGAACGCTGCGGATGCGTCTCGAACCAGTTGCCGGTCTTCGCGTCCATCATCTCTTCGTCGTCGGGCGAGAAGAGACAGATGGTGGCGGAGCGACGTATTCCCCCGGCCAATACCGCCTTCGCGGCGAACATGTTGATGTCGTAAACCTCGATCGGGCGCAGCGCGCGTCCGGCGGCCTGGTCAAGGATGCCTTCGATGCGGGCGAGCGCCTGCTTGAGCGGAAGGTGTCCGGGGGCCTTGCCGCCGGAGGTGCGCAGCGGAGCGCCGCGGGGGCGGATCGAGGAGTAGTTGAACTCGATCTTTTTGCCGTCGTAAAACGATTCGAAGAGCGCGTGCAGCGCGTCGGCCCAGCCTTCGATGGTGTCTTCGACGTGGTAATGCCACACGGGAAGATCGTAGGGACTGACACGAGAAGGCAGCGGAGGAAGCAGGGCGACGTGGTGCTTCTGCACGGAAAATCCGACGCCGCAGCCGCTGAGCAGCAGGAAGAGGAATTCGCGGAAGAACTCGACGCGGTCGACGTTCGCGAAACTGCAATTAAACATGCGCGCGTGGTTCTTGAGGATCGCTTCGCCACCGAACTGCATGGAGCGCATGCTGGGCAGCACGCGTTTGGCGGCCACGTCGGCGAACACGCCTTCGATTACGGAGCCGAGTTCGCGACCGCCGAGGGCTTTTTCGAGGAGCGGCGCGGTGTCGCCGGCGAGCGTCGCGACGGAGACGGGCAACGTGGCGGGGAAACGTTGGGCGAGTTTCGCGCGGAAGAACTCCAGGTGCATCTCGGTCACGCGCTCGACGCCTTCGGTGAAGGTTTCGCGGCGGCCGAGATCGGCGCGGTGGCGCGAGTATTTGGCCATCGCGATGTAGTCGGCGAGGCCGCTCTCGTTGTAGGCGGCGAGGCGGGTAAGCGCACGGCGTTCGCGGTAGAGCATGTAGGCGCGGGCGACTTCCCAGTGGCCGGCGGCGGCGATGGCTTTTTCCACCGCATCCTGGACTTGTTCAATCGTCGGATGGAGGCCTTGGCGGTAGTGGAGCTCGAGGATCTGCGAGACGGCGCTGGCGATTTGGGTGGCTTCGATGAAGCGGTCGCTGTCGAGCCCGAAGCAGGCGAGCATGTCGTCGCGGTAAGGGTTGTCGGCCTCCTCGGCGTGCACCTCGCGGAACGCCAAGGCGACGGCTCGCGTGATTTTGTTTTGGTCGTAACGGACGCGGGATCCATCGCGTTTGACCACCTCGCGGTCGCCGGAAGCGATGTGGCGTTGCAAGACCTGGGAGCCATGGCGTGGGGAGTTGGCGGAAGCGGACGAAGCGGAAAACGGCGACGCGGGATGCATAGGAATAAGGCGGCGAAAAGCAGGGTTGGAGCAAATGCGGGGGCGTTTTGGGGACGTCGGCCGCGGTGAGGTGTTTCCCGTTGCAGGTCTTGGTTATACCAAGAGGAAGGCGCTGCCCGGGAGGCAATGACCACAAGGGATTGTGGTTTTCGATGCGTCAACCCCCTACAGGTTGTGCCATTCCTACTATAACGGTTCCTTCCCAGTGCGATTCAGATTCGTGATTTGGACTGCGGCGAGCCCTCGCCGCTCTTGACGGTCCGACTCGTCGGACCGCAAAAAAAAGCGGCGCACCGGGGTGCGCCGCCGAAAGCGGAGACAGGTCTCCGCACTCCAAATCGATTATCCGTATCGTCTGCCTCAGGACCCGCCCTGCCTCAGAGCCGCTGCAGGTGAAAACCGCCGTCCACGTCAAACGCGGTGCCGGTCGTGAAGGGAAAGGCGTCGGCGGCGATGGCGCGCACGGCGCGACCGATGTCCTCGGGCTTGCCCCAACG
>DFYA01000105.1:0-691 GCA_002382525.1 Opitutaceae bacterium UBA4094
CTCGCCCAAAGCAAAATCCAACTGCGCTTCGAGCCGCCGCCGCGCCCCATCGTGGTCGATGTCCACAAGGGCCAGATTCAACAGGTGCTCCTCAACCTGCTCATCAACGCCACGCAGGCCATGAACGACGGCGGCACGATCGTCATCCGGTGCTCCACCGAGAAACGCGCCGAGACCGAGTTCGCGCTAATCGACATCGCCGACACCGGCCGCGGCATCCCGGAGGAATTACGCGCGCACATCTTCGATTCGTTCCTGTCCGGACGCTCCGACGGCACGGGCCTCGGCCTCGCCATCGCGAAACGCATCCTCCTTTCGCACCACGGAGATATCACCTTGCTCGAATCGAGCCCCTCCGGCACCACGATGCGCATCGCCCTCCCCGTCGTCGCCTAGCTCCGTCCGAGGCCCTGAGCGTGAGCTCAGGGATTCCGTTGCCGCCCCGCTCTCTCACGGCCCCCCCGCCCCTCCGCAAACCTCCATGCCCGCCCCCGACAAACGCCCGCACATGATCATCGCCATCGTCGCCCTGCTCATCGCGGGCGTCGTGGTCCTGTGTTTTGTCCGCCTGCCGCTACCCGTTCGCCTGGCCGTGGCCGGCGCGGACCTCATCGCCGCCGCCATTCTCTTCGCCGCCACTCGTCAGCAAAGCTCCCGCTGACCGCATGAACGCCCGCCCCGTTCGCTGCCT
>DFYA01000105.1:819-6495 GCA_002382525.1 Opitutaceae bacterium UBA4094
ACCGACGCCGCCGACCCACGCCTCGCCGCCCGTGTCCCGGTTTTCCAAGACGGCATAATCATCTCCAGCCCGCGCGGCGGCGGCACCGCCCTCTTCGACCTGCAATCCGCCGAGGTCCTCAAAGGCCCGCAACCCACCGCCCTCAGTCGCGGCGCACAAAACGGCGCGCTATCCTTCACCAGCAATCCCGCCCGCAACGACACCTCCGCCGAACTCACCGCCGGCTTTGGTGACAACGCCACGCGCCTCGCCAGCGGGTTTTTCAACGCCTCGCTTCTTCCCGAAAAACTCTTCGTCCGCACCGCCTTCAGCTTCACGCAAAGCGAAGGCCACGTGACCAACCTCGTGCCCGGCGCCGAGCCGCTTCAAGGCGCCGACACCCGCGCCCTGCGCGCCAGCCTGCGCTGGCAGCCCGCGCCCGACACGACCGCCGACGTCATCATCAACGTCCAGCGTGACACGCCTCCCGGCATCGCCTTCAAAAGCATGGTCATCCCGACCCGCGGCGACACCGATCCTTATTCCTCCGCCGAACTCAACCGAGGCAACGACCTCGGCATCGAGCGCGACCTCCGTGGCGTCACCGCGCTCGTCCAGCACCGGCAGAACGCCTCGTGGAAACTCGACTCCGTCAGCGCTTATCGCGAAGTCGATTCGCGCAACGAGTTCGATGCCGATGGCTCCAACCTCTTCCTCTTCGAACTCGGCGAACACACCACCGACCGCCAGCTCAGCCAGGAACTCCGCCTCGCTTACGACGCCGACGGTCCTCTCACCGGCATGCTCGGCGCCGGCGTGCTCTGGTCCAAAGCCCGCCAAGACGTCACCCTCCGCACCGACGAGAACGTCCTCTTCACCGCCTTCACCGGCGCGCCACCTCCCATCCCGCTGCTTCCCTACTACGAGGAATCGCACAGCAACCAAGCCGAGCTTCTCGCCGGCGACCTCTTCGGGCGGCTCGACTACGCGCTCACCGACAAACTCACGCTCGGCGCCGGCCTGCGCGCCACCCGTGAACACATCACCTCCGGTTATCGTTCCGACGCCGCTCCCGTCCCCGGCAACCTCGGACCGATCCTCGGCGGCGCGGGCGGTAACAACGTCTTTGCGCCCACTCCCGGCACGCTCGAGGCCGACCGCTACCACTCGTCATGGAGCGGACGCCTCGACGCTCGCTACGCCTTCACCCCGCGCCATCACGCCTACGCCAACACCGGACGCGGACGCCGCCCGCCCGCCATCCTCTTCGACCAAACGACCTTCGCCCGCCAGGACCTCGCCGAAGAACGCGTCTGGAACCACGAGATCGGCTTCAAAGGCGCCACCGCCTCCCGCCGCCTCCGCTACGACGTATCCGTTTTCCACTACAGCTACGACCACTTCCAGACCGAACGCGTCGTCGCCCCCGGCATCATCGCGCCGGTCAACGGCGGTCGCGCCCGGGGCCAGGGCCTTGAGGCCACGCTCCAAGGTGCGGTCACGTCCCGCCTCTCGGTCTTCGCCACCTACGGTTTTACCGACGCCGAGTTCGCATCACGCGACGAAGACGGACAACCGCAAGCCTACGCCGGCAACACGTTTCGACTCACGTCCCGCCACGCCTTTTCGGTCGGCGGCACACTCCTCGTCCCGGCCGGCGACGGTGGCGTCGTGTTCGTCACGCCCGTCGCGCAATATCGCTCGGAGCATTATTTCGAGGACGATAACAACGCCTTCGGCGGACGCCTCCGCCAAGGCGGCTACACGCTCCTCAACCTTCGCTTCGGCTACCGTCCGCGCAACGGACGCTGGGAGGTTGTCGGTTACATCAACAACGTCCTCGACAAAGAATATCTGATCGACGCCGGCAACATCGGCCTCGCCTACGGATTCGCGACCTCTATCCGCGGCGCCCCGCGCACCTGCGGCGTGCAGACGACGGTGCGCTTCTGAGATCGACGCGGGAAGCGAGCTTGCTCGCGACGTTCGCCTGCCGAATCGCGAGCCAGCTCGCTTCCCACATCAGTCCTCCAGCTCCACGTTCCAGTAGGCCAGATCGAGGAAGTCCTTCCAGCGCTCGCGCTCCTTGTTGCCGAGCACCAGCGAGATCACCGGCCGCCACTTCGGTCGCACCGGCTTTTGAA
Source organism: Opitutaceae bacterium UBA4094 (assembly GCA_002382525.1). GTDB lineage: Bacteria > Verrucomicrobiota > Verrucomicrobiia > Opitutales > Opitutaceae > Rariglobus. Next base: position 2,943 of record DFYA01000105.1, read on the forward strand.
TGAGCCGCATGTTGGCCTGATGCGGGAGCCGGTTGGCCTTTTTCGAGTTACACCGGATGCACGAGCACACGATGTTTTCCCAGGTCGTCTTGCCGCCATGATCACGCGGAATCACATGATCGAGGTTCAACTCCTCGCGCTTGAAGATGCGTCCGCAATACTGACACGTCTCCTTGTCGCGCTCGAAGACGTTGTTTCGCGTGAGCTTCAGCTCCTTGCTCGGCAACCGGTCAAAGTGCGCCAACAGAATCACGCGCGGCAACCGGATCGTCGTGCGCGGCGTGTGCACCTGATCCAGAACCTCCAGCGGCGGATTGCTCTGCGAGAAATCCACCCAGTCCATCAGATTAAAAACCCGGAAGTCGTCTTGGTGGTGATGCACCACGCTCGCGTGACCTCTCGACAACAAACCAAAGGCGCGTTTCGCGCCGATCACATTCACCGCCTGCCACAGGCGATTGAGGACCAACACCGGTTGATCAAGCACAGCCTCCATATGGGCTCTGACGAGTAGTTCCCGCGTGGAGACGTGTCAAGGAACCGCACCGTGAACTTCCGGTGACGGAAGGTAATATCAAGAGATTCTCGGCAGGAGCGGCGGTTTCCAACCGCCGACCATCCGCACGCATCGTGTGCGAGACACCGCAATTCTTCGGACGCATTCGGCAGTTGAAAACTGCCGCTCCGGCCCGACCCGATTACAGCTCACAATTTCCGCGCATCACACGCCAGATGCGGACACACCCCGATCAGCGCCCGACGAATCGAACCCAACGTCTGCTTCAGCTTCACGCCGTCACTTGCGACGAACTTGATGCTCCATCCGCCGCCCAGCCGCAGCTGACTCGCCCCGATCCACACCCCATCCGCCTGCAACGCGTGCAACGAATCCCGCCATGCTGGGGACGTCTCCGCACCGAGCCCCGGAGCAATCACCACCACGTTGCCAAAACAGGCCCCCTCTCCCGCCCCGGCCAGCGCGGCGAGCGAGCGTAGCCCCGCGCCATCCTGTTCGAACCGTTCGTGCAACAACCGCTCGCCTCCGCGCCGCACGGCGAGTTCCAGCACGAGCTTCTTCCATTCCCAAGCCTCGCCGTGCGCCACGCGCCCCGGCAGTAGCAGGTCCGCATAGAACGCCGCTCCGTCCGCCGCCACGGTCAAATTGGTGCGTTGATGAAACACACTCCCGCGATGCGGCACCAGCGGCTCGGGCAACACCTCCAGCCATCCGCCGCTTTCGACCGTAAAGCGCTGCGAACTGCTGGCCTCGCCCTGGCGCATCTTGAACACCCGGCTTGCGCTCGGTGTCGTAAGCAGCACCGCCGCGCCCGGCGCGACTTCGACCGCCGATTCGAGGCGGTCGCCCGACAGGATCCCCGCCGTCGGATTAACGACCTGCACCAACAGCGTGCGCGTATCCGCTTCCCAATACGGTTTGCTCACATGAAAGGGCGCACGGAATGACTGTGCGCCGATCGCGGTGCGCCCGTCGTCCCGCGCTTCCGCTCGCAAAAAGAGCTGTCCGTGAAAATCCATGGTGAAAGTAGCGCAGGCTTCCAGCCTGCATCAGTTCGCCGGAGCAGGCTGGAAGCCTGCGCTACCCTTCCGTGCGAAGAGCACCTCGCGTTCGATCCACGCGATCACCGCATCGAGGTTGTGCTCGCGCTTCAGGTCGCAGAACAAAAACAGTTTCGCGCCGCGCTGCACTTTCGCATCGCGGTCCATCACGCCCAAGTCGGCGCCGACGAGCGGAGCGAGATCGATTTTATTGATGATGAGCAGATCGCTGTGACGGATCGCCGGGCCGCCTTTGCGAGGGATCTTGTCCCCTTCGGCGACATCGATCACGTAGATGAATTGATCGACCAGCTCCGGCGAGAAGGTCGCCGTGAGATTGTCTCCGCCGCTCTCCACGAGGACGAGATCGAGGTCGGCGAACTTCGCTTCCAACGCGCGGCACGCCTGCTCGTTCATCGTGGTGTCGTCGCGGATCGCGGTATGCGGACACCCGCCGGTCTCCACGCCAGCGATACGTTCGGGATCGAGCGCGCTGTGCGTGACGAGGAACTGGGCGTCCTCCGAGCAGTAAATGTCGTTGGTCACGACCGCCATCGAGTAGCGCGCGCGCAGCCGCTGGCAGAGTTTGAGACAAAGCATCGTCTTGCCGGAACCAACCGGACCACCGATGCCGATACGAGGAGGACGAATCATAATAGAAAAGTCAGATTTGGTTCACAGAGCGCACAGAGTTCCAATCCGGAGTCCACAGAGTAAGGCACAAACAAAAGAGCATCCCTCATTTTACGGACGGCTCTCCCAGAACTCTTTCCGGGCTCTGTGTTCTCTGTGACACAAAATGGAGTTCATTCATGTTTCAGGAAATAAACATCCGGCCGTCGGCCGTTTCGTGCCTCGCCGCAGCGATGTCGAGCCACGGGTTGAACCAGCCGATTTCCGCCATCGGCACCTCGCGTGCGGCGGCGATGATGTCCGGAGCGCGGGCCAGCGCCTCGGTGAGCAATGACTGCGAGGCATTTTGGCCGATGCGCATGATCTTCATCGAGGCGGCCAACAACCCACCAAGCGTCGAATACGTTACACCCGCGAGGACCGCATTGAGCGGTGCGCCGAGCACCCGCCCCTCCAACGCGGCCGAGATTGCCGCTGAAAACGGCCACGCGCCTGCCGTCGCACGTTCGAGATACTCCGTCGCCAACGAATGCGTGTGCAACGTCGCCGCCAACTCCGCGCGCTGACGCCCGATGTTCTCCGTCGCCGTTCGCGCCTCCTTCGCGCTTTTCAACGCATGCGAAAGCACGCACAACTCGCCCACCTTCGTCCAGTCGGGACCTGCGGGATCGAGTGCCGCATACGCGTGGGCGGCGAGAGGGAGTTCGGCCTTACGCAGCGCGGGCAAGACCGAGAGAAAGATGAATTCACGGAGGGTCGCGCGGTCGCGCACCATCCCCGCCTGCACGAGGCCTTCGAGTCCGAAGGAGTGTGCATAGGCGCCCGTCGGGTAATACGAGTCGCCGGCCTGCAGCAGGCCCAACAGCCAACGCGCGTCAGTGTTTGTGGCTCGGTCCGAGTTCATCGACAAGAGGAGCACTCACGCTCCGTTTAAAACGGCCCGGACGAAACACCGCCATCGTCGGCGTATAAGAAATCTGAATACGATCAAACAACCGTCGCGCCGCCGGTTCGTCGGGCGTGAGCAGGCGATGCGCCTCCGACGAAAACTCCAGGTGCAGGTTGCCCACCGCCCAGCCGATCCCGGCGGTGGCGGATGCAGGCAGCTCGCCAATCAGCACCTCCAGCACCGGCTCAGGTTCCTGCACGATGACGTAGCGCGCGGTGCCCGTCTGGTAAAACGTGTCGCCGTGTTTGAGCGGCGCGGACAACTCAAAACCAAACTCCACGCTGTCCGCCGCCACCCCACGCCAGAGGCGTTTCATCAACGTCCTTCGCTCGGTGCGCAGTTCCACCACCGGCGAATCGGCGGAAAACAGCTCCAACGGGGCGGATATCAAAATCATCGCGATATTCGTCTTAC
>DFYA01000304.1 GCA_002382525.1 Opitutaceae bacterium UBA4094
CGGCGGCTCCGGTGTCGCTCCAGGTGGATTTTAACGCGGGCACGCTTGAGCTGTCTCCGATGACACGCGGCGTTTAACCATAGACGCGCACCTCGTGTAGGGCGGCCGCAGGAGCACCGTTGGTGGCGTGGATCACAATACGTAACCGATCTGTGGATACGGGATTGGGCAGCGTGTGAACCCGGCGGGGCTGATGGTTGTCGGTCTCGGTGACGATCGCCCGCCAGTCCCCGTCGATCCACGCCTCCGCGGTGTAGTCGCGCCCGACCAACGGGTCGCGGTAGTAGGGCGGACACGCGTGAATCTCGCGAAGGAGGTGTCCGGGGAAAACCAGGACAATGATCCCGATCCCGCGGGGAGTCGGCCAATCCAGCTGAAGCCATTGCGGCAGCGGGTGGCTCGGATCGGAGCGCCAGAGGTGGACGTGCTGATGCGGACGCGCCGAGCCAGTGAGCACGTGGGCGGCGCCGTGAACCGGTTGACCCGGCGTGATACGGAACGCGAGCGTGGCACCGCCTTCGAGCCGTCGCAGGTGCGTGGCGTCGTGGGAGCGGGCGGCGATTTGGCCGTAGAGGACCTCGCGTGCGATTCGCCACGAGGGAGCGGGACCGCTCGCTTCCACATCAAGGCGCACGAAACCATCGGGCACGTCAGTGAGGTTGAGCGACCACTCCACCCATCGGCTCGTGCCGGCCGGGACGCTCAGCTCGGCCTCGGCAAGCGCGGGTAACGCGCGGCGGTAATCCCAAATGTGGAGCGGACGCACGAGGCGCGCGCGGACCGTGCGCGGACCGTCGGGCGCGTCGAGACATAGAGAGAGCGTGTCGATACGACCGCCCGCGACCGCGATCCACTGAGCAACCGGTTGATCAAGCGGCCACGCGAGGCGCACGGGGTGCCGGCGAAGTCCGCCAGAGGTGTCTGGATCGTTGGGACCGATTCCATGGCTGAGGGCGCTGGAACTGGCCGAAGCCGTGGCGGGCGGCGCGAAGTCGGCGGAGTCGGCGCGCGGGACGTGCGGCAAAAAGCATCCGTCGCGCAAGAGGCGTTGTTGCAGCGCGCCGACTGACGCTGGTTCACACAATTGTGCGAGAGTGCAGTCATGAAGAATCGCGTGCGCGGCAGCGGTGCCTGCGGCTTGGCCCATCAGCGCGGTGGTGCCCATGACGCGCAACGAGCCCAGCGCGGCATGCGTGGCCGAGACACAACGTCCGGCGAGCAGGAGGTTGTCCACGTCGCGGGCGACGAGCGCGCGCAGGGGAATACCATAAGGACCGACGTAGGTTTTGTCCGTGAGATTGCCGGCAGGTTTGCTGTGCGCGGCAAGCAAGCCGCCGGGCGTGTGCAGGTCGACATACCATCCGCCAAACGCGACCTCGTCGGGAGGGCGCTGGTCGGCATCAAGATCGGCTTCAGTGACGCGCGTGAGCCCATCGATGCGGCGGCTTTCGCGTTTGCCGGGTGTCTGACCGATCCATTCCAAGGCGTAATTCGTCGCCTTGTCGCGTAGCGTTTCGTCGTGGTTTTTGATCCAGTCCCAGACGGACAACGCCCAAGCGGTCAACTCGTGGCGAATCGTCTCGTTGTCATGAATGGTGTGCCACGGGAGGCCGAGTTCGAGCCACCAGTAGCCGCCTCGAAGGTCATGGATCTCGCGGCCGTTGCGGAAGAACTCGGGGCCNNGTGCCGAGTGTGGCGGTGGACGCGTGTTCAGGCGCGTGACGCTCGCCGGTTTGCGCGCGACTTTCGGTGCCGATGCGCCAACCGCAACCGGCAAGATCGGCGATGAGGCCGTCGCCGGTGCAATCGATGAAGGTCTTCGCACGGAGGATGAGCGTTGTCTCCGCTCCGCCCACACGTGCCACGGCGGCGGCGATACGCGGGCGCGGCGCGCAGGCCGGGCGGTGCCACCAGCCTTGGCTGGCGTCCGGCTCGGGACGTCGCGGTTGATCGTTCACCGCGCTCAGGTCGTCCTCACCGAGGAGCAGGTCGAACACGCCGGTGTTCAGGTGGAGTGTGAGGTTGGTCTCGCGATGGGCGAAATCGTAGAGGACTTGGTCGAAGACCGAGTTGGTCCAGCCGTTCTCGTTGATCTCTTCGTGATTGCGGGCGCGTTCTTCTGCGAGAAGTTCACTGATGATGCCGGATTCACGGGCATAGGCGTGGAATGCGGCCGCGCCGTGAACGGTGATGCGAACCTCCGAGGAGGCATTGCCGCCGAGCACAGGGCGATCTTGCACCAAGCAGGCACGAAGGCCTTGGCGCGCGGCCGCGAGCGCGGCGCAAAAACCGGCGAGTCCGCCTCCGCAAACCACGACGTCGTGAGATTCGATTAGCGTAGGCATGGGGTGGGGACGCTTGGGGGTTTCATGAGAGTTGAGCATAACGGAAGGACGGACGGACGTCTTATCCCGGGGTGATCAAAAACTTGTCTGAATCCAACTTCACAAAAGGGATTGGATCGGCATCGTGCCAATATGCCCCGGCGACTTTCGAATGCTTCTCGCTCCGTTCGCGTGGCGTTCGCCCGGCCGACGCCGGGTGATAATCCGCCGGTGGCGCAAGCGTTGAAAAACGGTTCGTTCTACGTGCTCCATCGACAGGCTCATCGGGCCATGCCGGTGCACACCCAGCCAGGGATGGAGTTGCATGTCACGGTGGCGGGGAACGGCGTGTTCAACGTCGGCGGGCGACGCTACGCGCAGGCGCCGGGGAGGGGATTACTGCTTCGAGGTGAACAAGCGCACCGCTTGGAGAAGACCGGCGACCTGGCGTTGCGTCGTCACGTCGTCTGTTTTGATCCCGCTTTGCTCTCCGCCCAGCTCGGCAAAGTGGAGTTGCTCGCGATGGACTGGGTCCCAAAACGGGGCGGCTTTGCATTCATGCTCGGTGAGCAGGATTTTGCGCGCGTGGACATGCTGGTGCGGAGTCTGCGCTTTGAGACAACGGTGCGTCCGCGCGGGTGGGAAGGCGTGGCCGTAGGCGGGCTTTTGCAGATCCTCGCGATGGTGCGGCGACGCGAGACAGCGGGATTGGTCGCCCGGAAGGGTCGAGCGGATCTTCTCGACGAAGCCTGTGCGCACGTGCGGTCCAATCTTGGAGAGAGGCTCAAGCTGGCGGAGGTGGCGGCGGTGTTGGAGGTGTCCGCGGAACACCTCGCGCGCACGTTTCGCAAGCATCTCGGCATGGCCTTCGGGAGCTATGTAATGGCCGAACGCGTCGCGGCGGCCCGGGACCTGTTCAACGGCGGCGGCACGCTGAGCACGACTGACATCGCGTTTTCCACCGGCTTTCAGTCGCTGGCGCACTTTAGCCGAGTGTTTAAGGCGCACACCGGCTTGGCCCCCCGAAACTACCGGTCGGGCTATGTCCCGAAAGCGTAGCAGATAGCCGTTACCAACGGCGCGCCTGATGAGTGCGCACCGACTGTGCGCGGATAAATTTAGCTTTGACACGAACCCAGCGCACATATTACTAATTATTACTAATAAATGGTTATGTCTGTGAGCTCCCCAATCGTCGCCAAATCTGCCGCACGTGCGCGATCTCCTCACCGCTTGCGCGGGATGCTCGTCGGGATAGTCGCGGGTGCCTGCTCGGTGGGTTTCGCGAATGCAGCGCCCACCAAACCCCTTCTCCGCGATTTCATGGGGGTTAACGGGCATTATCATTTTCGCCCGGCGCTCTATCGCCCGACGTGCGAGCTGGTGCGAAACTATCATCCGATGCCGTGGGATTTGCCCGGCGATACATCGAGGCTTCCGGCGTTTCCTCGGTCAGCGCAGAAGATCGACGGGCCGGACGTGGTGGATTGGGGCCAAGTTTACGGTTCTTGGAAGAAGGCGGGCTACCGCATCGATGCGTCGCTGCAGTTCGATTCCATCAGGCCCGACAGATGGACGGACCTCCCTCGCGATCTTTACGCGTATGGGAAGGAGTTCGCGAAAACGTTTGGTCCGTCGTCGGCGTTGAATCTGGTGGAGTCCGCGGAGATCGGAAACGAGCCGGTGAACTACGACGATGCGGAGTATCGCAGGGTATTCGAGCACCTCGCTAAAGGCCTGCGTGCCGGGGATCCGAAGCTTAAAATCATCACGAGCGCCGCCGCCGCTCTTCAGCCGGATAAATACTCTAAGAGCGTAAAAACGTTCCAAGGACTCGAGGCGCTCTATGACGTGCTCAACATCCACACGTATTCGTTGATTGAGGGCTGGCCCACGTGGCGCCGTGTGTATCCGGAAAGTCCCGACATTCCTTATCTGCAAGTCATCGAAGAGATGGCGGCGTGGCGCGACCGCCACGCGCCTGGCAAGGAAATCTGGGTCACCGAGTTTGGTTATGACGCCAGCACAAAACCGGCGCCGACGTCCGGCAACTTCTCGAAGTGGGTCGATTCGAGCGATGTCGAACAGGCGCAGTGGATCGTGCGCTCGTTCCTGCTGTTCTCCGCGCTGCCGGTGGAGCGAGCCTATGTCTATTACTACGACGACAAGGATCAGCCGTCCTTTCATGCGTCGTCCGGGCTCACGCGGAACTTTCAGCCGAAGCCCTCGTTCTGGGCGATGGCGCATTTGTATCAGACGCTTGGCGACCACCGTTTTTCCCGAGTCGTAAGCGCGAAAAAGGACGAACTTTATGTTTACGAATTCGTGAATCCAGCGCGCCCAAAGCATCCGGTGTGGGTGCTCTGGTCGCCCACCGGATCTCAACGTGAAGCTGGGGAAACGATCCCGGTGAACGGTGCGCCCGTCCGTGCGGAGCGGATGCCGCTCGTATCGGGCGAGGCGGAGGAGGTCCGCTTCGAGGTTGGCGGAGGCACCGTGCGTCTGCCGGTTGGGGAAAGCCCCGTTTATCTTTTCTTCTAGCCCATTCTTTCCCCTCTCCGAGGCGCTTCAGCGCTTCGTCACCCCAAACGTATACCCCAATGAAAGCCATAAACCGATACCTCGGTCTGGTCGGGACGCTGCTCGTCGGCGTGCTCACCTGTTCCGCTATCCGGGCCCAGACGCCCTATAATCTCACCGTCCACGCCGGTGAAAAACGTCAGACATTTGCCGGCTTTGGCGCGAGCCAAGCCACGACGACTTGGAGTAACCCACCACAGCCGTTCCGCGATCAAATGGCCGACTTGGTCTATCGCGACCTCGGCATGAATACCTTTCGCATGTGGATCAGCTGTGATCACACGCAAACCGTGTCGTCGATGGTTGCGGAGTTTCACACCCGCTACATCGCCACCGGCGCGATCGCCGGCGTAAAGGCGCGCGGCGTGGACACGCTGTTGTTGGCACCTTGTCGGAGTGCGCCGGTGTATCACTGGACCACCGCGCCGACTGAACCGATGTCCGTTTATGCGGATCGTCTCGCGGAAGTGATCGCGCAGATTGAACTCACGTATGGCATTCAGATCGACGCGACAGGCGTCGCCAACGAGCCCGGTGCTTGGACGACCCAGCACATGGTGGACGCCGTGAACGCCCTCCGTCCGGCCTTGGATGCACGTGGTCTGAAAAATGTGAAGATCATCGCACCTGAAACGTCCAACGGGGGCGCTAATATGGTGCTCCACCTAGACGCCATGTTTCACAACGGCGACGCGTGGCGCAATCTATCGGGCATGGCACATCACTCCTACAACTGGTCGTTGGCCGACCGTCGGCAATGGGATATTAAACGCGACAAAGAGTGGTGGATGACCGAGTGCTCCGACGGCGGTGCCGAAACCCCAGAGGACGAAAATCGCGCCAGCACCGTGCTCGCTCGCTTCATGAGCGACCTGAACACCGGCGTGGACCGCTGGATCTACTTCCAAGGCTTCAGCACGCACACGGACGTTTCGACCTACAACAACTCCCATGCGTTTCTCGCCATCCATGACCAAGCGACGCAGAGCATCGTGGTCTATCTGCGCTACTATTATCTGAAGCAGGCGCTCGAAACGATTAGGACGGGCGCTGTGGTTCGTTACATGACCAGTGCGACTGAGGGAGGCATGCACTCCTATGCAAACTTGAGCCCGCGGATTAACGCCGCCGCCGCCGTCAATCCCGACGGCAGTTGGGGTGTCAACATCGTCAACGCCACCGGGATCGATGGACTGCCCGCGAGCACCACCAACCTGTTTCATCCGGCTGAAAACTTCAATGTGACCGTGACCATTCAGGAACTGGCGTCGACACCCAGCAAGGTGTTCACCGTGTGGCGTAGCAAAGCCAACAGCCACATCGTCAACTCCGGCAGCGTCACCTTCGTGAACGGCGTTGGCACCGTGACCGTCAATTCGCGTGAACTCGTGAGCCTGCGGTCCGCTGCGACCGCCCCCGCCGTTCCGGTCGCGCCATTGAACCTCGTTGCCAGTCTGGAGAACAACGCGCCGGTGACGCTCACCTGGGCCAATTCGATCGGTGCGAATAGCTGGATCGTCAAACGCAGGACCGGGAGCAGCGGTTCCTTCTCCCCGATCGCTACGACCGGTGCGACGCGGTATACCGATACTCTCGCGACTCCCGGCACGATCTACAACTATGTCGTCTCCGCCGTGAACGCCTTGGGTGAAAGTGCCAACTCCGCGGTCGTCGCCACGCCTTCGGGGGCTTACGGTTTCGTCAACCAAGACATTGGTTCGGTAGGCGCGGCTGGTTACATGACCACCCCTTCACCGGGCGTCTATGCGCTCTCCGGCTCAGGAGATAAGCTCAATGGTTTAGATGACGGGTTTAACTACTCGTATGTCAAAATGTCCGGTGACGGCACCTTCATCGCACGAGTCGCTTCGACTACGCCGGTTCCCGGCGCGTCGGGATTCCGTGCGGGGATCATGATGCGAGATCGGCTCACGTCGAACTCTCCCATGTATGGGATCACCTTTGCACCGTATAGCGCGACGGTCCGCACACACGAACGTGCGTTTCCTTTCGGTCACGGCGTGCTTGGGGCTCTCAACAACATGGCGGGGCCGGTATGGATGAAGCTCACGCGCAGCGGCGGAACGCTGACGGCCTCGGTATCATCCGATGGCACGACGTGGACGGAGATCGGGACCAGCACCCACAAGATGTTTAGCGACTACTACGTCGGCCTGGCGGTTTGCTCCCACAATAACAGCATCAGTGGGACCGCGACGTTTGATAACGTCTCGTTTGCTCCGCAGGCGCCGATCGGTCTCAAGGCCTCGGCAACCGTCAGCACCGTCACGTTGAACTGGCAGCCGGTCTTCGGCGTCACCGGTTACAAGGTGAAACGTGCGACGACCAAGGGCGGCCCTTACACCACGATTGCCACGCCCACAGGAACGAGCTTCACCGACACCACGGCGACCGCACCGATGCCGTATTTCTACGTCGTCTCGTCCACCAGCGCCTCCGGCGAAAGTGTGAACTCCGAGGAAGTTCGCGGCGACACCGTTGCGTGGTGGGATTTCTCACGTGAGACCGGTGAACGCGTTGCTGACCGCCGTTTGGGCGGTATCCCGCTCAAACCGAACGTCGGCGTATCCATGAAATGGGCACAAGAAGGGCTTGCCGGCTCCGTGAGATTCGACGGCACGCTCCGCCTCAACCCGGCGTTCGCCGCTCCGACCATTGTGTTGCCGAACGGCAAGGTGGCGGCCGAGGCGTGGATCAAGGTGGATCCTGCTCAAATCGGCGCGAAGACGCTTGGCGTGCTTCAATACGGTAACGTGAGTTCCAACGGCTTCCGCATCGTGGTGGAGCAGAACCGTAAGCTGTCGTGGCTGGTGCAAAACGGCTCCTCGGAGAAACGCGTGCAATCCACCGCATTGATCAACGGTGGAGTCTGGACCCACGTCGCCGGCACCTACGACGGCGCCAACATGAAGGTGTATATCAACGGCGTGCTTCAAGGCACGCTGGCTCTTACCGGCGGTGTTCCGCAGCCGGCGGACAACAGCCAGCTGTTTGTGGGCTACATCAGTTCGGGGTCCCTGCCTTTCTTCTACGGCGAGATCCGCTCAGTGCGCATCCACAGCAAACCGTTCATCACCTACGATCCCTGAGTCCATCACGGGTTAATCATGAGCCGCCGGGTCGTTGTGCGACCCGGCGGCTTCTTCCCCTTTCCGAGTATGTTTAAAACCGCCTCCTTCATCCTCGCTTTGTTCATCGCGGTCGACGCCACGCACGCAGCGGAGCCGACCCACGCGCTCGCGCGCACGGCCCAGACAGCGGCCGACTTGCCCACGTTGACGATCGCTTACTTGGGCGGCTCACTCACGTCTGGTAGCGGCGCGTCAAACGCAGCCAAGTCATCGTGGCGCGCGCAGACCACGGAGTGGTTTCGCGGCCGTTTTCCTCACGTCAGCGTCAACGAGGTGAACGCGGGCATCGGTGGCACCGGCTCCGATCTCGGTGTGTATCGAGTGGCTGCTGACGTGATCGCACATCGCCCCGACCTGGTGTTCGTGGAATTCGCGGTGAACGACAGCGCGATGGCCGAAGGCAGACGAGATTCCGTTACTCCGGCCATGGATGGAATTGTGCGTCAGATTTGGACCGCCAACCCCCGTGCCGACATTGTTTTCATTTATACCACGCGGCAGACCTTCGAGCCCTTCCATCAACAGGGTGAGAAACCGCCTTCCGTCGTGCTGCACCAGAAAGTAGCCAACCACTACCGCATCCCGTCCATCGATGTCGGCGCGGCGTTGTGGAAGGAGAAACAAGCCTCCGGCAAAGACTGGGCGGCGTTGCTGCCCGACAAGGTTCATCCGAACGACGAAGGCTACGCCATCTACGCCTCGGCGGTGCGCGATTTCCTCGAGGCGCAAAATTGGACGCGACGCTCGTCGGAGCCGGTGAAACTGCCGCCCTCAATGAACCCCAATGCCCCCGAACACGGGCGCTTCATTGAGGCGACAGCGCACGTAGCGGAAGGATGGGGCGTCGAAGAAGAACCTGTCGGTCGCTTCCCGCGCCGCCTCGTGTCCGAGACCTCGGGCGCGGAGCTCAAATTTCGATTCAAGGGTAATGCCATCGGCGTCTTCTGGCTCTCCGCCGACGATGCCGGCGACGTCGAGTGGTCGGTGGACGGTTCGCCGTTCACCCGGCGCACCAGCTGGAGCCCGCACGGCGGCGCGAAGGGCCGTCCCTACAGCGCGATGTTTCACGATCCGGTGCGCGGCACTGCGCTGCCGGAAGGCGATCACGTGTTGACGCTCCGCGTCGCCCCCGAGCACGACCCGCGCTCTAAAGGCAATCGTGTGCGCATCGGCGCGTTCATCGTAAATGATCCATCCCATTGATACTCGAAGTCTATTCTATGCTTACTCGATTTCCTCTCCTCCGCTCCGCGTTCCTTGCCATCGCTGCGGCCAGCGGTCTTGCGCTGCAGGGTGCCGCGCCCGAAGCCGGCGGATTGTTTCGCGCGAATGATCGCTGGCTCGCCGTGGGCGACAGCATCACGCAAAACGGTGCCTATGCGGCGTCGGTCTATCTCTATTATGCGACGCGTTTCCCCGACCGACCATTGACGGCGATCAACGCGGGTATCTCCGGCGACACCGCGTCTGGCGCGCTACGGCGCTATGAGTGGGATATCCGAGCGCAGAAGCCGACCGTGGCCACGGTGATGTTCGGCATGAACGACGTCAGCCGGGGCAATTACGGTATGGAGGAAGTGACTCCGGAGATTGTCGCCCGACGCGAGGCGGCGCTCGACAGCTACCGCAAAAACATGCGCACGCTCGTCACGCGTCTCCAAGCCGATGAGGTGCGTGTGGTGCTGGTGACTCCGTCCATTTTCGACGATACGGCCGAAGGCGAACGTCCACGGCAATCGGGCGTCAACGGCGCCTTGAGCCAGTGCGCTGATTTTATGCGCGAGTTAGCGACCGAGACTGGTTGCTCATTGATCGAACTTCATGAGCCGATGACGCGCATCAACGCCCGCCTGCAGGCAGGCGATCCGCTCGCCTCGGTCGTGGGGAAGGACCGCATCCATCCGGGAGCCTCAGGCCACCTGCTCATGGCCTACCTGCTGCTCAAGGCGCAAGGTGCGCCGCGACTCGTCTCGCACGTGGAAATCGACGCCGCGAGCGCTCGCGCCACCTCGTCCGAAAACGCCGCCGTGTCTGCTGTCTCGAAGAACGAAGCCGAGCTGACGTTCACGATCAAAGCCGGTGCGATACCGTATCCATTTCCCAATGACGCCAGTGAGGCGCTGGAATGGGCGCCATTGCGGGAAGAGCTGAATCAAGAAACCTTGCGCGTTACCGGGCTGGAAACCGGTGCGTATGCGCTCACCATTGATGGGCAACCGGTGCGCAGTTACACGGCTGCGGAGTTACATGCAGGCGTTAACCTCGCAGCGGAGAAGACCACTCCACAGGCAAAGCAGGCGATGGAGGTGCTGGGACTCGTGAGGGCTTGGCACAAAACGCTTTCGTCGCGGCTGCGCGTCATTCCTCAGGTTGAGTTCTGGCATCTGAAGGACATCGCCCAGCCGGTTGATTTTGCGGCGGTTCGTCCGCGTCTGGAGCAGCAGTTGGCGCGCTTGAAGGAGAGCGACGCAAGCATGGACCGCTACAACCGCGGCATCATCGAACGCTATCTGACCGCGAAAGCTGAGGAATCCACCGCCCGTCGGGAACTGGCCGATCTGGAAGCCCGCATCCGGCTCGAAGCAAAACCCCGTCCGCGTATTTACCGCCTCGTTCCCACCCCACAGCCATGAAGCGCTCTCAGCTTGTTTCTATCCTCGCCGCAGTGACGGCGATGTCGTGCGAAAGCGCGGCCTCGGTCGCCGTCTTTTTTGTCGGCGGGCAATCCAATGCCACCGCCTCGTATAGCAACGGAATCACCGCGGCACTCCAGGCGTCCAACCTCTACGAGGAGGTCCTTGTGGTGCACGCCAACCATTCGGGATCGCCCAGCTACTATTGGAAGAAAGGCAACGCGGCCGGTCTCTACGAAGCGGACTTTTTCTCCGCGACGGGCACCGGGCGTTTGCAGCAGGAGTTGGCGAACCTGACGCTTGCCGGAAAGACCTATGATTTTAGCGGCCTCTTTTGGTTCCAGGGCGAGGCCACCTCGGATCGCACCAAGCCCGCGGAGTGGCAGGCGAACTTTCAGGGGATGCTGTCCAATCTCCGACAAGACTTGGGCGATTCCAACTGGAAGTATGTTGTCACCGCGATCGATGCGAACGCCGCCTTTGCGGACGAAGCCACCGTGCAAAGCACCGATGCGTTGCGTAGCGTTGTCTATTCCATGGTGGCGACCGACCCACACGGGTTGCTCGCGGACTCCCGCGGTTACACGCGCACAGACACCTGGCACCTGACGACGAGTGAAGGCCACCGGTTTGGAGGTCATTCGGCGGCGGTGTTTATCGCGAGCGTTCCCGAACCGGCGACGGCAGCTCGACTGTTTGGGGTCGTCGGACTCGGCCTCGCCGTAGGATCGACGCGCTCTCGTTATCGGGCGGGTGGGAGAGTGAACCTCGCATGAGCTCTCCGTTCACGCCAACGACCGTAGGGGAGGCGCTAGCCGAATGGCAGCGGGACCGTTTCGGTATGTCCCTCCACTTCGGGCTCTATTCGGTTGCTACACGGGGCGAGTGGGTGCGCTCCGCCGAACAGCTCACCGTCGAGGATTACCACAGGTATTTCGAAACGTTTAATCCCGAGCCGGGCTGGGCAACCGAATGGGCGCGGTTGGCGCGCATATCCGGCGCGCGTTACGCGGTGCTCACCACCAAGCATCACGACGGATTCTGCCTCTTTGCGTCCGCACTCACTGACTACAACGCTACCCGCACTCCGGCGGCTCGCGATCTCGTGCAGGAATGGGTGGAGGCTGTTCGCGCGGAAGGCCTAAAGGTTGGGCTCTACTACTCGCTGGTGGATTGGCATCACCCGGATTGCCCGGCTACCGGGGATCGTCAGCATCCATTACGCCACAAGGCCGACTCGCCCGCGCGGGACACGCATTGCGACTGGTCGCGCTACGTCGCCTACCTGCACGGCCAAGTCGAGGAATTGTGTTCTCATTATGGGCGCATCGACTCGCTGGTATTCGATTTCTCCTACTGGGATTACGCCGGTGAAAAATGGGGCGCGACCGAACTGCTGCGCAAGATTCGCGCGCTACAGCCGCATTGCCTCGTAAACGATCGGCTCGGCAACGAGCCGCGTAAACGCGTGCCGCGTCCTTCCTTCGCGGGTGATTACGAGCAGACGGAGCAGAACATCCCTCGCGAGTGCCTGCGCGACGACGCGGGTCAGCCCATGCCTTGGGAAGGTTGGTTTACGCTGACCAATAGCTGGTGTTTTTCCGTCACGGACAACCTGTGGAAAACGCCCGCCGCGATCATTCGTGCCTTGGTCAACTGCGTCTCGAAGAACGGCAATCTGCTCCTCAACGTTTCACCCGATGCACGCGGACGGGTCCCCGAAGAAGCGAAGCGTATCTTGGCGGAAGTCGGCGGTTGGCTGTCGCTCAACGGCGAGTCGATCTACGGCGCGTCGGCGGCGACACTGCCGAAGCCGGAGTGGGGACGCTTCACCCAAAAAGACGGCCGGCTTTACGCGCATGTTTTGGAACCGGTGATCGGTCATATCACGCTTCCGGACCTGCGCGGCCGGGTGAAAAACGGCCGCCTCGTCGCAAACAACGCGGAGGTGATTCTATGCGATTTTTGGAATCCGGGCGTTCAGACGTTCGACGGCGCGGAAGACATCTTCTTCAACTTCGCCAATCCGACCGCGTGGACCTACCCGTTGCCCGATGCGCGCGATACGGTGGTCTCGTTCGAACTCTCGACCGAGGACGAACACGCCGCCGAGGTGAGACGCCTGGCTGAGGCGAAGCATCGCACGGTAAACGACCGGAAACCGTTCTGATCCGTCCGTCGCCCGGTTCTGAGTGGCGGTGGATACGATGCCCATATCCTCGGGTTAGGAGGGATGGTTAAGTCCGGGTTAAAAACCCTGTTCTCAACTTACGTAGTTGATAATGGTGCCCGGGAGCGGACTCGAACCGCTACACCGTGAGGCACAGGCTTCTGAGACCTGCGTGTCTACCAATTCCACCACCCGGGCAAGGACGGACGGAAACCACACGGGCGCCTGACACCCTAGGCAAACACAAAATGAGTTGGATGAGACGTCGTGGCTTCGCGGGCGTGCTGTGAACGGAGTTCAATCCATGGGCAGGGTGCCTATGGCACTTCGGTCATTTGTCCATGGAGGCGAGATCTTCGCGGGCGCTTTGCATCTCGGCGATGATCTTGTGGGCGTGCTCCAGGAGGTGTTGGCCGGGTTCGGTCAGGGTGACCCGGCGCCCGAGGCGGTCGAAAAGGCGGCAGTCGAGGTCCTGCTCCAGCGCCTTAATGGCGTGGCTGATGGCCGACTGAGTGAGGCTGAGTTCACGAGCCGCCAGGGTAAAACTGCCGACTCGAGCAAGGGTGGTGAAGGCGAGCAGCTTGCGGCTGTCGAGAATGGTCGTCATGGGATGTGTGGGCGGCCGAAAGAATTTTGCTAATAGCAGAATCCAAGCCACGCATCGGAGTTTGCCGGACTTGTTGTAAAAAACCCCTCGCGGACGGGGGGCATCGGTGTAACCGTGCCGCCTCTTTTTCCCGTGGCCCGTTCCGACGATACCCCTTCACCCGCTTTCCGCATCGATTTCCCGCCCGAGTTGCCGATCAGCTCGCGGGCGTCCGAGATCGTGGACCTCATCGCGGCGCATCCGGTGATCATCCTCGCGGGCGAAACCGGTTCGGGCAAAACCACGCAAATTCCCAAAATGTGCCTCGCGGCTGGCCGCGGTCGGAACGGCGCGATCGCCTGCACGCAGCCGCGCCGCGTCGCCGCGTTGTCGGTCTCGAAGCGGGTGGCCGAAGAACTCAACGTCGAGTGGGGCGGCCCCGTCGGCTGCAAAATCCGTTTCGACGA
>DFYA01000274.1:0-884 GCA_002382525.1 Opitutaceae bacterium UBA4094
ATGCGGGCGTTTTCGTCGCTGTCGGAGGCGTGCACCACGTTCTTCATCATCTCGGTGCCGAAGTCGCCGCGGATCGTGCCCTTGGCAGCCTTGCGGGAATCGGTCGGGCCGAGGAGTTCGCGGATCTTCGCCACGACGTCCTCGCCTTGGAGGGCGAGAACGATCACCGGACGCGAGCTCATGAAGGCTTCGATCTCGGGATAGAACGGCTTGTCGGCCACGTGCGCGTAGTGGGAGCGAAGCACCTCGGAGGAGAGGCGAATCATCTTGGCGCCAACGATCTCGAAACCGGCTTTTTCAAAGCGGTCGATCACGGTGCCGGCATGCTTGTTGGCCATGCAATCGGGTTTAAGAATAACGAGTGTTTTCTGCATAAACGGGCAACGTTATCGATTCCTTCTCCACCGAGGGAAGCCTGATTTTGCCCGTCCCCGCTTTTAGCACGCACCCCGGTCGTGGTTCACATGATCGAAGAAGCTCTTCGGATCGATGTCCGCGACCTGGCGTTTGGACGCTCCGATGTCGGCCCGCAGCGCGCACCGCGTCGGTTTGAGTCTGACGTGGGAAGCGAGGTTGCTCGCGATTCGTTTCTCAATCCATCGCGAGCAAGCTCGCTTCCCACGTCGGCACCATCAGCCCACGTCGGAACGATCAGGCTTCGCCGCACGGCGTCACCCCTTCGGCAGTTCCAACCAGAACCGGCTGCCTTGCCCCAGCTCCGACTCGACGCCGACGTGGCCGCCCATGCGCTCCACCGCCTTGCGCACGATCGCGAGCCCGATGCCCGTCCCCTCGAACTGAGCCGACGAATGCAGGCGCTGAAAAATCTCGAAGATCAACGCGTGCGCTTCCCGGCTGATGCCGATGCCGCGATCCTCCACCCA
>DFYA01000274.1:936-8801 GCA_002382525.1 Opitutaceae bacterium UBA4094
GATCGTGATAGCCGCCTTGGATGCCGCCAATTCCGGTCGCTCATGCACCAGGTCGCGCACCAATACATCCACGTCCACCAGGGTGGTTTTCATTGGCACGCGGATCACCTGGCTAAGGCTGAGCACGTCTTGAATCAGGCTGTCCATACGCGCCGCCGCTTTCACCACGCGACTCAACAACTCCATCGCGTCCGGCCCCACCTCCTCTTGCGGCATTTCGAGCGCCATCTGGGTAAACCCCTGGATCGCCCGGATCGGCGCCCGCAGATCGTGCGCCAAGCTGTAAGAGAACGCCTCCAACTCGCCCATCGATGAGCGCAACTGGGTCGTGCGCTCCGCGACCGTCGCTTCCAACGACTCGGCATGCACCCGTAGTTCCGCCTTTGCCTCCTCCAACGACCGCGCCACCTGACTCCGTTCCTTCACTTCCTCGACCAACCGCACGTTTAATTTTTCCGCCTTTTCCCGGAGTTCATGTTCACGCAACGCCGCCAAGAGCAACGCTTCGTTCATCTCCGCCGCGTTTCGATGGAAGTGTAGTGACTGGGTCATCTGGATGATTACCCGCTCCGGACGCGCTTCCGCATCCAACGCCGGCCACATTGCATACACCCAATAAACACCGTCCGTATTCGGGTCCTCCGGAAGTATCCGAGCCTCAAACTCGCCGGTCTCATAGACCTTTTTGAGCAGCGGCACACAACACTCGCCATTCGACACGATCTCCGCGAAGCGCCGTCCCACCAATTCGTCCCGTCGACGTTGAACGAGGCGGCAAAACGCGCTGTTCACAAAACACACCTGATGCTCGGGTCCCTCGACCTCGACCATCGGGAGCGGCGCATGCTCGATGATCGGCGCCGCCCGGCTCCGTAACTCCGGCAAGTTCGACCGTCCTGAATTTTCTTCGGCGCTCATGATCTTCTACTAGGCGAGCGCCTTGGGCTCCGGCGCGGTTTCTTTGATACTCCCCGCGAGTCGCGGCTGACCCGTGGTCAGGTGCGTGTAGTTGGTGCTGCGTGGACTGATCACGACCAGCCCCTTGTCGGTGATCATGTATTCGCGGATGTCTTTGCTGTGGTTACCGCCGCGCATTTTGACGATGACGAGGATCTTCCTGAGTTGCCCGTCGATCTCTACGTAACGGAGCCGGATGATGTCGTCCGTCAAGAACGAGATCGCGTAGCGGCTGAATTGAAACGAATCGAACGCGTCCTCGGTTTCGACCGTGCTGATGATCGTCACGCCCGCGCTCGTGAGCGCCGCGATCATGCGGTAAAGCGATTCACGGAAATCCGTGCGGAATCCCGGGGCCAGCGCCATTTCGAAGCCCACCAGTGAATCGATCACCATACGCCGCGCGCCCGTTCGCCGCACCGCGTCGAGGATCTCCTGCATGGTCTCGTCCACCGAAAGATCCAGCGGACGTAGGTAAAGCAGCTCCAGCAGCCCGGCGTCCACCGCCCTTTGCAAGTCCATGCCCAGTCCGGCCGCGCGAACCGTGTATTTCTTCGGGCGCTCCTCGAAGATCACGATGATCCCGCCCTCGCCCTTGACCAGGCCCGCGCTGATGAACTGCGTCGCGACCACCGACTTGCCCGTGCCGGTCGGCCCCGCGATCAACACGCTGTCGCCTTCCGGAATCCCGCCGCCCATCAACGTATCCAATTCCGGGATACCGATCGACAACCGTCGGTGGCCGTGCGGGTGCTCGATTTTGCCCGCCAAACCGAGCGTCCGCGAAAACGCCTGCAACCCGTAGTTGCCGATGCGGAAGGTGTGCAACCCCGGCACCGAGGCCTGCCCGCGCAGCTTCATGATCTGCAGTTTCCGCACGACCGAGTTGCGCTCCGCCGATTGGGACAACCAGAAAAGCCCGTCCGCCACCGTGAACACCGGGTTGTCGCGCAGTTCGCCTTCCGTGTATTCGCCGATGAGGAACGTCGTCGCCTGATAACTCGTCAGCAACATCGCCAGCCGCTGCACGAACGATTGCAGCTCCATCTCCGCCACGCCGCCGCTGGGCATCTTGCGCAACACCGTGCGGAACGAATCCACCACGACCACGCCCGGGCTGCATTGCTCGACCTGACGGGCGATCTCCGTCAGCACCGCATCGAGGTTCTGCTCCACCACGATCTCGCTCAGGTTCACGAAACGGATCGCGTTGTTCAGCTTGGCCTCGTCGAAGAACGTATACTGCTGCTGATAACGCAGCATCTTGATCGCGGGCTCGCCGAGCACCGTGAAGTAGAGCGCGGGCCGCTCGGGCGTCGCGTTGGCGAAAACGAACTGGTGCGCGAGGGTGGTTTTGCCGCAGCCGGGCGAACCGGCGACGATGTTGAAGGAAAACTCGGGCAGGCCTCCGCCCAGGATTTCGTCGAGCCCACGCACGCCGGTCGGGAGCTGGCGGATGGTGACTTTGCCGGCCGTTTGGGCGGCGGTGGTATCGGCGTTGGTTGGTGTTTTCATGACTGATCTTTCAATTCGTTTTCCGGCTCCCCGAAGGCCGCCTTCGGCCAGACATCCTGCACAAGGCGCAACGTTAAGGTCTTGCCCACAAAAGTGATTAACAGACCGAGCAGGCTCCCGATCAGCACCACGCCGCCGCGCGCCGCCTCTTCCTGCCCCAATCGAGACTCGAGTTCGATCGGCAGCTCCAGGGAGCCATCCGCGCCGAGTTGCAACTCCGCCAGCCAAGGCGCCTCCGCCCGCCCCAGCACCAGCGCCCGGGCCAACACCGAGCGAAAACCCACCACGCCGGTCAGCACCGACAGCGACCGTCGCAGCTTGTCACACACACGAAACGCTGCCTGCGCCCGCGTGTCCGTCACACGCTCCGCCATAAACTCTTGGGCGATGATGTGGTGGGTGAGGGTTAGCATTGTCCTGTCGGCATCGCTCAAAGCCCTCGACGGTTTGTCGTGCCGCCGTCGTCGGGCCAAATGGTTTTGTCGGAGGGAAGGGTCTTCAAGCGCGCGTGTGCAGAGAAAATCTCTCGCCCAATTTATGGCTGCTGTCCGTGGTCACTTGTTTGCCGTTCACATCGACCGCCGGCGCTTCGCAGAGCATCCAGTAATCGTGAAGCACCTTCACCAACGTGCGCAGTTCGCCGGGAGCGCTGGGTTTCACATGGTAGGAACTCGCGCCGAGAAAATACGCCTTCTTGATGTCGTCGTTATCATGGGAGCCCGAAAGAATCACCGTCGGCACGATCGCGGAGTCGGGGTTTTTTTTGAGGTGTTCGAGCACCGCGAAACCATCGATGCCGGGCATCTTTAAGTCCGTGAGCACAAAGTCGGGATACGGGTAAACGGCTCGGTCGGCATACTTGCCCTCGCCCTTTAGATACGCGACGGCCTCATGACCGCCGTCCACCGTTTGGACGTTGGAGGTGACACCCACCGCCTTAAACGCGGCTTGGATCAGCCAGAGATCGTTCGGATCGTCGTCCACCACCAGAATTGTAGGATTGGTCTTTTTCATAATCCGGAGCGGGGTCAAACGAGCAGGACGGCCCGCAGTGTCCTGCTTAAAAAGCAATCAAGCAAGGGATGAACTGATTTATTTAATTCCTGATAAAAAACAACCTAAGTCCATATAAGCAAAATCCATGCAGATCCTCGCGCGCCCCATGTGCGATTTAGGCGTCCGCACCGTGGACGCCAGCGGAACATCCCCCATGCCAACGGCGAGGGCATTCGCCCTTGTAGTTGAATGTTCACTACACCCGCGTTTCCACTCGCGTTCAAAGCCACAACGCAAAAGACCGCCGCGACGGCGCAAAGCCGGGATTTCCGTGCATTGCGCGTATCGCGGCGGTCAGTTGCAGAACGGCGTTCGGCAGACGAACGGCGTGTGCTTGTGGCGTTACGACGTCGGCATCGTGCTGCGGTAGAAGTGCACCGGGAACTTGACGCGGCTCCACGTGCCGGGATTCCAGGCATCATAGAGCTGCATCCAGGGCTTGGCCGCGATCAGCGGGCTCAGCATGGGGTTTCCGTAAACGATGCGGAACTCGCGGGGCTTGCGCTTCAGCGAATCCTCGATGCGCGCCAGCACGACGTTGAGCGTCTCGCCGCCGAACGGATGGAACATGATGATCACGGTCGTATCGTCGTAGTTAAAATCGGTCGCGGACTGACAAACGAAACGCACCGGCGCCCGGGCCTCGCGCAGCGTGGCGCAGTTTGCCACCGACACCGCGTGCAAGGGCGGATCGATCTCCACGCCGATGGATTCCTTGATCGGATACTGCGCGGCGATGAAATTCGGACGGCCTTTGCCCGAGCCGAGATCTACCACGACATCCTTCTTATCCAGGCCGAGCGCATCGAAGATCTTGTAGTAAGTATAGTAGGCGAGGCAGCCGTAGTGGCTCGCGTCGGGGTGCGGGCTGCCCGCGCCGCCGGTCGTCTTGATGCCAAGACGTTTCTCATGGAAGGAGTCGATCGCGCGGTTGAGCAACGTCGTGCAATAACGCGGGAAGAACGGAGGAAACGTGAACCGATATTCGGGCGAGAGCGGGATGGCTTGTGACATGACTGGTTTATTTTTCGTGGTTTTGGTTTCCGGGGACGCCCCGGCCTGATTGGAGAAGCCCTAATTTAGTCCGCCGCCCCCGATGCAGACAGTGGGTCCAGACCCCAAGTTGGCCCTCCTATCCGCCCACCCTCATACTAAACATGAACGTGTTCATACCGCCCCCCATTGCCACCCCGACCACCCGCGCCATTCTTATCTCCGATTTCAGGTTTCAGGTCTCAACCCTCAGGTCTCCCTCTCCCCCATGCTTACCCGCCATCCTGCCAATCCTATTTTAAAACACACCGACGTGCCGTTCCCGGCCACCACGGTGTTCAACGCCGGCGTCGCCAAATTCGAAGGCCGCTATGTCATGCTCTTCCGCAACGACTACGGCACCTGGGGCGTGCCCAAGTTCGACGGCACCAACCTCGGCTTCGCCGAAAGCGTGGACGGCATCAAGTGGACCGTCCGCCCCAAGCCCGTGCTCGACGAGCAACGCGCGCGCGCCGCCATGCGCCACCTGATCCCATCCCGTTTCGGCGACGACTTCATCCGCCGGGTTTACGATCCGCGCATCACCATCATCGAAGGCAAAGCCTACCTGTGCTTCGCCGCCGATACCGCGCATGGCGTCTGCGGCGTCATGGCGACGACCGAGGATTTCGAGACGTTCCACTTCACCGGACTCTCCGCGCCGGAGAACCGCAACATGGTGCTCTTCCCCGAAAAAATCGGCGGCGACTTCGTGCGTCTCGAACGTCCGTTCCCGATGTATCTACGCGGCGGCGCCGAGGATTTCCCGACATGGATCAGCCGCTCCAAAGACCTTTCGCGCTGGGGCGAATGCCGCCCGGTGCTCGGCCCCAAGGACCTCCCTTACGCCAACAGCAAGATTGGCCCCGCCGCGCCGCCGATCCGCACCAAGGCCGGCTGGCTCACGCCGCTGCACGCGGTCAACAAGGATCCTGAAAAACGCCTGCTCGGCTGGGAACCCAACGGTTGGTTCAAGACCTACTACGCCGGCCTCGCCCTCCTTGATCTCGAAGATCCGTCGAAGGTCCTCGGTCTCATGCGTGAGCCATTGCTCACGCCGGAGGCGGACTACGAGGTCGACGGTTTCCGCGGCAGCGTGATCTTCCCGTGCGGCTTTACCTTGGAAGACAACGGCGAGGCGCGCCTCTACTACGGCGCCGCCGACACGGTGATTGCGATGGCCTCGGCCAACGTGGACGACCTCATCGCCGCGTGTAAACCGCTCTAAACGCGGCGCGCGCCAACTCCGACGTGGGAAGCGAGCTTGCTCGCGATTGCCCGATCCTTCGCGAGCAAGCTCGCTTCCCACCTCAAACCCCACTCCACCGCCCCGTGGCTCTGAACGTGAGTTCAGAGAGAGCCCGCACTTCTCCGACTCCGCCTCGTTCTCATTCTCGCCCTCCCCTCGCCGCCCGCCCCCCCACCACCCTCAGCACGCCGAGCCGACAACCAGCCGACCCGGCGAGTCGCGAGTCCGGGCCGCATTACTCCAACTTCGCGGCCTCGGCTTCGAGGCGCGTGACGAGTTCGTCCATCTGGTCGATCACCGCCTGCACCGTCTCGCGTTTCGAGAGGTCCACACCGGCCTTGCGGAGCTGCTCCATCGGGTGGTCGTTGCCGCCGCTCTTCAGCAGCGTGAGGTAACGCTCGGTCGCCGCCGCGCGCTCCTCGGCGGTGCCCGTGCTCATGTCTTTGTGGAGCTTCGCGGTCGAGGCGAAGCAGGTCGCGTATTGGTAAACATAATACGGCGAGTTGTAGAAGTGCGGGATGCGCGTCCACGTATAACGATAGAGCGGATCGCGCACGATGGCGTCGCCGTAATACTCCTTGAGCAACCCGTCGTAGAGGTCGCTGAACACATCGGCGGTGAGCGGCTGGCCCTTCTCGGCCAGTTGATGCGCGCGATACTCGAAGTCGGCGAAGAGCACCTGCGTGTAGAACGTGCCCACGATGGAATCGATGGCGTGCTGGAGCAGCAGGAAGCGCTTCTTGGGATCGGTGGTCTCGGCGAGGAATTTTTCGAGGAGCAGGGTCTCGTTGACGGTCGAGGCGACCTCGGCGACGAAGATCGTGTAGTCGGAGGTGACGAACGGTTGGTTCTCCTCGGACAGGCGCGAGTGCATCGCGTGGCCCATCTCGTGTGCAAAGGTAAACACGGCGTCCAGCGTGTCGTTGTAGTTCATCAACACATACGGGCCGACGCCATAGACGCCGGCGTTGTAAGCGCCGGATCGCTTGCCCTCGTTTTCGTAAACGTCGATGCGGTTGCCTTCGAGCAACTCGGCGAGCTTCGATTGGTATTCGGCGCCGAGCGGGGCGACCGAGTCGCGCACGAGATCGCGGGCCGGACGGTAGGGCCAGACGGTGTCGTCCTTCACGAGCGGGATCTGGCCGTCGTAGAGGTGGTAGGTCTCCACGCCGAGGATCTTTTGGCGGAGCTTGAGGTAACGTTGCAGCGGCGCGGTGCCGGCGCGGACGGTGTCGATGAGCGTGGTGTAAACCTCGACCGGGATCGCGTTGCCATCGAGCGCGCGATGGAGCGTGGACGGATAATTGCGGGCCTGGGCAAGGAACCAGCCGCGCTCGAGGATGCCGCGGTAGATGGCGGCGTAGGTGTTCTTGGTCGCCTCGTAGGTTTTCAGGTAGGCCTCGAAGGCCTTGGCGCGATCGGCCTGGTTGTAGTTGGTCGCGAGGATCGACTGATACGCGCCGGGCGTGAGTAGGACGTCTTTGCCGTCGGAAAGGGTGATCGTCGGGAACTTGATGTCCGACGTGCTCAGCTCGGAGTAAACGGAGCGCGGCGTCTCGTTGAAGCGCGAGGCGAACGAGAGGAGTTTTTCGCCCTTCTCATCGAGCACGTGTTTCTGCTGGCGATACGCGTCGAGAATCGGGAAGCGGTAGATTTCCAGCGCCTTGGTGGTGTCGAGCCAGCCGCGCATGGTGTTCTCGGGGATGGCGAGCAACTCGGGATTGAACCACGCAGTGGCGGTGCCGAATTTCGCGAACACCGCCTGCACGCGCTGAAGGCGGCCGGCGATGTCCTGGTTGCGCGTGTCGGTGTCGCGCTGGAGCTGCGGGTAACGATACACGCGATACTGGAGCATGCCGATGTCGTCGTAGAGACGATAGGCTTTGAGGATGGCGTCGGGTCCGTCCTTGAGCGTGCCCTTGAGCGCGGCGAAGGCGTCCATCTTGGCCTCCATATCCTTCATCCCCTGTTCCCAAGCGGCCCAATCGGCGTAGATCGGCGAGAACTCCCATTTGAACTCGGCGGCGATCTCGGCGCGGTTGCGGGTCGTGGGTTT
>DFYA01000254.1 GCA_002382525.1 Opitutaceae bacterium UBA4094
CCCGCCAGTCGGATGCGCCCAAATTCGCGATGGGCGAGCCGAATCGCGCGCAACAAACGCGTGACCCACTCATCCCGCGGCGGGATCGGATGCCGCCCGAAACTCTCGGCCAGGCGCCCCGCCACGCCGCACAGTGATGCATCGTTCTGCCACGGACGATTGGTCACGTTGAGGCCCACGCCCGCCAGCAGGGTGTTCTGCCCGCCTTGCTCCACGAGAATGCCCCCCACCTTGCTCATACCGACCATCAAGTCGTTTGGCCAACGCAAGCGCAGCTCTACCACACCGGCGCGACGCAATGCCGTGCAAATCCCCCAGCCCACCGCCAACGCAAATCCTTTCGCTGCGAGCGCATCGCCGTCATAGGGCAACACGGCTGTCAGGTAGATTCCTCCAAGATCCGACACATACGTGCGCTCCGCTTGTCCGCGTCCGGCGGTCTGTTCGTCGGCCCACACCACCGACCACGCCGGCAGGTCGCGTGCCAGCGCCTGCGTCGATACGACACTCACGTGATGCGAAATCGTCCAGCCCGGCCCCCGACGGACCGGTGGTTTATCCGAGGGAGAGGCGATGGACGTCATGAAAACCTGAATACAGGGTTCGTTTTATTGGCCGAGCGTGGAGATGAAATACCCCGCCGCGACCGCCGTGCCGATGACCCCGGCGACATTGGGCCCCATGGCGTGCATGAGCAGGTTGTTGCCCTTGTCGTAGCGCTGGCCCTCCACGTGCGAAACGCGCGCCGCCATCGGCACCGCCGACACGCCTGCCGAACCGATGAGCGGGTTGATCGGATGGCCCGGGGCAACGACGTTCATCAGTTTCGCGCAGAGGACCCCCGCCGCCGTCGAACAACCGAAAGCCACCACGCCAAGCACGATGATCTTTAGCGTCGCCGGCGCGAGGAAGCTCTCCGCCGCCATGGTGAGGCCCACGCTCGTTCCCAAGAACAACGTGAGCACATTGATGATCTCGTTTTGCGCCGACTTGACCAGGCGCTCGGTCACCGCGCATTCGCGGAGGAAGTTGCCCAACATGAGCATCATGATCAGCGGGGATGCGGCTGGCACCAGCAGCACGCAAATAATCATCACCCCGATCGCGAAGACGAGTTTCTCCAGTTTCGAGACTTTGCGCAGCGTCGGCATGCGAATAACGCGTTCCTTCTTCGTGGTGAGGAGGCGCATGATCGGCGGCTGAATGAGCGGCACGAGCGCCATGTAGCTGTAAGCGGCCACCGCCACGGCGCCGAGAAGTTCAGGCGCGAGTTTATTGCTCAGGAAGATTGCCGTCGGGCCGTCCGCGCCGCCGATGATGGCGATGGAAGCCGATTGCTTGGCGGTAAAACCGAAGAGGCCCGCGCCCATAAAAGTCATGAACAACCCCAACTGCGCGGCCACGCCAAGCAGCAGCGTGCGCGGCAACGCGATCAATGGACCGAAATCCGTGAGCGCACCGACACCGAGGAAGATGAGCGGCGGGAACAGCTCCAACTTGAGTCCCTGTGAAATGAAATCGAACAGACCGCCCTCGACCCGGGTAACGCGGGTGCGCGTCACCTCTCCGGTCGCACTCCCCCCTCCATCCGGCGACGCGATGGCATGGCCTTCGACGACAAACGTGGCGGTTTCACGCACGCCGTCGGCTCGCAGTTCCGAGGTGATGACGCCGTGAGTCGGGAGGTTGGCGACGAGCGCGCCAAACGCGATGGGCACCAACAGGAGCGGTTCGAAACGTTTGCCGACCGCGAGCCAGAGGAGCACGCCAGAGACCGCCCACATGACGATCATCTTCCAGGTGAGCAGACCGAAGCCGGTGGTCTGCAGATAATCGAAAAAACCGGAGAGCATGGGAGATCGAGTTACCGAATGCGGTGCGAAGAAAAGATATCGCGGCGACCTTCACGCGCCCACGATGGATCGGAGTGTAGCGGGTTCACAGCCACCACCCGCGCACGGCCTTCAAATATCGTGTGCACGGCCGCGGCGATGATCGCGTGGATCACCTCCGGTTCGGAGGGCGCTACGGAGAGGATGCGCGCGCGACCGTTCGAGGCGGCGTGCACGGTCGCAGTGATCAAGGCACACGTCAGAGGAGGAAGGGCTGCAGGTTCCGACATGCCCACCGTCGCCGTCGCGGGTTCAGGCGCGACTGAAGGAGCGGGCACAGCTGCGGGCTTGGATCGCGTTACACCGGCGTTTCGCCGAAACACCGCTCCGCTGATTTCTAGCAGCATCCAGATTCCGCCCAACGCGACCAAAACCACTAGCAGCCCGCTGAGTTGATACGCGAGACTCTCGCCCCAACTGGGATAATCCGGGATGACGGCAATCATGAGAGGGTCGGATGAAAATGCTGTTATCACGTCCGAGTTTCCGGGAGATCAGTCCATCCGGATAATGACCGAGCCCTCTTCCACGCCGTCACCCGGCGTGGCGAGAATCTGGGCGATTTTGCCGGCTTTGGGCGCGAAGATGTAGGTGTTCATCTTCATCGCTTCGATCGTGGCAACCTGCGCGCCCTCCTCGACTGTCTGACCGACGGCCACGTCGACCGAAACGAGTTTTCCCGAGAGCGGGCAAGTGATGTCGTTGGCGCCGGCAGGACCGCGCGGTGCCGCAGCGGGCACAGGTGCCTGAATAGGCGCGACCGGCGGAGCGACCGGTGCCGGGGCAGGCGGTGCAGCCACCCGTGTGGGCGCGGCGACCGGAATCGGCGCGGACGCTGCGACGGGCGTGCCCTCGTCGAGCACCTCGACGAGCACTTCATAGACTTTGCCTTCAACGGTGACTCGGAGCTTTTTCATAACGTTGGATGGAATCGATCAGCGAACTTGGTGGGAGAAGTGGATTGGGACGGGAGCGGGCGCCGGTTTTAAAGCGGGATGTTGCCGTGCTTCTTTGGCGGACGCGTCTCGCGTTTCGACAGGGTGTTTCTCAACGCGAGCGCGACAACGCTGCGGGTCTGCGCGGGCTCGATCACGTCGGTGATCATGCCCTTTCGCGCGGCGGTGTAGGGAGACGCGAATTTGTCGCGATACTCGGCGGCGAGTTCTTTCTCTTTCGCCTTGGGATCGGCGGCGGCGGCGATCTCGCGCTTGAAGAGAATCTTGGCCGCCCCGTCGGCGCCCATCACGGCGATTTCGGCGCACGGCCACGCGTAAACTTGGTCCGCGCCCATGTCGCTCGAACACATCGCGAGGTAGGCGCCACCATAGGCCTTGCGCATGATGACCGTGATTTTCGGCACGGTGGCCGACGCGTAGGCAAAGAGCATCTTGGCGCCGTGGCGAATGATGCCGCCGCGCTCCTGGGCAGAGCCGGGCATGAAGCCCGGGATATCCACGAGGGTGACAACCGGGATGTTGAAGACGTTGCAGAAACGAATGAAGCGCGCGCCCTTGTCGGAGGAATCGATGTCGAGCGTGCCAGCTTTGACCATCGGCTGGTTTGCGACGATTCCGACCACGATGCCTTCGATGCGGGCGAAACCGACGACGAGGTTCTTGGCCCACTCCTTGTGCACTTCGAGGAAGTCGCCTTCGTCCACCAGACGCGCGATGATCTTCTTCACATCGAGCGGAGACTTGGCGTCGGCAGGCACCAGTTCGTTCATCGCGGCGTCGGACTCGAGGACGAGCGACGGCGTGGGACGATGCGGCGGGTCCATGACGTTGTTCGAGGGCAGGAACGAAAAGAGTTTTTTAGTGAGTTCGAGCGCGTGGGTTTCGTCCTCCGCGATGAAGTGGATGTTGCCGCTCACCGAGGCGTGCGCCATCGCGCTGCCGACCTGGTCCATGGTGACGACTTCGCCGGTGGCGGCTTTGATGACTTCCGGGCCGCAGATAAACATCTGGGCATTGTTCCGGGTCATGATGATGAAGTCGGTCAACGCAGGCGAATACGCCGCGCCACCGGCACACGGGCCGGCGATGATCGACACCTGCGGCACCACGCCGGAGAGAAGCACGTTGCGGAAAAACACCTGGCCATAACCCGAGAGCGAATCGTCGCCTTCCTGAATGCGCGCGCCGCCGGAGTCGTTGATGCCGAGCACCGGCATGCCGGACCGCTGGGCATAGTCCATGAGGTCGCAGATTTTTTTGGCATGAATGCGCCCGACTGCACCGCCGCCAACGGTAAAGTCTTGGCTGAACGCGGCGACCGGGCGGCCGTTCACAAAACCGACGCCGGTCACGACACCGTCGCCCGGGAACGATTTGTCCTCCATGCCGAAGTCGTGGCAGTCGTGGTCGGTATGCATGCCCCACTCCATGAAGGTATGCGGATCGAACAGGGCGAGCAGGCGCTCGCGGGCGCTCATGAGACCTTTGGCGCGACGGGCGGCGAGCTTGTCTTCGCCGCCGGCCGCAAGGGCGACGCGACGTTTTTCGGCGAGTTGGGCGAGGAGTTCGGGGGCGATGGCCATGGTCGTCGTGTTTTGTGGATACGCTTAGTGGGCGGCGTCCGCGCCCGGTTTTACCGCGCAGAGTTCGGTGAGCACGCCCCGCGTGGACTTCGGGTGGAGAAACGCCACGAGCTTCCCGGCGGCACCGTCGAAAGGCGTCTCGTGGATAAGACGCACGCCCGCGCCGGAGGCCTGCTTGAGCTGTGCGGCGATGTCGTCCGTGCGGAAGGCGATGTGGTGAATGCCTTCGCCGCGGTCGGCGAGAAATTTGGCGATCGGGCTTTCATCGGAGGTCGGTTCGAGGAGTTCGAGGTGCACGCCGCCCACATCGAAGAAGGCGGTGCGAACGCGTTGGGAGGCGACTTCCTCGCGACCAAGACACGCGAGGCCGAGGGCCTTCTCGTAATAGGGAATGGCTTCGTCGAGGGAGCGAACGGCGATTCCAAGGTGATCGATTGATTGGATCATGGGGAAAACCCTGAGTGGGTGTGGTTAATTTACTCCGATGCCTGGAGACCGACTGCGCGAATCTTGGCTAGGAGTGCGCATGCGCGGCTTTTTTGTTCCCGGTTGCGCAAAGCGAGAGCCCGCTCGGAATGCCCCCGCCTCCCTTCTCCTCGAAAACCAATGTGCTCGCCTAAGCGTTAAAGCCCAACCGCTCGGAGCAGAATCGGCGCATGTCTTCAGGCAGGGGGGCGCGAAACGTGAACGGCAAGCCCGCCGCTTCCAGTCCGATCTCGGCGCAATGCAATGCGTGCCGGTCCATCAAGAGCTTCGACTCCAAGGCCGGCGTCCAGCCGTGGTCGATGAAATCGAGATAACAGCGCGGGTCCGGTCCGTAGATCTTGTCGCCCACGACCGAGTGTCCCAGCCACTGGAGGTGTGCGCGGATCTGATGTTTTCGCCCCGTCTCCAAATCGGCGCTCACCAACGAAAATCCATTCGTGGCCACTTCCGTGCTGAAGTGGGTGATACATGCTTTCGCCTCCATGTCGCCCATCCGCACGACCGCACTCTTCACAAACACCGGGCTGTGCAGGTCGACGCCGAGCGGCTGGTTAACCGTGACTGGCTCCCGCAGTTCGCCCCACACGATCGCCCGGTAACGTTTACTGACTCGACGCTCCTGCATGGCCTTCTGCAGGCGCGACGCCATTTGGGAGTCCTTCGCCAAAACGATGATGCCGCTCGTCTCGCGGTCCAATCGGAACACCAGATGCATGGTCGGCAGCCCGGTGTATTCGCGCGCGGCGCCAACCAGGCTCGACCACGGACCGGCCTTCGACGGATGGCAGACCACGTCGCCGGGTTTGGAGATCACCAAGAGCCGATCGTCTTCGTGCACGATCCACGTCTTCAACTCGTCGGGCTCGATCATGCGCACGGTGCCTTCGCGCGGTTCTCCGCGGCGCGGTGGCCAAGCACACGCGCGGATCGGATAATCGACGGGAGACGTGGGTTGCCGTGTTGCAGGCGGTTCTCGCAGGGGCTCCGCCTCTTTAAATAGAACGCGCCCTCCGTGCGCGTTGGCTTCGTCGCACGGTTCCAGCGGCGCCCGGAGGTCGCCCTCCGCCTTGGGAATCTCGCTCACTTCGATACCTTGCTGAGGCGCCAGCGCGCCAGCACTTGGGCGCTGATACGCGTGACCAGCGGCTTGGGTAGTTTCGACGAGAACGCCGTCAGCACCTTGTTTTTCCAGCCGGTGACAACCTGCGCTTTGCCTGCGGCAAGCGCGCGCAACGCTTCGTCCACGACCTGCTCGGTGGTTTGTCCGAGCGAGTCGGCGACGGAGCCTTGCTTGAGCCCGGCGCGCCGAAAAAATTCGGTTGATGTCGGCCCGGGACACACCGCGAGCGTGCGCACGCCGGTGCCGCGCAGCTCTTCGTTGAGCGCCAAACTCCAGTGCAAAACAAACGCCTTGGTCGCTCCGTAAGCGGCGAGATAAGGCGTGGGCTGGAAGGCCGCCGTCGAAGCCACGGTCATGACCACCCCGCCGCGCGATTTTAAGCACGCGAGGAGTTGCCCGGTGAGATCGACCACCGCGCGCACGTTGACATCGAGCATCTCCAATTGGTGCGCCAGATTCGGTTCGGGAAACACTCCATACGCACCGAAGCCGCTGTTGTTGATCAACAAGACCGGACCTTGCGGCGCCTCGTCCCGAAGAATCCTCAAAATCTCGTCGGCTCCCTCGCGAACACTATCCGTTTTGGACAAGTCGCACGGAACATGGCGTAGCTTAAGCTGACTCACATTTATGCACGGAATCCGCCGCGAAAGATTGCAAATGAGCACTCCGGGACGCACCGTCGCTACACGTTCGATGAAGGATTTCCCAATACCGGAAGATCCCCCCGTCACGACGACGGCGGCATACCTTGTGAGTTCTTCGCTTAGCGAGGACATGAGCACGAGCAGGCTATCAATTTCAGGCTAGGTCTAACCAAAAACATACTGCAGCCATGAATAGACAAAATAATCCGCAGGAAGTGATCGTATCAGGCATTCACCTTGAGTTAACCCCGTCGCTTAAGACCTTTGTCCAAGACAAAGCCGAGCGCCTGTTCCGCCATCAAGAACGCATCATTCGCGTTCGCGTCGAACTTGAGTGCGACCCGAAACAAGCGGTCGCCCACCGCTTTACGGCCAAAGGCCACATACAAATTTACGGGCCCGATATGAACGCTTCCGTCTCGTCCGACGAATGCCACAAAGCGACCGCCATGTTGATCGACAAACTGGATCGCATGCTTGAGCGACGCGCCCACATGGTGAAAGCCAAGCGCCAACACGTGCGCGTGGCCGATCTGGAAGAAGCCGCCACCGTGGACACCTGATCCGCTCCTCGTTCGTCGGTAGCCTTACAACCCGCCGCTCCTAGCCCGGCGGGTTTTTTGTTGTCCCCACGCCGGGCCCTTCGCTGCCCAGATCACCGTTCGCCGCTACGCATACGGGACAGATAGAGACTGGAGTTCGACTCGTATTTCTTGAGCACCTCAACGATGCGCTTCCGGTAATCCAGCTGCGAAGGAATGCTGTTTTCCCAATAATCGCAGGTCCGATAATAGTCGTAGTAGTCGCCCGTGGTGAGTTCGCGCACCCCATCCTCCGAGATCGAGCGGATGACACGGAAAAGGTCTTTCACCTCCGTCGCGGCGTTCAGGCTGCTTTTACCGGCGGCGCGATAGCGCGATTCGAAATTGTCGATGATCGAGGTGAGTCGTGGGTGCTGGCGTGCGCTGGCGAAATCGAATTTGATCACCGCGACGAGCGCCTCAGATGTCTCGCGAAATTTATCGATCCGCTCCGCCTGCGCGTTCCAGCGTCCCAAGTCGATCGCCTCCCACCTGGAAACGCCGTCCAGACGAAACCCGAACCATCGTTTATCGACCTTAACCGGAGGTGGCGTTACTCGCCGCATACCGGGCCTCTGGGCTGCCTCGGTGCTCTCGACTTCGACTTGCCGGGTCTCCGAGTAGGTCGCCACGCCAACCACTTCGTTAGTCGCCAAGTTAACGATCGGGCTGCCGCTGTTGCCCGACTGGAAATTGGCATCCACTTCGATCAATTTCGGGCCGATGCCTTTGATGCTTCCACTCGTTTGAGTGGCCACGCCTCCTCCGCGCCGATTCCCGACGACGACCACCTTGTCACCAATTTTGCTCGTCTGAAAAACGTCGCTGGCGAGCCGTAGATCGCCCTCGCCCTTCGGTATCCGAATGATGGCGATGTCGCCGCCCACCGCACCGAATATGCCTTGAACGGGAACCTCTTCGCCCCGCAGCGTCTTGATAGAAATCTTTCGGTTGCCCACCAACACGTGCAGGTTGGTCACCACGAAGTCCACGTCGCGGATTTTTGTCATGAACCCCGTGGCTGTTCCGCCCTCGCCGTCGATCAGGACGATGCCCGACATCTGTTCGTAGCTGAGGGCCTGTCCGACGATGGCCTCCGGTGTCTCCTCTTGTGCGGGCGGTGCCGTGATCGGTTCAGGCGGGGGAGCGGCAGTTGCTTGGGCCTGCGTCGTCGCAGGCTGGGCTCCGGGGGCGATGTCGGCCAGCTTCACCAGCTCTGCCACGCTGACGAAACCGAGTTTCGCCGCGTTCAGCGTCTCGGCCGGAGGCGGGTTTCCGACCAAGAAATCGGCCGACAAAAACGCCGCGGGCGCCTGTTGGTTTTTGTAGACCGTCTCCACGACCATCAGTCGACGGCCCGGTGTCGGTCGGCGGAGGTGCTGCGGTTCGTCCACCGGTCGTTGCACGATCGTGCGCACGATCAACGACGATTGTTGATCGACCCACACGATCGCCGGCCCGCCGTCGAGAGTCTTGGCCGCGATTCGATAAGCCGGACGCCCGTCAACGTGCTCGCGACCGATCACATCTCCCTCGACCAACCCCAGCGGGATCGTCCCCTCCGGAAGCGAGCCGTCGGCGCGAAAGTGGCGCAGAACCATATCCTCCATCAAACCCGCGCCCAGCCGGGTTGTGGCCAGGCGATTAAATTGTTCCGAAGGCATGTCTTGCACGAGGTAACGGGTTCCCACGTGAACGCCTTGCTTGGCCTGCCCCAACTCGGCCCGCCCCATCACCGACCACGTGTTGGGCGCCGTGTTATGCCCAACGGACGAAGATAGCGTTCCCTCGAAATTCCGTTGCACCGCCAGCCAGTAAGCCTCGGGCCGTTTGACCCGTAACTGCGCGCGATAGAATTCGGTGGCCCGCACATCATAGCGCGGGAGCTCGCCCTCGACCTCCGGGGCAAACATGAGATGAAGCGTTCGGCTGTCGACCTGCACCGCAAACGACGGCGTATTTGCATACGCCTTGGCGGCGGCTTCGAGGATTGGCTTAGCGTCTTGGCCGATCGCGACGCAACTCGTCACAACAATCAGGCAGAGGCTGAGGGAAAAACGGAAAAGATTCATGAAGCAAAAACGCGGGCGCCGCCGGGACCGACGAACCCCAAGCGTTTTGATGAGCCACGGCAAACCCTCAAATCATCTCGCCGGCTAATAATTCTTGGGCATCTACACCGTATGAATTGGCAGCAACTCGACTGGG
Organism: Opitutaceae bacterium UBA4094; assembly: GCA_002382525.1. Classification (GTDB taxonomy): domain Bacteria; phylum Verrucomicrobiota; class Verrucomicrobiia; order Opitutales; family Opitutaceae; genus Rariglobus. The sequence goes on from DFYA01000254.1 coordinate 9,474, forward strand.
CCGCGCTGGATCGCCTGCGCGCCGGATTCCTCCACGGCGTCGGCGATGACGGCCCCTACTGGCACTCGGAATCGGACCTCGCCAGCTACGACCTCACCTACGGAGAGCGGATCGGTTGGAAATGGGATGCGGTTCTCCGCGAACTCGCCTCGCGCGGGTGGCGACCGCCTGCTTCCGCCCGCACCGTGCTCGACTGGGGCTGCGGCAGCGGGGTGGCGGGTCGGCGCGTGCTCGAAGCGTTCGGGGTGGAGGATATCGATTTGCTGCAACTCTGGGATCACTCGCCGCTCGCGCGAAGCTTCGCTGCTCAACGCGCCCGCGAAGCCTTCCCTTCCCTCGCCGTCTCGGAATTCGCCGACACCGGTCAACCCATCGGCCTGCTCATCGTGAGTCACGTCATCAACGAGCTTTCGCCGGATGCCGTGCAAACGCTGCTCGCGCTCGTTGCACGCGCCGACGCGGTCCTTTGGGTGGAGCCCGGAACGCACGCGGTCAGCCGTCAGCTGATTGCCGTCCGCGAGGCGCTCACGGACGCGTTTAATCTCATCGCGCCCTGCCCGCATCCGGGCATGTGCGGTTTGCTCACCGCGGGCAACGAGCGGCACTGGTGCCACTTCTTCGCGCCGCCGCCGGCCGGGGTGCAAAACGACTCCGACTGGGTTCGCTTCGGCCAACGCGCGGGCATCGATCTGCGCAGCCTGCCCTACAGTTATCTTGTTCTCGAAAACAAACGGCTCGCGACGAGCGCCGCCGGCCCCACGTCATCGCCACTCCCGCCCACCGGGGCTTCGCGCATCCTCGGCCGCGCCGAACATTTTAAGGGGTTCGCCCGCGTGCTCTCCTGTGATGCGCCCGGTGTCGTCGAGGAACTCGAATTGCAAAAGCGCGCCGACGCCGACCTGTTCAAACAACTCAAAAAAGACGCCAACCACCCGCTCTACCGTTGGGAACGCGCCGACCGCCGAATCGTCGGCGCGACGCGCGTGTAATCCCCCGCCCGCCCACTTTTTCTCGTTCTCTTACTCGTTCTCGTTCTCCCCGATTCCTCTCCGCCCACTCAGCTGCCTCATCCCCGCCCGCTCGCTCCGGGCGTTCTCCTTGCCTTGCCGCAACCGCTTCGTTCACTCGCGCGCATGTCCGATCCTCTCAACCGCAAGCCTTGGCCCATGAAGTGGGTGCTCCTTGCGATCCTCGCCTGCGTTATCCCCTACACTTGGATCACGGTCGCCTACCGTAAGCCCAACCCCGCTTATCAGCCCTACGAGGACTCTAAACAACGCGCCAATGTGCACCGGCTCCTCCAGGCGGGATTTCGGCGTATCCATTTACCAGCTACACCAACCGACGGCGCTCACGACGCTTTTCGCGCACGGCCCGATCTCGCCGCTGTGGTGACCGCGCCGGCCGGGCTAACGCCCGAACTCGACCAAACCTTGGTGGAAACCCCGCCACTGCCATTGTCATTCAGCACAGTCTCCGCCCCCGTCAACGCCGAGGCAGGACAGCCCTACTCGCTCGCGTTCACCTGTGTCTCGGGCGAACAAAAACACCCGCTCTTCGGCGCCCATGTTTACGTAAAAGAAGGCACAATGGTGATCGTCCCGTCCTTTGCGCCGCCTGTCGGGACGCCTCCCCCGCGCGCTGCGGAAGAATCGGTCGTCCTCACGCTGCCGGCCGACGCGCTCAAACCCGGAAGCTACACCGCACACCTCGCCGGCAGCGAAGAGTCGCGCCAATGGACGGTCGAGGTGCGCTGAGCCGCGCGGCAATTGCGGTTCCTTGTAGCGCAGGCTTCCAGCCTGCTTTCCGAAGCAGACTGGAAGTCTGCGCTACGACTCCGCCGGCGGCCTCGCCACCCTTCGGTCACCCCAACAGCTCTTCGGCGTGCGCCAGCGCGCTCTTCGCGGTGCGATCGCCCAACATACGCGCGAGTTCGCTGACGCGCACTTTGCGGCTCGCCTGGATCGGCTCGATGGTGACCACCGCGCGATCTTTCGACTGGTCCTTTGTCACCAACAGATGGCTGTCGCCCTGCGCGGCGACTTGCGGGAGGTGGGTCACGCAGAGCACCTGATGGCCCTTGGCGATCTCCGCCATTTTTTCACCGACCACACGGCCAATCTCACCACCGACGTTGGCATCGACTTCGTCAAAAACCAGCACGGGCACGCCGTCGAGGTCGGCGAGCACCGTCTTCAAGGCGAGCATCACACGGGCGAGTTCGCCGCTCGAAGCGATGCG
>DFYA01000257.1:0-7572 GCA_002382525.1 Opitutaceae bacterium UBA4094
GACCGCGCGACCTTCAACGAACACGGTGAACTTGTGCTCCTCGGCCGCGCCGGGCGTCTCGCCAAAATTTCCGGTCGCCGCCTCGACCTCGGCGACCTCGAACGTGTGTTGCGTGGCCTGCCCGGCATCCGCGACGCCTTCGTTGCGATGCACCCGCAGAACCTCGACGAACTGGCCGCCGTGCTCGCCACCACACTCGATGCCGCCGCCGTGCGCACACTGCTACGCCGCGAACTCGCGTCGTGGAAGGTCCCGCGCCGCGTCGTCACCGTGGCCGAGTTCCCGCTCACCGCCCGCGGCAAGCCCGACTCCCGCGCCTTGCATGCGTTGCTCGTGCGCTGATGTATCCGACAGGTATGCCTTCCCGCCTCCCGATTTTCGCGCGCGTCACCAGCCACCTCTGGCTCAAGGCGTTGGTCACGCCGGCGTTCATGACGTTGTTTTTCGTCGCTTATTTTGTGGTGCTGTTTCACCCGGGCTCGTCTCCCGTCGAGATGCCGCTCACCGCACTCGACCGGCACGTCGGCTTTCATCGGTGGGCACTCCTTCCGTATGCTTCGCTCTGGTTCTACGTGATCCTGCCGTCTGCGCTGATGGTGAAGTTTCGCGAACTCGTCGGCTACACAATTGGCGCGGCGCTTCTCAGCGTCGTCGGCCTCGCGATTTTTTACCTCTGGCCGACCATCACGCCACCCGCCGACATCGATTGGGCCGCCCACCCGAGTATGCAGTTCCTCAAAACCATGGACGCTTCGGGCAACGCCTGCCCGTCGCTCCACGTCGCGTTCGCCGTCTTCACCGCCGCGTGGCTTGCCCGTATGTTACGTCGCATCGGAGCCTCGCGGCTCGCGCAGGTGATCAACGTCCTCTGGGCCGTGGCGATTCTCTACTCGACCCTCGCCACCCGCCAGCACGTCGCCATCGATCTTTTCTGCGGCGCGGCCCTCGGTGCACTCGCCGCCTACCTTAACCTGCGCCTGTGCCCCGAGCCCGTCGAAACCTGATGCGCACCCCGCTCCTTATCATCGCCGTCCTCAAAGTAACCGGCGTCGCCCTCGCCCTCGGCGGCGGATCGTTGACGTGGGCGCTGATCCTCTTTTTCGGTCCCGATGTCTGGTTGCTCTACCACGTTTTTGTGCCCGGCGCCTCCGGCCTCGCGCGCACGTTTTCGTGTTTCGGCACGGAACGCCCCGAGGTGTGGCTCACGATCGATGACGGCCCGGATCCCGACGACACGCCGCGCATCCTCGACCTGCTCGACCGTCACGACGCGCGCGCCACCTTTTTTGTGATCGGACATCGCGCCGCGCAGCATCGTGAGCTCGTTGCCGAAATCTGCCGTCGCGGACACGAGATCGGCCACCACACCCACACGCACCGCACCGGCACGTTTTGGTGTGCAAGCCCCGCCCGCACACGCCGCGAACTCGACGCCGCGTTGCCTCACCTCTCGCTCGCAGGCGCCGCGCGTCCAAGCCGTTTTCGCCCGCCCGTCGGCATCAAAAATCTTTTCCTCGGCCCCGCCCTCATCGAACGCGGCCTCACGTGCGTCGCGTGGAACGTTCGCAGCTTCGACTCGTTTTCGCACGACGCGGAAAAAACCGCCGCCCGCGTCCTCCGCCAAGTCCGCCCCGGTTCGATCATCTTGATGCACGAGGGTCCTTCGCTTCACGCCAGCGTCCGCGTCACCGCTCTCGCCCGCACGTTGGAACAACTCGCCGCCCGAGGCCTCCGCTGCGTCATCCCGACCGACGCACAACTGCGCTGACGTTCCTCAAACCGCAGCCACCAGCGTCGCCTCGATCTCGATCAACAGCGCAGCGCGACAGATGTCCGAGTGTAACCAGGTCACGCGGTCCGTCTCCACAAAGAGCTCCGCCTGCAGCATCTTCGCCGCCTCCGCGTAGTCCGCGTCGTCGCGCAGATACACCTTGAAATGCCGTTGCCACTCCGGGCTACGCCGTGCCGCCCCCGGGCCCGCGTTCGCGACCGCGACCGCCGAACCGGCTCCACCGAGACCCAAATCCTCGCCCAGCCCGCACGCGCGCGAAACAAGTTTGAGGTTGTCGATCATGCACGTGATCTGCCCGGCCAGATCGCCGACCGCCACCGTGGCGTGCCCCTTGATCGCCGCCGTTCCTGAGATAAACACATAACGTTCTCCCGCCGCCGTCACCCGCGTTGCCCGCGTGAAACTCGGCGCCCGCGGCCCGTGCTCCGGCGGATACGCATACGCCGGCACCTGCTCGGGGTTTTCGACGTGTTTCGGTTCATCGCGGGTCGCCGCGAAAATCACCGACAGCCGCCCGTCCACGCCACCCACCGCCGAGGCCGCCGGCAGGTGTTGTTCATAACCCGCGCCCAACCGCTCCTCGAATGCCAATGAGCGCCCGCGGCAAAACGCGCGGTAATTCTCCAGACCGGTCGCATCGGGCTCGTTGATGCGCGGCACATAATTCCAAATTCGCGCCAGCCGACGCTCGCCGACCAGCACGAGCAACTGCGCATACAACCGGTGCGCCTGCGCATCGAGATCGACCTCGGCCGGTTCGTCGATCGCCCCAATCAAAAGCCCATCGCGTTCGAACAAGCGCCAGCCATCGATCGACGGACGTTCGCGCACGCCGCAAAAAATCACCTCGTCCGCCACGCCGCCCAACACCGGCATCGGTAAATTCAACACCGCGCCGCCATCCGCATGAGGGCCAAAGCGCACGATCAAATCGGCGGGCACGGGACGTTTGGGCGAAGAGGACACAGTTAACATTAGCGGCAGGGACAACAAAAACGCCCCTTCGGTTCATCAAGGTAAATCAATCGCGCGACCACGGATTAGATCTCCTTCTCCCCGACGTTACCGGCGCCGGCTAGGGAACGCGTCAGCGCCTTTTTCGCCGCAAGGCGCTTGCGCAAAAAATGTAATCCGAATCCCACTACGGCGAACAGCGCACCCGCCACCATGAGTTTGGTGTTATTGCCCTGCATGAGTGCGTCGCCCGCGACCACCGCGATCGTCAGATGCACCGCCGGCACCAACACCGAAATCGCGAGGTAGAACCCAAAGTGCACCCGCGCGAGACCGAGCAGATAATTCTGCATAAAAAACGGCACGCCCGGCACGAGCCGCAGCAGCAGCGTCAGCTCCACGCCCTTTCCGCCGCCGGGCAACGTGGGCACCCGATAACCCATCCACAAGATCAGCCGCTCCATCCACGGGCGCAGCGCAAACGCCGCGAACCAATAAGACACCGCGATGTTAAAGGTCACCGCCGCCACGCCGCAGAGGATCACCACGCCGGCTCCCAACGATGGCGCAAACAACGCCCCCGCCGACAGGACAAAGGGCGACAACGGAAACCCCACGAACGGCAGCAGCGCCATCGCCACAAAAAACACCCCCGCCCCTTCGTTACGCACCCAATCCAAGCACCGCCCCGCTTGGCTCAACAGATCCAACCGCCAGCCCACAAACCCCGCAACCCCACCCAACACCACGAGGCAGACGAGAATGACGGCGAGTCGTTTTTTGCGTGGGTCGTTGAACATGAATAAACCCAAAGATGAAGCAGCCTGCCCACCTCGCGCAACCCGGCGTTCAGAACGCCTTCCCGATTGGCCCTCGACGCCTGTCGATTTTTTCAAACCACTAATATCCACTTATGAGCACTAATCCAAGCACTGCACTCTGGCAGCAGGAGGGCTACGACTTCATGGCGGTTTGCTTCGAAGTTTATAATGAAATGGGCCACGGATTCCTCGAAGAGGTTTACCAAGAAAGCGTCGAAATAGAGCTGAGCAATCGCCGCATTCCGTTCGTTTCGCATCCTAAGCTTCAACTCTTCTACAAAGGCCAACCTTTACGGAAAACCTACAAGGCCGACCTCATCGTTATCGGTGAAATCATTATCGAGCTGAAAGCCGTCCGCCAAGTTTCTCCCGAGCACGAGGCGCAACTCATCAACTATGTTCGGGCCACAAAAAAATGCGTGGGCTATCTGGTAAATTTCGGGGCTCACCCACGCCTCGAATGGTATCGCCGAGTTCTCTAATTTTCCGTCATTAGTGCCCGTTAGTGTTCATTAGTGGTTAACCTCTCTCCATGTCCTCCTCCCCCCTCTCCGACTCTCTCTTCGCCCGCGCCAAGGAACTCATCCCCGGCGGCGTCAACTCCCCCGTGCGCGCCTTTCGCTCCGTCGGCGGTGCGCCGTTTTTCACCCGCTCCGCCCAAGGCGCCACGCTCACCACCGCCGACGGTCGCGAATTGATCGACTTCGTCTGCACTTGGGGTCCCGCCATCCATGGCCACAACCACCCTGTGATCAAAGCCGCGATCGCCGCCGCACTCGAACACGGCACGTCCTTCGGCACGCCCAATCCCTACGAGGTCGAGATGGCCGAACTCATCACGCGTTTCGTCCCATCGATCAAAAAAGTCCGCATGTGCAACAGCGGCACCGAGGCCACCATGTCGGCCATCCGCCTCGCGCGCGGGTTCACGCGCCGCGACAAAATCATCAAGTTCGCCGGCTGTTACCACGGCCACTCCGATTCGTTGCTTATCAAGGCCGGCTCCGGTGCCCTCACCCACGGCCACCCCGACAGCGCCGGCGTGCCCGCCTCGTTCGCCCGCGAAACCATCGTCCTTCCCTACAACGACCGAGCCGCCTTGGACGCCGCCTTCGCCGCCAACCCCGGACAAATCGCCTGCGTCATCCTTGAGCCTTACTGCGGCAACGTGGGCTTCATCATGCCCGACGCCGGCTACCTCGCCTACGTGCGCGAACTTACCGCGCGCCACGACACCGTGCTCATCTTCGACGAGGTCATGACCGGTTTCCGCATCGCCAAGGGCGGCGTGCAGGAGCGCGAGGGCATCGTGCCCGACCTCACGTGCCTCGGAAAAATCATCGGCGGCGGCCTGCCCGTCGGCGCCTTCGGCGGACGCGCCGACATCATGGACATGCTCGCGCCGCTCGGGCCCGTTTACCAGGCCGGCACGCTCAGCGGCAACCCGCTCGCGATGGCCGCCGGCATCGCCGGCCTCAAGCTCCTCGACGAACAAAACCCCTACGCCCGCCTCGACGCCCTCGGACGCCAACTGTGCGCCGCCGTCGCCGCCGCCTGCGCGAGCAAAGGTCTCCCGGTGCAAACACCGCAATGCGGTTCCATGTTCAGTATCTATTTTACGGATACGCCGGTCCGCGACTACGACACCGCGCTCAAGGCCGACTCCGCGCTCTTCGCGCGCTTCTTCCGCGCCGCGCTCGACGGCGGCGTGTATCTCGCCCCCAGCGCCTACGAGGCCGGCTTCCTCAGCACCGCCCATGAAGGAGCCATGATCGACCGCGCCTGCGAGGTGCTCACGTCTGCGATCAAGGGCTTGTAAGCGGCCGACGCCCGCGCCCCCCGGACGGGGCGCGAAGGCGTCGTTACGGTAACGAGCCTCCGCGCTCTCAACCGGTGGGCGAGCGGATAGGTTGGGGCAACTCCAATAGCCCCCGCCATGAAGACCTCCCCCCGCTTTCTTCGGCACCGGCCCGCAGCCGGTTTCTCCCTGGTCGAGTTGCTCACGGTGATCGCGATCATCGGAGTCCTCGCCGCCATTATTATCCCGACTGTCAGCAAGGTCAGAGAACGCGCCCGCACGACTCAGTGCCTCGGCAATCTCCGCCAACTCGGCCTCGCCGGGTTGATGTATGCCGCCAATAACAAGGGTATCCTTCCCGGCGGCAACTGGAGCAGCTCCACACTGCTCCCGGGCGGTAATTGGGCCGAACGCATCAGCCCCTACCTCACCATGGACCGGGTTTCCGCCCGTTCCCGGTTCAACTGCCCCGAAGCCCGGCTGCCCGCGAACGATAACGAGAGCACCTACAGCGCTTCCTACTTTATCGACAAAGCACCGCTCAACGCCCGCGTCGCCAACCTGTCGTCCCACATCGTCATGTATGCCGACGCTCACGTCATGATCTACGACGGCCTCTGGCCATGGAACCGCGCCGGCTATACTCAAGCCCAACGCCTTCAGATGTTCCGCCACAACGGCAACACCCGCCAGAACGCCGTATTCACCGACGCCTCCGTGCGCAGCATGTCCGGGCGCGAGGGCGGCGCCTTCCGCGGTGAGGGTAACACGCCGCCCAACGCTTGGGCGATCTCCGGCATGGGCTACATCAACAACGGCTACGACACGAACCCCGCCTCGCCGCAGGACTTCGTTCCCTGAACGCCCCGGTCGCGCCGTCACACCTCACTCGCGCGTCTTTTCCCTCCCAACGCATGGCTCGTCCCCTTCGTATTCCCCAAGCCGAACCGCGCGCCACGCTCATCGATCTCGCCCGCATCGCCGGCGTGAGCAAGATGACCGTCTCCCGAGCCTTGCGCGGCGAACGCGGCATCGCTGCCGAAACCCGCGCCCGCATCCAAACCGTCGCCGACCAACTGGGTTACCGTCCCGATCCCGCCGTTTCGGAACTGATGGGACGTCTGCGCCGCAGCCGCCACACCGGACTCGAACCGCTCGCCTGGCTCACGACCTACCCGGCCATCGGCGGCTGGAAATCCAACCCCGGCACCTGCGAGATGTATTACGGAGCCGCCGCCCGTGCCGAGAAGCTCGGTTACCGCCTGGAAGAGTTCAGCCTCAACACGCCGGGCATGACCGCGCGCCGCCTGAGCACGATTCTCTACAGCCAAGGTATCCGCGGCATCGTTCTCGCCCCGCTGCTCGAACACGGCGGCATTCAGGGTTTCGCCTGGCAGCACTTCGCCACCGCCTGCTGCGGGCACTCCTTGCTCACGCCCGCGCTCCATCGTGTATCCGTCGATCAATACGACGTGCTGCGGACGGCATGGCGCCACCTCACTGCGCTCGGTTACCGGCGCATCGGCCTGTGCGTCTCCGTCAACGACAACGAGCGCATCGGCCGGCGCTGGCAGGCCGTGCAACTGGTCGAGCGCGAGGCCACGCCCTCAACCGACCGAGTCGATCCGTTGCTCACCAACGACTGGTGCCGCGAGCGCTTTTTCGAGTGGTTCAACACCCACCAACCCGACGTCGTCCTCTCGCTGACCGAGGTTCGCGAATGGATGCGCGCCGCGGGCATCCGCGTGCCGCACACATGTGGGTTTGCCCTGCTCCGGCTCGATCAGGCCAAAAACACCGCCGGCGTGGATCATCGTTTCGGCGACATCGGCGCCTCCGCCGTTTCCCTGGTCGTCGGCGAACTCAGCACCAACCAATACGGTATCCCCGAGGTGCGCAAAAGCGTGTCCGTCGAGTCCGCCTGGATCGACGGCCCCACCCTGCGCGCCACCGCCATCGCCACACCGCGCGCGGCTGCGGCCATGGGCGTGCTCTCCACCACGTAGCGCGCCGATCCGCGGAAGGCGCGGGCATCAAACGCGCGCTCGACCGAACCGGACGGATTCCGCGCTTGCATCGTTGCGCGAGCGGCGGGAACAGTTACTCGTTACAGTAACTGAGCTACCCCGCCCCATGCCTGACTCACGAGTGACCTTGGCCGACCTCGCCCGCGCCGCCGGCGTAAGCAAAATGACCGTGTCCCGCGC
>DFYA01000257.1:7597-11258 GCA_002382525.1 Opitutaceae bacterium UBA4094
GGCCTGGAACCGCTCGCCTGGCTGACTACCTACACGACCATCGGCGGCTGGCGAACCAACCCCGGCACCTGCGACATGTTTCGCGGCGCCTCCGAACAGGCCGCCAAACTCGGCTACCGATTGGAGGAGTTCAGCCTCAACACCCCGGGCATGACGCCCAAACGCCTCAGCGGCATTCTCCATACCCAGAGCATCCGCGGCATCGTGCTCGCCCCTCTTCTCGATCACGGAACCATCGAAGGCTTCGCGTGGCAGCATTTCGCCACCGCCTGCTGCGGACACTCCTTGCTCGGACCCGCCCTGCATCGTGTATCCGTGGATCAATACGACGTGCTGCGCACCGCGTGGCGCCACCTCACTGCTCTCGGTTATCGACGCATCGGGCTGTGCGTCTCCGCGCACGACAATGAACGCATCGGCCACCGCTGGCAGGCCGTGCAACTCGTCGAAACCGCCGATACCCCCTCGGCCGACCGCGTGCCGCCGATGATCACCGACGACTGGAACTCCCATCGTTTTCTCCAGTGGTATCACGAACAACGCCCGGATGTCGTCCTGTCGCTGGTGGACACCCACGATTGGATGAAGGCCGCCGGTATTCGGATGCCCCGGGACTGCGGCTTCGCGTTGCTTCGGCTCGATCAGGCCAAAAATATCGCAGGCGTGGATCATCGCTTCAGCGCCATCGGCGCCTCGGCGGTCGGCTTGGTGGTCGGCGAACTCAGCACCAATCAATACGGCATCCCCGAAATCCGCCGCAGTGTCTCCGTCGAAGCGCTCTGGCGCGACGGCCCCACGCTTCGCTCCCGCCCAAAACCCGGCGCCACCACCCCGGCGGCGCCTCTGCGGACCAAGACCGCCGTCGCCAAGTAGCACCTTGGACCAAACGCGGCTCCATCCGCATCAATACACCGGCAGGTTACTGCATGATCTCGCCCACCAGGCCGGACTGCGCCGCATAGAGCGACAACTGCGCCACCCGCCGCAGGCCCGTCTTCTTCATCAAATTGGTGCGGTGGTTGATCACCGTGTGCACACTCACCCCGAGTTTAACCGCGATCTCCTTCGAACTCATGCCCTGTGCGACGTGGCACAGGATGGTTTTTTCCCGCTTCGTCAGCTCGGCCGACGCGACTTTGTCCTCCGGATTCCGGCTTACCAAGGTCTTGATCAAGCGCCCCGCCAGAGGCCCGTAATACTCCTGGCCCGCCGCCACCGCCTGCAGCGCCGCCCTGAAAACATCCAAACTCGCCATCTTCTCCACGACGCCCAACACCCCTGCCGTGATCGCACCGCGCACCGCGGCCGGATTCAAACTGCCCGTGAAGATCATGACCCGCACCTTGGGGACCAGCGCCTTCAGGTCGTGCATCAATGAAAGCCCGGACATCCCGGGCATCACCAGGTCCAAAATGATGATGTCCACCTCTTGGCTGCGGCAGAGATCCAGCGCGGCTTCGCCATTCAGCGCGTGCCCGACGACTTTAAAACCGGGGAGAGACTCCACCACCTGCGTCATCATTTCGATGATCGCGCCGTGATCGTCCACGATCACAACCTTGATATTTTGCGGGGCGGCGGACTGGGAGGGGGACGGAAGGAACGACATACGGGAAAAAAGCAGCCCCTCGCATGCAACAAAAAGGCATAAATTACACGCTATACCTGAATGGGACTCGAAAAATGAGGCATAATACCTAGCTTGATTAGTAGTTTATTACTACGCGGCGCCGGAACGCACCCGGCTTTTCAGGCCCGCGGATGGGCTTTGGCATATACATCGCGCAGTCGCGCGATACTCACATGGGTATAAACCTGCGTCGTGTTGAGGTTCACATGGCCGAGCAATTCCTGCACGAGCCGAAGGTCGGCGCCCGCGTTCAGCAGGTGGGTCGCGTAACTGTGGCGCAGTTTATGCGGCGTCAGGTCGAGCGGGAGCCCGGCCAGTCCCAGATACCGTTTCAACATCAACTGCACTTGGCGGATCGGCAGGCGCTCGTGTTTCGCGTTCACCAACACCGGCGCGCAGTGGGCGGTGTCGCGCGCAAACTCCTGCTTCCACTTCTGCAACACCGCCATCGCGACGCGCCCGAGCGGACACAGCCGCTCCTTTTGGCCTTTGCCCAACACCCGCGCCACCCCGCTCGTGAAGTCGATTTGCCCGTAATCGAGCGCCGTGAGTTCGCTCACGCGCAAGCCGCCTCCATACAGCAGTTCCATCACCAGTCGGTCGCGCCAGGCCGTAAACGCGTCGATCGCCTGATTCTCCAACAACCGCTGCGGCCCCGTGAGCAACAGCTTCATCTGCGACTCCGTTAAAAACTGCGGCAGCCGCTTCTCCAACTTGGGCAACGGCACGCCGACAAACGGGTTTCGAGCCACCTCGCCTCGCCGCAGCCAATACTTAAAAAACGCGCGCAAACCCGACACATGGTTGTGCAGCGTCCGCCGATCGAAGCGCGATTGCGCCTCGATGACAAAGTCGCGCAGATCGCGCGTCCCGAGCCCGTCGAAGCCGCGCTCCCACAGCCCCGCCGCCTGCAGCCAACGATAAAAGTCGTCGAACGCCTGCCTGTAGTTGCGCAGCGTATACACGGAGTAGCGGCGCTCCTTTTCCAAGAACTCCGCAAACGGCGCCCACCAGCGCGCCAGCACCGGCTCAGGCGGTGGCGGATGTAACGCGGGCTTCGACATCGCGCATCACCTGCGTGGCGTGCAATCGCAGCGCGCCTTCTGGATCGAGGCCCTTCACGCGCGCCGCCGCCGTGAGTTCAAAGAGCATCTTGCCCAACGTCGCCGCATCGAGTTGCGCACCGAGCGCCTTCACTTGAGCAACATCAACAATACCCGCCGCCGGCAGGTTTTTCTTCTCGATCTGCTTCCACACCGTCTCTGCGAACATCAACGCCGGCAGCCGCGGCGGAAGGTCTTTAAAGACTCCCGACTGCGCCGGGCCGTTCTTCTTCTCCTGCGCCTTGATCTGCTCCCATTTCACGATGACATCCTCGGCCGTGCCGAGTTTGTCGCCGGTGCCGAACACGTGCGGATGCCGCCGCACGAGTTTGTCGTTCGCCTCGCGCGCCACGTCATCGAGGTTGAAATGCCCGTCCTCCTCGGCGAGTTGCGCGTGGAAAATCACCTGCATAAGCACATCGCCCAGCTCCTCCCGCATGTGCGGTTTGTCGAGCCGGTCGATGGTGTCGAGCAGCTCGCTCACCTCGTCGATCAAGCAACGCGTAAGCGACGCATGCGTCTGCTCCTGGTCCCACGGACACCCGCCCGGTCCGCGCAAAGCGGCCACGGTTTTACGAAGATCTTCAACGGCGCTCATGCGCCGGAAGTTGCCCACGGAACACGCGGAACACACGGAAATTTTTCGGCTTTGTCTTCCATGTGTTCCGTGTGTTCCGTGAGCTCTTTATGTCCGACAAACTCACCGAGATCATGGCGTGGAAACGGCAGGAGATTGCTCCGCTCATCCGCAACGTTTCCCTGCCCGAGTTGGCGGCCTACAACGCCATGGCGCCCAAGCCTCCGTCCTTCGCCGCCGCGCTTCGCCGCGACGACGGAAAACTCGCGGTCATCGCCGAAATCAAACGCCGCTCGCCCTCCGCCGGGGCCATCGCCGCTACCACGCTCTCCGCGACCGACCAAGCGATCA
>DFYA01000147.1:0-8955 GCA_002382525.1 Opitutaceae bacterium UBA4094
AAACTGGCGGAGAGGGGGGGATTCGAACCCCCGGTAGGCTTGCACCTACATCTGATTTCGAGTCAGACGCGATCGACCACTCTGCCACCTCTCCGGTTGCTGTGGACGGGCGAACGTAGAACCCGCTCGCCAAAACGGAAGCCGAAAGTGTGGCGATGTCGCGCCGGAGAACTGGAGCCGGTTTCGTCGCTTTTCTCTGTGCTCACGCTCAGGGTGACGATGCTATATGTTCTCGTCTTGTCCGGGAGCGAGTTCGCCGCGGTTCGCGGGCAGGTGCTTAGGTAGGAAAAAGTAATAACTCATCAGCCACCAGCTGCGCGAGGCACGGTAGAACACCATCGGAAATATGATCGCGGACACACCGGCGAGCACCGCCGCGACGACACCGGAAAACGCTCCGACAAGATAGAGAATTAGGATCGGCAGGAGCACTCCAAGAATGGTCACGCCGTAGTTGAGCGTCATGGAGCCGAGGAAAAAACCTTCGTCCCGCTCGATGAGCAAACCGCAGTCGGGGCACGCCGCGTTGAGCCGAAAGAGCGTGCCTTCTTTGAACAGCTTTTTGGCTCCGCAATTGGGACAGCGATGCGTGAGGCCGCGGGTGACGATGAGGGTCTTGGAAACCTTCATGGGCGACTGATCGGGGGCCTCGCCGGGCGGTGGGGGAATGACACGAACTTCGCGGATAACGGGCATGGCATCACGCAATCAAGCGACCGCACCGAGGAAGACAACCGTCGCCCCGGGCGTGGGCACAAAAAAGCACGCCGGCGATGCCGGCGTGCCTTGGAAGCGGGAGCGATGTCGCGCGGACCGTTACGAGCCGAGCTGGTAACGCACAAAGCGGCGCACCTGGATGTTTTCGCCGGTTTTGGCGATCGCCTCGGTGAGGACCTCTTTGATGCTCTTTTCGGGTTCTTTGACGTAGGGCTGGTCGAGGAGGACGATGCCGGCGAAGAACTTCTCGATCTTGCCTTCGACGATCTTCTGCACGGCGGCGGGCGGCTTGCCGGCGACCTGGGCGGCGGCGATTTCGCGCTCGGCGTTGAGGTCAGCCTCGGGAACCTGATCACGGGTCACGTAGAGCGGGTTCGCGGCGGCGATGTGCATGCCGAGGTTGCGCACGAGGGCCTTGAAGTCGTCGTTGCGGGCGACGAAGTCGGTCTCGCAGTTGACCTCGATGAGGACGCCGACTTTGCCACCGACGTGGATGTAGGTGTCGATGAGGCCTTCTTTGGCTTCGCGATCGGCGCGTTTGGCGGCCGAGGCGGCACCCTTCTTGCGAAGGATGGTGACGGCTTCTTCGACGTTGCCGTTGGTCTCAACAAGCGCGCGCTTGCAGTCCATGAGGCCGGCGCCCGTCTGGGAGCGCAGGTCGTTGACTTGGGAGGCGGTGATGGTGGTGCTCATTAAATAAGAGGCGGGGGAGGGTTATTCCTTGGGAGCGGCGACCTTCTTGCGAGGGGCGACAGTCTTCTTCTTGGCGACAGCGGCTTCGCCTTCGGTGGCTTCGCCTTCGGAGGGGATTTCAACCTTGGAGAGGTCGACTTCGCCCTCTTCGTTGACGGCGCCAGCGGCGGCGGCCATCGAGGCGGAGGCGGCGCGGAGGTCGGCCTGGCCGCGGGTGTTGCGGCGGTTCTCGCGCTGGGAGAGGCCGCTCTGGATCGCCTCGACGACGGTGTCCACGATGATGCGGATGGACTTCACGGCGTCGTCGTTGCCCGGGATCGGGTAGGCGAGCTGGGTGGGGTCGGAGTTGGTGTCAACGAGACCGACGCAGGGGATGTTGAGGCGCTTGGCCTCGGCAACGGCGATGGCTTCGTGGTTGGCGTCGAGGACGAACACGGCGGAAGGGAGATTGTTCATCTCCATGATGCCCGAGAAATTTTTGTTCATGCGCACCATCTCGCGCTTGATGGCGGATTCTTCCTTGGAGGAGAGCTTGGCGAGTTCGCCGGAGCTTTCCTGCTGCTGGAACTTTTTGAACTTCGCGATGGATTTCTTGACGGTGGCGAAGTTGGTGAGGGTGCCGCCGAGCCAGCGGTCGACCGCGAAAGGCTGGTGGGTGGCGATGGCGGCCTCGCGGACGATTTCCTGGGCTTGGCGCTTGGTGCCGACGAAGAGCACGTTGCCGCCGCCGGCGACGGTTTCTTCGAGGAAGGAGTAGGCCTTCTGGAGCAGCTCGTGGGTCTTGCCGAGGTCGATGATGGTGATGCCCTGGCGGTGGTCGAAGACGTAGGGCTTGGAGCGCGGGTTCCAGCGGCGGGTTTGGTGGCCGAAGTGGACGCCGGCATCGAGGAGGTCTTTAGGGGAGACGTTCATGGGAGTTGATCTATGTTATCTGTTGAAACACAGGTCGGCCAACTGGGCCGCCTTGCGATCGTGAGATGAGTGTTGTGGTTGATGTTTTCCCGAACCCGGA
Organism: Opitutaceae bacterium UBA4094; assembly: GCA_002382525.1. Taxonomy (GTDB): domain Bacteria; phylum Verrucomicrobiota; class Verrucomicrobiia; order Opitutales; family Opitutaceae; genus Rariglobus. The sequence goes on from DFYA01000147.1 coordinate 2,423, forward strand.
ATTGGGCGAAGGAAGGCGAGAGCACAGAGGGCGCGGAAGGGCGAGGCAAGCGCGGAGAAAAGGAAAGTTTTCAAAATGGCCGTTGACAGAGGGGTGTGCAAAACCATGTTCTCGCCCTCCCACTTATTGCAGGGTGGAGCAGCCCGGTAGCTCGTCAGGCTCATAACCTGAAGGTCGTTGGTTCAAATCCAACCCCTGCACCCAATTTTTCAGCCCTTCCTTAAAACGGCAGGGCTTTTTTATGAGCCGGTTGCGGGGAGTGTGAGAGTTGCGACAACAACGAGCTAATTAGAGAGGTGTCGGCATGCCCGTCGTTCACGGGGTTTTGAGGAGTGGATCTCGCGCGATGGCCTGAAAGTTCGCCGCAGGCCGCGAGCACCGATTTAGCCGCGGGTGGGTTTTGCAGCTCTGCGGCAAAATGGCAGCCGTTTGCTGGGTGCGCGCAGCCTGTATCTGCAAGATGGGGGCAAATTCGCGCCGAATTTGCAGCGGGAGTCGCAACGACGCTTGCGCGGGACTGGGCTCCCTGCCGGTGTGGTGGAGTGGACTGCCTTTTTTCCGACGATGCAGCCCGGCATATCCTTCGGGGCGATGAGACTCCTAGCCGGGAGACGGCATCGGCGACAAACGTGGACCTTCCTTAATGACCTCTTTCGCCGCGAATTTTTTACCGCCCGATCCGCTGCTGGACCTGCGACAACGGTCGAGTTCGGCTACGCCGACACGGGTGCTGGTAGTGGACGACACGGCTTCGATCCACGAAGACTTCCGCAAAATTCTGCGCTCGACCAAATCCATCCACACCGTGCTCGCCGAGCTTCACGGCGCTCGCCCGGTGGTCGAGGATCCCGTGTTCGAGGTGACGTGTGTGCATCAGGGCCAGGACGGGTTCGCCGCAGTTCAGGAATCGGTGCGAAATGCGCGCCCGTTTGCGGTGGCGTTCGTGGACATGCGCATGCCTCCCGGGTGGGACGGCGTGGAAACGATCGCGCGCCTGTGGAGCGTGGATCCGGATCTCCAAGTGGTGCTTTGCACCGCGTATTCGGATTATTCTTGGGCCGAGATCACCCAACGGCTCGGCGTCTCCGACCGGCTCGTGATTCTCAAGAAGCCGTTCGATGTTATCGAGGTGTTGCACCTCGCCCACGTCATGGCTGAAAAGCGGGGGCTGCTTGAACGCTTGCGGGGTCACATGGCGAACCTCGAGCAGACCGTGGCGCAGCGGACGCGGGAGTTGATCGGCGCCCAAGCGCAACTGTTGGCGGACATCGCGCGGCGCAAACAGGTGGAGTTGGAATTGCGCAAGCTGTCGCGTGCTGTCGATCAGAGCCCGGTTTCGATCGTGATCACCGACACCTCGGGCACGATCGACTATGTCAATCCGCGGTTCTGCGCGCTGACGGGCTACGGATTGGAGGAGGTGCGAGGTAAAAACGCGCGCATACTCAAGTCGGGCGAGATGCCGGTCGCGGTTTACCGGGAGCTTTGGGCCGTGATCACCGGTGGCGATGAATGGAGCGGGCGGCTCCACAACAAGAAGAAGAACGGAGAACGGTATTGGGAATCGGCGGTGATCTCGCCGATCCGTAACGAGGCTGGCGACATCACGCACTTCGTCGCGGTCAAAGAGGACATCACCGAAAAAAAGAAGGCGGAGACGGCGTTGCGTGAATCCGAGGAACGCCACCGGAGTCTGTTCGAACGCTCGCTGGAGTGCATGTTTGTCCACGATTTCGAGGGCCGGCTCCTCGATCTCAATCCGGCGGCGTTCGCGCTGTTGGGCTACGGGCGCGAAGAACTGGCTTCGCTGACGTTGGCGTCCTTGCTGCCGCCGGCGGACGTTCCCCGGGCTCGGGCCGTGGTCGAGACCGTAAGATCGGTCGGAGCACAAGCCGGGGTGACGGAGTTCATGCTGGTCCGCTGCGACAAGAGTCTGGTCCCTGTTGAGACCAAGTCGTCCCTGGTGATGAGGGAGGGACGGCCCTACGCGGTGCAGACGATGGCGCGTGATATCACCGAACGACGGCGAGCGGACGACGCCATGCGCTCCCAGTTGGTGTTGCGGGAACGGTTGGCCAAGATCGCCGCCAACGCGCCCGGTATCATCTACACGTTTCGCCTGCGGGCGGATGGTTCGAGTTGTATGCCCTACGCCAGCCCGATGATCGCCGAGTTGTTCGGGGTGCAGCCGGCGGACTGGACCGAAGATGCGGCGCCTTTCTTCGAGCTCGTCCCGTCGGACGAACGCGCCCTGCTTCGTGCCTCGATCGCGGAGTCCGCCCGCACCATGGCGAGTTGGCGTGCCGAGTTCCAGGTGCAACATCCGGCAAAGGGCCTGCTCTGGATCGAGGGCCAGGCGACCCCGGAGCGCGAGCCCGATGGGGGCACCCTTTGGCACGGGTTCATGAGCGACATCAGCGAGCGCAAGCGCACCGCCCGCGAATTGGTCGAGCACAAGGACGGCGAGGAACGCTCGCGTCGTGCGCTTGAACAAGAGCGGGAGCTGAACTTGGTGAAGAGCCGGTTCGTGAGCCTGGTTTCGCACGAGTTCCGGTCTCCGTTGTGCGTGATCAACATGGCCGCCGCATTGATGGCGGATTATTTGGAAAGGATGACCGCCGAGGAGAGATCCGGAAACATCCGGCAAATCCAGCGGGCGGTCGCGCGCATGACGCAGATGATGGAGGACCTGCTACTTCACGAAAAAATGAACTGCGGGAAAATCGAGAACACGCCCGACTGTCTCGACCTGGAGCTGTTGTGTAGCGGCCTGGCGGAGGAGTTCCCGAACCGGCGCGAGATGATCGACTGCGTCATCGCTCCGGAGGCCAGCCACGCCTTTGTGGACGAACGCATCTTGCTTCACATCTTGGGAAATCTCGTCGGTAACGCGGTCAAGTATTCCGCCGACGAACAGCGGGTGATGCTCTCGGTGAAACGTGTCGCCCCCGTGGGCGTCGCCAACGGTGCGGATTGGCTCCTGTTCGAGGTGAGCGACTCGGGAATCGGGATCCCGGAGGCCGATCTGGAGAACATTTTTCAGACCTTCCACCGATCGAACAATGTAGGCAACCGCCCCGGAACCGGCATGGGCTTGGCGATCGTGAAGCAGTTCGTCGACCTGCTTGAGGGAATGATCGAGGTGGATAGCCGCGTGGACCAGGGCACGAGGGTGCGCGTCTTCCTGCCTATCGCGTATTCGATCGACGAATACAGCGCGGGGTCTGAAAACGACGCGCCCCTGCGGGATCCGTTTCCCGACCTATGAACAGGATACTCGTCATTGAAGATGACCAGGCGATGCGGGGCCAGATGGCCCAGGTGTTGCGCTTCGAGGGGTTCGAGCCGATCGAGGCGGCCAACGGAAAGCTCGGGGTCGAGTATGCGCTGAGCGCTGCGCCCGATCTGATCCTTTGCGACATCATGATGCCGGAGTTGGACGGTTTCGGCGTTCTCCAGAAGCTTCGCGACAACCCGCGCACGGCGACGACACCGTTCATCTTCATCACCGCCCTGGCCGCAAACCACCAGCGCCGCCACGGCATGGAGGAGGGGGCCGACGATTATATCGTCAAGCCGTTCAACCCCAAGACGCTCATCCAATCGGTGCGACGCCGTCTGGAAAAACGGCAGCGTCAGCTCGAGGAAGCGCGCCGCAGGACCGACGAAGTCAGCCTGGCGGTCGCCGCGTCCGTGCCCGCGGAGGTCATGGAAACGCTGCACCACATAACGACCGTCACCGATCTGCTCGCGATGAGTCCCGGCAAAGGGACTGCCCAGATAGGGGAGGCGCAGCGGGCGATCACGCGGGCGTCCGACCGGTTGCGTCGGATGATGAAACGGTTGCATCTCTACGGACAGCTCGCGCAACTCGACGCCCCTCGCTCCGACGTGAGACCCGCCGACGAGACCGCGTTGTTAGGCCCCGAAGTCGAGCGCGCGGCTCGAGAGGTCTGCCGAAGTTGGAATCGGAATTCCGATTTGGTGATCGCATGGGAAACGACGCGCCTCCCTCTGAGGCAGGAATACCTGTTGCAGGTGGTCGAGGAACTCGTGGAGAACGCCTGCAAGTTTTCCCCGGTGTCTACCGCGATCGAGGTCACCGGCCGGAGCTTGGGCGGCGCTTACCTGCTGACGGTGATAAACCGCGGCGTAGGCATGACCTCGGATCAGATCGCGAGCATCGGTGCTTTCCAGCAGTTTGGGGCGGAGGGCAAGCGGCCGCCGGGACTGGGCCTCGGTCTGGCACTGACGCAAGGAATTGCCCGGCTGCACGGCTTCGACTTTTCCCTGCAGTCCGATGGCGGCGTCACCACCGCCTCGGTGCGCATTCCGCTCGAAGCGTAAGCGGTTTCGCTGAAAATGATCGGCTGACGTTAAGAGCGGCCACAGCGGATCACTTCTGCAGGCGCATGATCTCGGCGGGGGCGCGTCCGCTTTTCAGCAGGGCGGCCATGGTTATCATCGCGGGGTCGATGTGCGTGAAGAAACGCCGGTAGGATTTGCAGAGGTAGCTGAGCCCGGGTTCGCCGTCGGGTGTATGGGCGAAGCGGTGTTTGGGGCAGTCGCCGTTGCAGGCAAACTTCACCGGACATTCACGGCAGTAGCGGGGCAACGTGGTCGCCTTTTCGTCGCCGAACTTTTTCTGGCGTGCGGAATCGGCGAGTTGAGCCAAAGGCGTTTCGCGGAGGTTTCCCAGTCGATACTCAGGATACACGTAGTGATCGCACGAATACACGTCGCCGTTGTGTTCCACCGCAAGGGCGCGTCCGCAGGTCTCGGCAAACACGCACGCGCCGCCGGGGGCGCCGACCCACTTCGCGAGGGCGCTGTCGAAGTGTTGCACAAATACCCGGCCGACGTCGCGCCGCACCCACTCGTCGAAGATCGTGCACAGGAAGGCGCCGAACTCGGCGGGGCGCACGCTCCACGGGGTGACGCGTGCCGCCGAGGCGTCGGCGTCGTCGGCGCCCCCTGCGCGGAGCGGGTCGGGCGGCGAGGCGAGGGTGAGGCCATGTGCCGCCGGGCCGGTTTCCGGCGCGCGTTCCACAATGGGAATAAATTGGATGTAGCCGGAGCCGTGTTTTCGAAGGAACCGATAAACCTCCAGTGCCTGCGGAGCGTTTTTGCGATGGACGGTGGTGAGGGTGTTGAACTCGACCTTGTGTTTTTTGAGCACATCCATGCCCGCCATCACGCGGTCGAAGGTCGGGCGTTGTCCGCGATCCACGCGGTAAGCGTCGTGCAGCGCGCGCGGGCCGTCGATGCTGATGCCGACGAGAAAACCTTCGTCGGCGAGGAAGCGTCCCCAGTCGTCGTCGAGCAACGTGCCGTTGGTTTGAAAGGCGTTCTCGATGGTTTTGCCGTTGGCGTAGCGTTTTTGAAGGGCGACGGCCTCGCGGAAAAAATCGACGCCCATCAGCGTGGGTTCGCCGCCTTGCCAGGCGAAGCTGACAACGGGGCCCGGTTGCGCGGCGATGTAGTCGCGCACGTAGGTTTCCAGGAGCGCGCGCGGCATGCGCATGACGTCGGTGGGTCCGCGCGGGTAGAGTTTTTCCTTTTCCAGGTAGAAGCAGTAATGGCAGTCGAGGTTGCACCGCGATCCGCTGGGCTTGGTCATCACATGGAAGGGCGCGCGTGCTTGCGGCGGGCGCTGCGGCGCGGCTGCGGACGGGGCGGAGGAGGGGGCGTCGATCATCGGGCTCGGCCGCTATCTACGGACGCATCGGGCGAGCGGACAACTTAAACCGGGGGCGGGGTCTTGCCTTGGCGCCAGACCGCGGGGGCGACGCCGAATTCCTTTTTGAAAGCGGCGGACAAATGAAACGGCGAGTTGAAGCCGAGTCGGTCTGCAATCGTTTTGACGGAGTCGGGCGTGTTGCCGAGCAGGCGGCGCGCTTTTTCGAGACGGAGGCGCAGCAGGTATTGTTTGGGCGGGAGGCCGGTGAGCGTCTTGAACTCGCGGCGGAAGTGCGAGTAAGCCACGCCCAGTTCTTTGGCGAGGGCGCCCATCGCGGGCGGTGTGTCGATGCGCTCGGCGAGCAATCGTTCGGCGCGCGCGACCACGAGGGCCATCGGCGCGGCGGTCTCGTGCCGACGCGTCGCCGTGTGCAACTGCGCGAGCAACTGCAGCGCCCATCCGCTCAACTCGGGATCGAAGCCCGCGCCTGGTTCGCGCAACCGTTCGTGGATACGCGTAAACAACGCCTCGACCTCGGTCGCCTTGCCCAGCGTGCGCAGCGGCTCGCCGGGCGCCAGCACGCCGCTCTTCTGCAGTCGCTCGAGCGCGGGGCCGCGCAACTCGATCCATCGTTCGCTCCAACCCGTCGCGGGGTCGGGCGCGTAGCGATGCCACACGCCCGGGAACAGCAACAGCGCGGTGCCGGCTTTGACGGTGGCGGGCCTGGTGAGCGCGGACTCAAACCGGCCTTGTCCTGAAATAATGAATACAACCTGCCAGGCGCCGAGCACGCGACCCTCGGTCCACGCGAATTGGTGGTCGGCGGGGTGCCCGGCGGGCGGGTAGGGAGCCC
>DFYA01000147.1:9107-12611 GCA_002382525.1 Opitutaceae bacterium UBA4094
CGGGTTTTCCATCGAAACGCCCTCGTGGGGTTTCGCCGACACGGGGACGCGCTTCGGGAAATTTTACCAGGCGGCGTCGGCCATCGATCTCAACGACAAGCTGGCCGACGCGGGCCAGGTGCAGGCGTTGACGGGATGTTGCCCGTCGGTCGCGGTGCATGTGTTGTGGGACTTCAAGGCAGGTGAGGATCCGAAGGCTGCGGTGAAGCTCGCGGCGAAACACGGTGTGAAGATCGGCTCGATCAATCCCAACCTGTTTCAAGATCAGGACTACAAGTGGGGATCGTTCGGCAACAACGACCCGGTGGTGCGCGAGCGCGCGTTGCAGCATTGCTACGACTCGGTCGCGATCGGCAAAGCAGTCGGCAGCGACTCGGTGTCGTTGTGGTTCGCCGACGGCACCAACTACCCGGGGCAGGGGAACATCCGCGAACGCAAGCAGCACTTCGAGGCGTGCTTGAAGGCGTTGCACAAGAAGCTCTCGCCGCAGCAGACGATGCTCGTCGAATACAAGCCCTTCGAGCCGGCGTTTTACGCGACGGACATCGCGGATTGGGGCATGGCTTACATCCATGCGAAGAAAGCCGGCCCGCGCGCGAAGGTGCTCGTGGACACCGGCCATCATTATCAGGGGCAGAACATCGAGCAGATCGTGGCGTTCCTTTTGGACGAAGGCATGCTGGGCGGCTTTCACTTCAACGACCGTCGTTATGCGGACGACGACCTCACGCTCGGCTCGATCGACCCGTATCAGGTGTTCCGCATTTTCCACGAGATCCACAGCTTCACGGCGGATCGCGGTGCGGCTCCGGCGATCGCCTATATGATCGACCAGTCGCACAACGAAAAGCCGAAGATCGAGGCGACGTTGCAAACCGTGGTCATGGCGCAGGAGTTGTATGCGAAGGCCGCGCTGGTGGACCAAGCCGCGCTCAAAAAGGCGCAAGCGGCCAACAACGTGGTGGACGCCGAGCTGGAGTTGAAGAAGGCGTTTTTCACCGACGTGTCGCCGGCGATCAAGGCGTGGCGCAAGTCGCGCGGTTTGCCCGCCGACCCGCTCGCGGAGCATCGTCGTTCGGGCTACGAAAAGAAGGCGGCGGCCGAGCGTTCGCGTCGGCGCGAGGAACTCGGGATCACGCAGGGTGGCGGGTATGCGTGAGGGNNGAAATCGGCGGTTGAAAACCGCCGCTCCTTGCGGACATCGCCGTCACCGGCGAGGTCGGCGGCCTTTTCCCAGGAGCGGTGGTTTTCAACCACCGGAGCCCGTCGGAGCCAAACTCCAGCGGCGGTTTTCAGCCGCCTTCCGTGGGGAGATTGACACGGGTGCGGTGGGCGCGGAGAACACGCGCCTTTAATTTTATGAAACGAGCCTGCGCGGTTCTGGTTGGTTTTGTCCTCATGCTGTCGTCCCTGGGAGCCCAGTCGGACGGCGAGTCCGTGTCCGTGGTCACGACCAGTCCGGACGTGGCGACGCAGGCCGCGGCGGCGATCCATTCCGGCGCGGTGGAAATGCCGCGCTCGCCGGATTTTTTGGAGGAACTGGCGGACGCATTGCTCGCCATCTTCGACGTGCGTTCTTCGGAGAACACCTGGCAACACTACGCGATCGCCGGCACGTTGCTCATTGGTTTCTACCTGCTGCGAAATCTGCTCACGTTGTGGATCTTCGGCAGCTTGAAGAAGCTGGCGGCGCGCACGCGCACGACGTTCGACGACAAGTTGTTCCCTTCGCTGGAAGCCCCGGTGTCCACCTTCATCGCGCTGGTCGGCATCTTTGCTGCGCTGAAGATCTTAAAGCTCGATCCCGCGACCGACGAAGTGGTGAGCAACGCGGCGACGGTCGCGTTTTTGATCTGCTTTTTCTGGGCGCTTATCCGCACGCTGAACGCGTTTCTCGATCACCTCACCGAGATCGCCAAGGCGCGCGGCGCGGGCGTGGCGGCGTTTATGCCGTGGATCAAGAAGACGCTGGTCACGGTCTTTGTGATTCTCGGCGTATTGATGGTCGCGCAGTCGCTCGGCGCCGATGTGAAGACGTTCCTCGCCGGTCTGGGCTTGGGCGGTCTGGCGTTCGCCCTCGCGGCGCAGGACACGATCGCCAACGTGTTTGGCTCGGTCGTGATCGCGGTGGACCAGCCTTTCCGGATCGGCGAGTTCGTGCAAATCGGATCCCACATGGGCACGGTGGAGGACATCGGCTTGCGGTCCACGCGCCTGCGGACGCCGCAGCGCACCTTGATCGTGATCCCCAACAAGACGGTGGCGGCCGATGCGATCAACAACTTCACCAAGATGCCGCAGCGGCGCGTCGATCAGACGATCGGCATCACCTACGACACCACGCCCGAGCAGATGGAGCAGATCCTCGCCGAGATGCGCACGATTTTGGAAAAGGACCCGGGCGTGCACCAAGATTACATCCTCGTGCGGTTCGCGGCTTACGGCGCGTATTCGCTCGATATCCAAGTGGTGTATTTCACGGCCGATCCCGACATGCGGAAGAGCTTCGAGGTGCGCGAGCGGGTGAACCTCGCGTTCATGCGAGCGGTGCGCGGGCGCGGGCTCTCGTTTGCCTTCCCCACGCAGACGATGGAGTTCGGCGAAAGCGCCCGAAAGGTGTTTTCCGCCGGGCGCGCGGAACCGCAGTCGTAACGGCGCGCGTCGTGCGTTCGGTCGGCGATCATCGACGGACGGTTTCCTGCGAGGGTGTAACTCGTTTGATTCAGGGGCGTCGCTTGACGAGTTCCCGCACCGGTCTCACCTTCTGCCCAGTTATGTCCGCCCCTTCCCCCCTCTTCTTCGCTCTCGGCATAATCTTCTCCGCAACGTTGAGTTGCGCGGCCCCGATCTCGCTTCAGGGGCTGGTCACCAACTCGCCTTTTATGCTCCCGCGCGACGACGAACCGGCGGCGCCGGTGGTCACCGAAAACGCCACCGTCGAGTTCCGCGGTTTGGTCGCGACGAAGGACGGCGTGTTGTTCGGTCTATTTGACCGCTCGAAGAATTTTGGGGCGTGGGTGAAGCAGGACGATCCGGAAGCGGAGTTCCGGGTCAGCGCTTTTGATGAAACGTCGGATTTGGTGACGGTGGAATATCAGGGCCAGCGATTCACGTTGCCGCTTTCGTCGGCCAAGATCGGCGCGGCGGCACCGTCCCCGTTGCCGGTGGTGAACCGCGGCGGGCAGCAGGGTGGGGGTCGCGTCAACGCGGTGCCGGGCTCGCGGGGCGACGATCAACGCCGCCTCGAATCGGTGGCGGCCGAGGTGCGGCGCCGCCGGGCGCTGCGCCAGGCGGCAACCAGCAACGCCAATCCTCCTGCGGCGCAACCTGCGACGAACGGACAGTGAACCCGACGCCCGGTCATCCGTCGGCGGAACCGGTTTCCAACGCGCGTTTGATTGGCAGGCTGTTTGGTTTGGCGTGGCGCTACCGTGCGCGCTGCGTGCAAGTGCTCTCGTTGCAACTCGTGTTGCTCACGCTCGGCTTGAGCGGACTCAGCCTCAC
>DFYA01000053.1 GCA_002382525.1 Opitutaceae bacterium UBA4094
GAGGTGACCAACCTGCTCGTGCCCGTGTGTCTCTCCGCCTCGCACATCGCCTACGGCAGCATCCGCATGGAACCGGTGTTTATGGTGCTCGCCCAAGCCGCTGCCACCGCCGCCAGCCTCGCCTTCAAGGCCGGCAAACAACCCGTGCAAGACGTCGCCTACCCGGACCTCCGCGCCGCCTTGCAAAAAGGCAATCAAGTCCTCGTGTGGAACGACGCTGTCCCGCATGGCGACGTAAACGACAACACGCCGATCGGCCGCTGACACAAAAGCACGTCGCAAGCGCGCTCACCGTCTGCGCGCTTGCGCCGAGGACCTTGGTCATTGGACATTGGGTATCGGGCATTCGCCCGGGCTCCCTCCTCCCATGGCTCTCCTCTGCATCGACGTCGGCAACACCCACACGCATTACGGCGTGGTCGGACCGCACCACACCGCTTCAGATCAAAGCGCGGTCGTCACGCCGTTGCTCGACGACCCGCAGGAGGGCTTGCCCGCCCGCCTCGCCGCGTTGTTCGGGGCACATCCACAGATCGACCGCATCGCCTTCTGCTCGGTGGTGCCCGCGATCAACGGCCGACTGCGCGAGGTGCTCGCCACCGCCTCGAAACTTCCGGTGTTTCAACTCACGCATGAGTGCCAACTCGGCGTGCCCATCACGTATCCGAAGCCGTCGGAGATCGGACAAGATCGCCTCGCCAACACCGCCGCCGCGCACGCCCTCGGTGGCAGCCCGGCCGTCGTAATCGATTCCGGCACCGCCGTCACCTTTGACATCATCACGCAAAATGGCGGCTACGAAGGCGGCATCATCGCCCCCGGGATCGAGGTCACGCGGCGCTACTTGCACGAACGCACCGCGCAACTTCCGCTGCTCGACGACTCGCTGGAAATCAACGGCATGATCGGCAAGTCCACGACCGAAGCCATGCGCATCGGCACGGTCGTCGGTTTCCCCGGCTTGATCCAAGCGCTCCTCGACCACGTGCTCGCGGAGCTCGCAACCCGCGGCGAACCTGCCGCGCACCTGTTCATTACGGGAGGCAACGCCGCGTTCCTTGAGACCCGGCTGCGGCAACCTGTTCGCGTGGTGCCCGATCTCACGCTCCTCGGCCTCGCCGCCGCCGCACGGCTAAATTCAGCTTAATCCTCACCACGCTATCCGCTTGCGCAAACACGGAAGCGCCTTTTTTCCAGCCGCTTCCGTGCCCCTGTGCGCATCTGCCGGGAAACGACAGAAATGGATTTTGGCTCGTAGCGCGACGACTTCTCGGACGTGCTTTAGACTTTTGTCCATGCCCGATCCCGTTGCCGTCAACTCGATGTTTGCCCGAATCGCCCGTCGCTACGACGTGGCGAATCATCTATTGAGCGGGGGCGTCGATATCTGGTGGCGCCGCCGATTGGTCCACGCCGTGGCTCGCGAAAACCCGCTTGCGGTTCTCGATCTCGCGACGGGAAGCGGTGACGTCGCGTTCGCGTTGAGCCGAGAGCTGCCCGCCTCGTGTCGCATCACCGGCATGGATTTTTGTCAGCCCATGCTCGACGAAGCGGTCATCAAACAGCAAAGCGGCGGCCGGGGCATCAACATCACGTTTATCCAAGGTGACGGACTCGCGCTCCCCCTCGCCGATGCGTCATTCGACGCCGTCACGCTCTCGTTCGGGCTGCGAAATATGGCCGACCGGCATCAAGCGCTCCGCGAGATTCATCGCGTGCTCCGTCCCGGCGGTCAGCTTTACCTCCTGGAGTTTTCGCAGCCTTACACCTGGTTCAGCCCGATCTACTTCTTTTACCTCAAACGTATCCTTCCGACGATTGCCGCCGCCGTCACCGGTGACCGGGGTGCATACGAGTATCTTTGCGGATCAATCGAACAATACCCGGGACACGAAGTAATGGCGGGCGAGATCCGCGCGGCGGGATTTGGTTCGGTCGAAGCGATTCGCATGATGATGGGCTCGGTCGCGCTGCACATAGGCCATAAATAAGCCGGCGTCGTTTGCGCTTCAGGCACCTGCACCGCGCTCACCAGGCTCCGTCATAGAACGCGGGTCCAAAGCTGTATCGACCTGCGCTTCGTCCAGCAACCCCTTCGCGAGCACGACCTCCTTGAGCGTTCGACCGCTCGCGAAAGCTTCCTTCGCCACTGCGGCGGCCGCATCGTATCCAATAAGTGGATTCAGCGCGGTCACGAGCATCAGGGAACGGTCAACCAGCTCGCGGCACCGCGACTCGTCCGCCTCCAAGCCCATCACGCACGCGTCCGCAAACTGCCGGGCGCCATTGGCCAACACTTCAACCGACTCGTGGAGCGCATACGCGATGAGGGGAATCGTGACGTTGAGTTCGAAATGTCCGTCCCGCCCGCAGGCCACGACCATGTTTGAAAGCCCCTGCACGTAGATGCACACCTGCACGAGCATCTCGCACATGACGGGGTTGACCTTGCCCGGCATGATGGAAGAACCCGGCTGAGTCGCGGGCAGGCGTATCTCCCCGAAACCCGCACGAGGCCCCGAACCGAGGAGGCGGATGTCATTGGCGATCTTCGACAAACTTGCGGCGATCGTGGCGAGGTGACCGGCGACCTCCACCGCATCGTCCCTCCCGCCTTGGGCCTCGAAGTGGTTGCGAGCTTCCTCAAATGGCAGGCCTGTCTCTTCGGACAACTTCCGCGCAACCAACGCGGCAAATTTCGGGTGACAATTTAAGCCCGTTCCCACCGCCGTTCCGCCCACCGCAAGCTCGCGCAATGCTTTGACTGCTCGCTCGGTGCGCTCGACCGCCTTCGTCACCTGCATCGCATACCCGGAAAACACTTGGCCCAACGTCAGCGGCGTGGCGTCCATCAAATGGGTTCGCCCGATCTTAATCACCGGCTCAAAGGCGCGGGACTTTTCCGCAAAGGCCGCTTGCAAGTGCTGAAGTGCAGGCCGCAGTCGGCGGTCCAAAGAACACGCGACACTTACATGAAGCGTCGTGGGAATGATATCGTTGGACGACTGCCCGAGGTTCACATCGTCGTTGGGATGCAGGGGTTCCTTGGAGCCAATCGCACGATTACACAACTGGCTCGCACGGTTTGCGATGACCTCGTTCACGTTCATGTTAGTCGAGGTGCCAGAACCCGTTTGGAACACATCGACGGGGAAATGGGTGTTCAGTTTACCCTCGGCCACCTCGCGAGCGACCTGTTGCAGAATCCGACTTTTCTCGACCGATAGCTTCCCGAGTTCCTCGTTCGCAGAAGCACAAGCCAGCTTAACCAATCCCAGCCCCTGAATAAACGCATCCGGAAGCGGCCGCCCGCTGATAGGAAAATTCAACACCGCCCGCTGCGTGGACGCCCCGTAAAGAGCGTCATCCGGCAAACGCATTTCTCCCATCGAATCCCGTTCAGTTCTCATAGAGCGACGGTAAGCACCACCGCTCCAAACGCAAAGACCGGCACGAATGATCGCCGCGCCCCCGTTGGGGTCCGATCAGAACTTCAACGTGAGCCGGTCCCCGCCCATTCCCAGCCGACGAACGCCGTCGTAGAGCCGATCATCATCGAGAGCGCTGACGAGCACTTCGCGCACTTGTCCCATCCGCGACCGATCGGCTTCGACGCCTTCCGCCACGACCAGATTCGCGAGGATCCGGTCCCGGCGCAGCTCGCGAGGCGATAGCACCGGAGCAGCCTGCTCCTTCGGTTTCGACTCAGCCGCCGCCCGGCGAACGGGCATCACCACCGGGTCAACTTCTACACGCCCGTCGAAACGGTAGTCCCGCCCTGGCAACACGTTCGCCGCAAACGTCACCTGCGGCAATTCGCCCAGAACCAATGGTGCCGGCGGTTGAGGGGCGGCCGTCTCGGTTAAAGGAGCCGCCCAAGGAATCATCTCCAGCAAACCACCCGGCCCCGTCACTCGACGCGCCTGCACGGAGTGGGCATAACTTGGGCCCTTAACCTCGGCCTCCCTCGCAAGGATGTCATAACGCGCAACCGCTGTAGGACCGGAAATGGTCTCCGTGGACGCTGGCAGCGTTTCCACTCGTTGCTCGTTGGACGCCAAAGAAACCTGCGGCACCAAGCTCAAAGCGGGCGCATGAACGCCCCCGTCTTCTTCTATCACGACGCTCGATGGCCACAGCGCCGCGTTTTCCTTTACGGCCAGCAGACCAAACACCATCAGCGCGGACGCCCCGACTGGCATGTAAAAACGAGAGATCCAGCGGAGTCCCTGAGCCGGTTTGATGGATTGCCACCACGGGCGTTTGGCGACGATCGCCGAAAGTTGTTTGGCCCGAAGCTCCTGCTCAAACCGCCCCCAAAATTCGGGTGCCGGCCGCTCCGCACGCTTAATCCGGAGCAAATCTTCAATCGTCACCTTCGGCGCCTCAGCGCGTTCAATAGGACTAATCATCAGTTTAGGTAAGATTGGAGTTCGGCCTGAAGAAGCTGTTTGGCGTAGTGAAGACGAGAACGCACCGTGCCCACCGAACACTCCATGATTTCGGCAATTTCTTCATGACTAAGCCCATCGATTTCAAAAAAGGTCACCACGGTTCTGTGAGGGATAGACAACTTTTGCATCGCTTCGTTCAATTTTTCCTGGAGCTCGGCGACAAACACCTCCCGCTCCACCCCGCCTTTGGCCGTCAATTTGTTAATGACGTCTGAAACACCGGTGTCCTCATGCACCTTATCGAAGCTGAAAAATGTCCTTAACCGGTTGCGCCTGACATGACTTAGGGCCGCATTGAGCGCGATGCGATAGAGCCACGTAAAAAACGAAGACTGACCGTGAAAGCGATTGATCGATTGGAAAGCCTTGATGAACGCGTCCTGCGCGAGGTCGGCTGCATCCTCCCGATTCGAGGTGATGTTATAAATCATCGCATAGACGCGTTCGCGATACTTGAGAATCAGCTGATCGAACGCCGCTACGTCTCCTCCTTGCACGCGCTCAACCACCGACCAATCCGCCCCGGCTTCGCGCTGGCGTTCGGGTGACGCCACCAAGGTTTTGACGAGAGTTTTTGAAGCGGCGTTCACGGGACAGGGACGTGGTTAGACTGGCGCCATTTGCAGCTAGACGCCCCGAGGCAACTGCAGGTTCCGCACCTGCAGGCGCAAAGTATCACATAATTGCCGGAGAAGCGGAGCCGAGGCGATTCCGCTGTGCGGGGCGAGTTCCGCCTCCGCCCGCACCAATTCGCTCTCCACCTCGGCCGATACCACGTTAAATACGCCCAACGCCCCCATTTGTGCGATGCGGTGCTGCAGATCAGGAACACGCACGCCTAGGATCTCCTCCATCAACGCTGTGCGCTCCCCTTCCGGCAAACGGTCCAGGAGCGCCAGCAGAGGTAGCGTCACCTTCCCGCTTTGGAGGTCGGTTCCCAACGTCTTTCCAATGCGTTTTTCCTGCCCGAAAAAGTCAGCCAGATCGTCGTAAATTTGGTAAGCGATGCCCAAGTGGCGCCCAAACCGGCTCGCCGACTCCACAAAGCTGTCGGGGAATCCGCCCAACTTGCTTCCAAGGAAACACGAAACTCGAAAAAGCTCGGCCGTTTTCAGGTCGATCACCCGAAAGTAGTCCGCTCGCGTGATGTTGTTCGTTCCCCGCCGAAGCGTCTGCACGATTTCGCCGGCACAGACCTTCCGCGTGGAATCGGATACCGCATGGCACACCTCGGGAGTGGGAAATTGGGAGGCAAGGTGCAACGCGTGCGCAAACAATGCATCCCCAAGCAGAACAGCCGCCTCCGGCCCAAACTGCCGCGCGGCGGTGCTCCGGCTACGACGCACATCCGCCTCATCCATGATGTCGTCGTGCACGAGGGTCGCCAAGTGAACCAACTCCACTACCGCTGCAACACGGACCAATTCCGGCGAGGGGGCCTCTCCGCCACTCCAACCACTCAGGAACACCAAAGCCGGTCGGATACGCTTGCCCGACGTATCGATGCAATAGTCCGCCATGTCGCGGATTTCCGGTTCAAACGCCGCCAGTTGCCCCCGGAGGAAAACATCCA
>DFYA01000098.1:0-295 GCA_002382525.1 Opitutaceae bacterium UBA4094
ACTCTCACCACCTGTCAAAAACTGGCGGCCGCCGGGGCCGCGCCTCTTGACACCGCGACGTTGCGTGCGTCCGGCTAAGCCTGTCGCGCGTTATTTCGAGAACGTCGGCTAATCCGCCTCTTATCCCCCACCGCTTTCGCGTTCAACCCACCCTTCGATGAGACACTTTTTCCGCCTCCTTCCGGCATTGGTGCTGGTGCTGTTCTGGCAAGGGTCGGTTCGCGCGGACGAAGAAGTAGCACTCCTGCGTCCCGGCGAGGCGCTCACCTACAGGGTTGGATGGGGCATGATTGGA
>DFYA01000098.1:327-7528 GCA_002382525.1 Opitutaceae bacterium UBA4094
CTGGTCGCTTTTCGATGCGGTTGACGGCCGCTTGCTGGCTGCGGAGGCCACCACCCGTTCGAGTAAAAAGAACACCCACGCCTCGATCACATTCGATTACGAAGAACGTGAAGGAGACTATATCGACCACCTCAAGCCATCGCGGTCCACTGCGGTGCCGATGCCGGATGGGACACCGCTCGACCTCATCACGGCGCTTATCCAAACACGCGTGTGGAACCTCTCGCCGGGGGAATTCCGTGATGTTCCCGTGTTGTTTGACGACGAGTTTTACCTGCTGCGAATCACCGCCGAACGCGATGAAGTTATCTCGACGCCCGACGGGCCGCGTCGCACCACACTGCTCGTTCCGACCATGACCGAAAATCCGAAAGGCATGTTTAAACGCGGGGGTGAAGTTCGTGTGTGGGTTTCCTCCGACGGAGCCCGGTTGCCGTTGCGTTTTGAAGTGAAGGTCAAGGTCGGCACCGCCTACGCCGTGCTCACCGACTATCGTCCGCCAGCGGTCCTGCGGAAATAATCGGTCGGTAGAAAAACCGCCACGGTTTCGCCGCCCACTCCGGCCCAGCGTAGGCCACACCGATGCGCGGCGTCGCCGTGATAGCGCGGCGCGGCACCACGAAACCGTCGTCTTCGATCCACAACCCCGTGGCCTCGTCCGCCGGTCGTCCGTTGAAACGGCGATCAATTCCGAGCGCACGCGTGACGCGCCCCGGCCCGACGACGCCTTCGACTCCGCGAATGAGGATTGCCGAGGGTTGGTCGCTCGGCCCGGTGACGAGGTTGAGCATTTCGTGCACGCCGTAGCACAAGTAGACATACCACACGCCGCCCTCGGCAAACATCACCTCGGTGCGCGCGGTGCGGCCCTTGCTCGCGTGGCAAGCCACGTCGCTCGCCCCGTGGTAAGCCTCGGTTTCGCAAATACGCACGCGGCGCACTTGGCCATCAGCGTCTACGACCGCGAGCACCTTCCCGAGAAGCCAGCGTGCCAAAACCACAGTATTTTTCGCTTGGAGGACTTTGGCTTTTATTGCGGCGCACATGGTCTTATCTGATCGGTTCCTCATTAACCGCTTCGTCGCTGTCCATGTCCACCTCGCCGCTTCGTCATAACCTGCGCCAATGCACCTACGACGGCCTCGCAGCGACGCCCATCGTTTACCTGCTGCAGCCGGGTAACTTTATTATCGCGGCACTTTTGGTGGAAATGTTTCAGCTGCCCCCGGCGATCTACGGCGTGATCGCCTCGTTGCCATTCTGGGGCAACTTTGCGCAGGCGTTCCTCATGCCGCTCGTGAACCGGATGTATTCGCCCAAGGCGGTCTCCGTCGCGTCATCGTTTCTTCAAGCGCTTTGCTGGGCGCTCATCGCGGTGATGTTGTCGGTCTTGCCCACCGACCAACCTGAAATCAGCGGGCCCTGGTTTGTGGCGCTGTTCGCAGTCTCGGCCGCGGTCACCTCTTTGACCGGCGTGAGCTGGATGTCTTGGGTGCAAGAATGGGTTCCGCTCCGTTTACGCGGCCGCTACTTCGGACGGCGCAACCGGGTTCTGCAGGTTTCCCAGATCACCTTCCTGCTGCTCGCCGGGTGGCTGCTCGGCAAACTCGCGGGCACGGTGCTTGCGTTCCAAATCGTGCTTGGCGCCGCGGTCCTCTTGCGCATCGGCTCGGTGGCGTTTCAGCGCCGTATTCATGCCGAAGTGCGCGTCAGCAACGGCTCGGAAATCAAGCTCTCGTGGATGGATCAGGCCCGCCTGCTCCTGTCGATCAAACCGTTCCTGTGGCTCGTCGCCTACGGCGCGGTGTGGGGGTTTGCCACGAGCACGTTCGGCCCGTTCTACGCCGTGTTTATGTATTCGGAACTGGGACTCACTGTGCAAGACGTGAGCCTGCTCGTCATCCTTTCCTGTATCGGCGGCGCCGCATCCGCGCCCGCGTGGGGAGCCCTCGCCGACCGCTTTGGCAACAAGCCCGTGATGCTGTTCTGCATGATCGCCTGGCAGGTGCAAAANNTTCGTGCTCTCCCTGTTTAACCTCCAGCTAAAGATCATCCCTTATCACGCCAAGACCCTCGCGATCAGCGGTAACCTCGCGATCACCTCGCTCGTGACTGCGATGGGCCCGATCGTCGGCGGCGCCGTCTTGGGCAACTTGTTGGGCGGAGACGCCGACTCACTCACCATTTACCATCGCGTGTTCCTCGTGTTGCCGATCATGGCCTTGCTCGCCTGTTTGCTGCTCACCCGCGTCCACGAACGCGCGGCGAGCCCGCTCGCCAGCGTGGTCGGTGCCATGCGCAACATCCGCACCCTCGGCGGCATCTTCGGCGTGAGCATGCTGGTGGATTATATCTTTATTAAACCGCAGCGAAAATCTCGCCGCCGCCCCCCGTCCGACTGAATACCCTGATCCGCCCGAGCTTGCCCGCCACCCCGAGTCTTCTTCTTGAACCGGGCGCCGCTCTCGCTCAATCCAAGTCACACCGCCGTTTGCGATCCCGCGCCCTCGAGATTCATCCACATTCCCGAAACTCGCGCCCGCAACGCCGGTCACCACTCTTTCGCTTTCATGAAAAAAACCATTCTCGCCGCCACTATCATCCTGCTGCTCCTCCTCGGGCTCATCGGTTATCGCATCTATAAAGAGAACCTCGAACAAGAGACCACCACACGCCTCACCACCGTAGACGACGGGGACGCCGCACGCCGCCAGGCCGAACGCGCTGCCGCCGAAGCCGAGGCAGCCCGTCTCGCCGCCGAGAAAGCCCTCAAAGACGCCGAAGCCGCCGCTGCCGAACTCGAGCGTCGCCGCTCCGAACAAGCCGCCGCCGAGACCGCACGCCTCGCAGCCGAGGCCGATCTTGCCGAAGCCAACGCCGCCCGCGCTCGCGCAGCCAAAGAAGCGGGCGAGATCGAGTCCAGCGCCCGCCTCGCCTCCGAGCAACGCGCCAAGGAAGCCGCTCTTGCCGAAGCCACCCGCCGCGAAGCGCTCGCGAAACTGGCGTTGGCCGAGCAGGAGAAACAAGAGGCCGCCGACCGTGAAGCTGCCCGCCTCGCCGCTCTCAAAGCACAGGAACAACGCGAAGCCGTGATCGCCGCGCAGCCCTCCGTCCGCCCCGTCCCCCGCTCGATCCTTCCCGCCGACTACAAGCGCCGCCAACATTATTACCTCCAAGTCGATTTGTGGAACACCGCCACGACCGAGGCCGCCAAGTCCGCGAATCCCACGCCCTCCCCTTCGCCCGAGGTCAACGAGTAACCCGTGCGCCTCCGGGTCTGCNNTTGGTGCCGCTCAGAATCCCATCACGCTCTCCGGAGCCTTGCCCTGTTGTTCCTGCCTCAGCAGTTCCAGTTCTTTATCGCGGAGCTCCTTGGCGATTTTCTGCTGCTCGATGACGTAGGTGTTCAGGCGCGTCGTATAGATCATGAGCCAGCTGCCTTGCTGTTTCGCGCGCAGCGAACCGTCCTCCAATTCGTAATCGAACGCGATGCCATTGGTGCCACCGCCCTCGCCGGACACCTTCTTCCAAACCGATGCGCCCCGGTTTGCCGCCAGCAACGCGCGCACTTCAAACTCGTTGAGGCCTTCGCCCACCCGACGATACGCCTCTAAAGCTGATCGACCGCCCATATAGAACACATGCACCTTCCAGCCATTGTCATTGCTCAGTTGGTTCGCCAGCGCGGACTTCCAGTAGATGGCCTCGTGCGTATCCGCCGGGAAAAACTTCCGCACATCGTTGAACGGTTGCTCACGCTCCTCCCGTTGACGTTCCCTCTCCGCCTCGCGGCCCTCACGACTGTTCGGGTCCTTGATCGGCGAGCGGAAAAACATCTTGCCCAAGTTTGGCTGCAAAATGCGGCGCTCAATATCGGCGCGCGTCTCGCCGACACGCGCCGATAAATCGGAATTAAGACATACGAATGCGACAGCGGCAGACAACGACGCCACGATACGAGGGGTAAGGGTCTTCACAGCTGCGGATGCTAGGCCGATTTTTCGTTCCTCCGCTATTTAAATTATCAGTCCGACTCGCCATCGAACGTGCATGCGTAAGTTTTCCAAATATCTCCTTGCGCGAGCACACTCAAAACCTCTTAGTTCTCCCTTTTATTTATGAAAGCGACCATCAAAACCCAAGGCCAGCAGTTCGCTGTTTCCGAAGGCGACATTCTCATTGTAAACCGCTTCCCCAACACGGAAGCCGGCTCCACTGTCGAGATCACCGACGTGCTCTCCGCCGGTGAAGGCGACTCCTTCAAGATCGGCACCCCGAATCTCGCGGGCGCCTCCGTCACCGCCAAGATCCTCGAAAACAAGCGCGGCACCAAGGTCATCGTCTTCAAGAAAAAGAAGCGCAAGGGCCACGAGAAAAAGCGCGGCCACCGCCAAGAGCTTTCCGTCATCAAGATCGAGACCATCAAGGCCTGATCAATTCACCAACCTTTAAAAGAGAACACATCCCATGGCGCATAAAAAAGGTGCAGGCTCGACCTCCAACGGTCGCGAGAGCCACTCGAAACGTCTCGGCGTAAAGAAGTTTGGCGGCCAGGCCGTCATCGCCGGCAACATCATCGTCCGTCAGCGCGGCAGCAAGCTGCACGCCGGCAAGAACGTCGGTATCGGTCGCGACTGGACCCTGTTCGCCCTCACGGACGGCAAGGTCGAGTTCGACAAGGTCCACCGCAAGGTGAATATCGTCTAATAAAGACACTCCGACATTTAGGTCGCTTTTCAAAAGGCGCCGCGGCTCACCAGCCCGGCGCCTTTTTTGTTTTGCCGTTTTCGCGTGCGCTCGCCGCCATGGCGCGCACCGCATGAGCGAACGCCTCCGCCACCTCCAACGCCAACAGGCGCTCCTCCGCGAGCATCTCGCCTGGATCGAAGCCGAGATCGCACGCGAAGCTCCCGTCACTGAGTCGTCCCCCACCCCCCATCCGCCGTCTGATGGAGTCTCGCCGGTCGTGGCCGGCGTGCCCGCCCTGGCTGTTGCGCTCTCGGCATTCCCAACCTCGACACCCCTCACGGCGAGTTCGTCGGTGGCCCGCGCAGCAACCGCCGACGCCGACTCTTTGATCGAACGTTACGCCGCGACCGAACGCCAAAATCCCGCCGACATCCGCCGCGGTTGTTTCATCGTTTTCTTCGCCGCGTTGCTGCTCGTCGCGGTAGGCGTCGCCGCCGTGTGGTTGATTTTCTACCGATAGCACCGGCCTTGAGCATTCAAACAAGTAGGACGAAGTGGCCCGACGTGTCGGCGAGCCCTTCCGGCGCGATCAGTAGCGATCAGAGGAGCAGGCACGCCCTCGTGCCCGGGATCGATATCGGTAACGACGGTCACGAGGGCGTGCCCGCTCCTTCAGCGCCAACGGTCCACTGACCATGAAACACATCACACCTGCTCTCCCGCAGGTTACCTGCGGCCGCTGCGGAAAATACGCCAACTTCCCTCTTGCTCCACCTGCGAAAAGCATGGACAACCTTATTTTTTCGCCGTTCGCCCGATGCGTGCGGTGTCCTCCGGCAGTAAACCCATCCAGCATGCATAGTTTTTCCGAGCAGTGTCTCGACATGGCCCGTTCGATCCTCGGCCATAACCTAGATTCCATCCAACCCGACGGCAGTATCCTGCCGGCTCCCGGCGAGGACCCGCGTGCCGACGAACCCGGCCA
Source organism: Opitutaceae bacterium UBA4094 (assembly GCA_002382525.1). Classification (GTDB taxonomy): domain Bacteria; phylum Verrucomicrobiota; class Verrucomicrobiia; order Opitutales; family Opitutaceae; genus Rariglobus. The sequence continues at coordinate 6,002 of DFYA01000098.1, forward strand.
CGTCGCGTATACACTCGGTGAATACTACCGCGCCACTGGCGAGACCACTCTCAAGGGCTACGACCTCATCGACCTCACCGCCCGCTGCGTCACCGCGCAGATGTTCACCGAGCCCGCCACCGAAAACGGTCTCGCTTACGCCGCTCTCGGCCTCCTTTGTTTCGGCCCCTCCAAGGAGCGCAATCCCGTCTGGGAACGCCTCGTCGAAGAGACTCAGGTCCGCATCGACAAACAGCTCCTCCATCGCAGCGACCACGACAACCACTGGCAGTCCTTCAACATCGCCAAGGCCGTCGCCCGCTACTCATTCGGCCTCTCTAAAAAGGACGAAACCTCGCGCCTCATCGAACGCATGGTTGACCGCGTCAACCACACCAGCTCCACCGGTTTCTTCGACGACTCCACGCAGGGCCTCGGCGGCAACTTCAATCTCTACGGCGTGATGACCTTCGTGTTCGTCCGCTCCGCCCTCCAGCTCCACGCCAACAGCGGCGTGCGCGACCGCAAGCTCCCCACCCTCCGCACCTACGCCGAGAAATACCTGAAGATGATGCCCGACTTGGTCCGCCAAGACGGTCTCGGCTGGGCCTTCGGACGTGCCGCCGGCGCCTACGGCCAGATGCACTGCATCAGCCTCGTGCTTCAAGGGCTCCGCGATGGCTGGATCCTCGAAGACCAAAAGCAGAAATACTTCGACCTGCTCCGCCGCCTCTTCGTGTTTTTCTACCAGACCTATCTGGACCAGGAACACGGCTTCGTCGATTTGCGTGACGAAGAACGCACCGCCTACAGCCACCACACCACACGCATGGCGAACTTCGACGCCGCGCGTTACCTGTGCCAATGGGCGCGCCTCGCCAAGACTGTGCAAGTCCCCGTCGGCGGCCCCAAGGTCGAGCCCACGCGCACCGTCGGTCGTTTTGTCATCTTCGACAAATCCAACCGCAAAGAGCAGGGCCTCTTCCTGTATCGCGATTCCGACAGCGGCCTCCACGCGCAGATCCCGCTCATCAGCTCCGGCACCACGCTCACCAGCGACTCGTTGCCCTTCCCTCACTGCCCCGGCGTGTTCGACTGGCCCAACAACGTTTACCTGCCCGTGATGCTCCCCGAGCTCACGTTCAACGTCGGCGGCGTCCAGCAGGTCACCCTGCCCGCCTTCTACGGCAAGAACTGCGTCACCGGTCTCGGCCTGCGCAACAGCTTTTATTTCCGCTACGAGCAGCCCGAGCTGATCAACACCCAAGAAGAAATTCTCAAGGGTCTCGGCACCGTCAAAGTGCAGTGGAACTTCGCCGGCCCCAAAATCAGCGCCGAGTTCACCTACACCGTGAAGCAGCAGGTCGAGTTGACCAAGTTCCGCTACGTGCTCGCCATCGCCGCGCCGCACTCGAAATACCATGTCGGCAGCGCCATCGCGCTCGGCGCCGAAGGCCACCGTTGCACCGTGCAGAAAGACGACTTCCAAGGCGTCTGGCAGGAGACCGAGGTCGTCAGCAATGACCCGACCTATCGCACCAACTACGG
>DFYA01000312.1:0-18841 GCA_002382525.1 Opitutaceae bacterium UBA4094
TGCGGGAGTTTCGCCTGGAAGCCGGTCATGGCGAGGACGACGCCGCCGATACCCATCGAAGCGGTGAGGGAGGCTTTGATGAACCAGGAGTAGAAGGCGTTGATCGAACCTTCGCGGCGGCGCGTGGTGTGTTGTTCGTCCCAGTCGGCCACGTCGGCTTTCATCGACGGCAGGAACATCCAGACGGCGCCGATGGCACTCGATTCGAAGAAGCCGGAGATGATCTGGAGATACGGGTAGTTGGGGGTCATCAGCCAGTAGTTGAGCAGGTGGCCGAACATGCTCATGCCGAGCATGAGGAGGACGACGGTGCGCTTGTCGTATTTCTCGCCGAGCCAGGCGAAGAGCGGGAGCATGGCGATGCCAGAGATGGCGAGCACGGTGCCCTTGACGCCGGCGATGGTGCCGGCCTTGAGCATGTCGCCGCCGCACACGTAGTAGATGTTCACGTATTGTCCGAGTCCGCCGATCGACGTGTAGCCGAGCACGAGGAAGAACGAGACGCTGATGAGCGACCAGAGCGGGGTGCAACGGAGGGATTCGCGGACGCTTTGCCAGAATGGTTCGCGGGCCTGCTTGCTGGATTCCTTGGCGTAGTAGCGCTCCTTGACGAAGATCGCCGGGAGGATGCCGAAGACCAGGATCATGAAGCCGATGACCCAGCACATGAGGCGCATGCCGGTGACGATGGGTTTTTCGCCGAGGTGATTGCTGGCAAAGCTGTGGAGCCAGGGTTGGATGCCGCGCACAAACTCGGCGAACCATCCCGGTTTGCCGTCGAGGACGGTGAGATCGCCTTGGGCGACGGTGCCGACGAACACGATGACGACGAATGCCCAGCCGGTGACGAGCGAGGTGAGTTTGGAGACGAGCGCCATGATGGCGGTGAGTCGCGTGCGCTCGTCGTAGTTGGGCGTGAGTTCGAGTTGGAGGCCGTAATAGGGCATCGACCAGCAGGTGAAGCTGGTGAAGAAAATGATACCGACAAAGATGAGGTAGAGGGTGGTGGCCTTCTCGGCTGCGGACATGCCGAGGTGGCTGATGAACGGGATCCAGTCGGCGGCGGTGGCGAGCCACGAGGTGCCGTTGACGACGCTCTCAGGGAAGTGCCAGAGGATGGGGTAGAGGCACGCGGTGGTGATGGCGCCGACGAACATGAACGGGCGACGACGTCCCCAGCGCGTGCGGGCGTTGTCGGAGATGTTGCCCATAATCGGGTCGGAGATGGCGTCCCAGGCGCGCAGGACCATGAGGACAAACCCGAGCGCGATGGGGCTGATGCCCATGCCGATGTTAAAAAACGGCATCCACATGACGCTCGTCATGAGGCCGGTGGCGACCCAGTCGGTGTTCTGCCCGAGGGCGAACATGATTTTCTGGAAGAGCGGAATGCGATCTTCGGGAGCGATGCGGGAAGGCGTCGAGGACATGGGGAGGAGGAATGCGCGCCGAAGGGGAAGCGCGTAAAAGGAGGCGGGAAGGCTAAGTCAGCGAAGCCGGTAGGGTCACGGAGGCCGGAGCGTTACACTAACGGCCCGGCCGGGAGCGCCGGGCGAAAAAAACGCCGCCCGGTGGGGGGCGGCGTGAGAGAGGCGGGCCGGATTGGCGGGGGCGCGTGAACTCAGTGCGCGGCCGAGGCCCGCGGCTTGCGGCGGATCAGGGCGAGGCCGAGCAGGCTGGAGCCGGCGAGGGCGGCGTAGGAGGAAGGCTCGGGGATGGCGGTGACGTTCAGCGTCGGGCCGTTGAGCGTGGCGTGCTCCCGGGAGGCGAAAGCGCGAAGGCTTTTATTCTGCGTGGACTGATAGATGATAAACGTCGCGATGCCGTTGGTGTCAGCGTTGAGGAAGTCCACGAGAGCGCCGGAGGTGAACGAGATCTGTTCGGCGGCCACAGTGGAGGAAAAGGTGCCGAGGTTGATCAGATTGGTTTTGTTCAGGCCACCGTCGTTGTTGGGGTCGGTCGCAGTCGCCGCATAAGCCGAGTTGTTGAAAGTATAGGTCGATTCGTTGAAGTTTTCGTCGTCGCCCAGATCGGCGATCGCATAGACGACGAAGTCGGCGGGGTCGCCGCTGATTTTTTGGAGATCGAGGCTGACTTGGCCTGCGGAGAACGGAGCAGTGAAGAGTGAGAGGTCGAAGCGGATGAAAAAGAAGCGATCGCCGTCTTTAGGCATGCCGAAGCTGCCGCCGTCGTTGGCGGTAGCGAGGGAGGTCGCGGAGCCGTAGTTGGTGTTGCTGGCGCCCGATGTGGCGTGGAATTGGATATAGGTGTCGGCTGCGGCTTCGACGGTCTGCGCGGCAGCCGTGGTGGTCGAAAGGCACGCGAGCGCAGCGGCGAGGGCGAGGCTTGCGGTGAGCGGTCGGCGGGAAGTGCGGGGAGCGGGTTGAATCATGGGTGAAATCCTACCGACTTCGCCTCGTTCATCACAATCGACGGAATGCGCAATTTGTTGCGCAGTGGGCGGGCGACGGAGCGGTGGTTGTGTCCTTGTTGATCGAGTGTTCGTGCAGGCGGCTCAGCGCAGGCGGTCGGGGGGCGGGAATCGCTTGCCGGCGAGGGCGTCTTTGGCGGGCTGGCCCCAGAAGGAGGTCGGCGTGTAATCCCAGTCGGCGAGCATGCGCGGACTGGCTTTCGGGTGGAAACACCAGCCGGTCCAGTTGAGCTTGTGCTGCTGGATGAGGCCGAGCATCGCGGGCACCCAAGTCTCCACGTTTTCCTGATGCTCGGCCTTAATGAACTTCATCTTGTTCGCGTCGCCACCGACTTCGCCGAGGAGGATCGGGTGCTTGGCGGCGGCATCGAGAAACTTTTTCTGCCAGCCCTTTTTCCAAGGATAGACGTGGGAGGCATACATGATGCCGTGGCCGGAGCGGTCGGTGAGGGCGTAACCGCTGACGATGCCGGTGAGGTCGTAGGCGTAATCAAGACCGCCGATGACCACGATGTTTTTGGCTCCGGTGGCGCGCACGGTATCGAGCATCTTCTGCATGCCGGGCGACTGGTAACCGCGCTTGTTGTGGAGCTTTTCCTCGGGCGTGAGGAACGCGTCCTCGTCGCCGGCTTTTTTCTTTTCTTCGAGGAAGCCGCCGTCGCGCCAGACGTCCCACTTGGTGCCGTGGGGTTCGTTGAGCAGGTCGAAGAGGACGGCGGGGTGGTTTTTGTAACGGGTGGCGGCTTCGGTCCAGAAGGTGAGATGTTCGGGGCGGGGCGCGCGGTAGTGGTGGAGGTCCAGGACGAGGTAGGCGCCCTTCGACGCGGTGAGGGCGACGGCTTGATCGATGAGGTCGCGGTAGGCTTGGCCGCCGTCCTTCTGGGTGTTCCATTTCACGCCCTTGCCGAACCAGTGCTCGGCTTTGACGGGCAGGCGGATGACATTGGCTTTCCATTCGTCGATGGCGGTGGTGATGGATTTGAGGACGCTTTCGCCTTTCACGCTCCATTCGAGGCTGGGGACGTTGACGCCTTGGAGCCAGACCTCGTGTTCGCCGTGCACGGTGACGAGGCGGTTGCCTTGCACGCGGAGCATTGGTGGGGACTTGCCGTCCGGGCCGAGCGTAAGCGGGGTGATGGCGGGGGCCGATGGCGGAGGAGCCGCAGGCGCGGCTTGGCGAACGACCTGCGGGGGAGGCGGGGCGGCAGGAGCCGGCGTAACGGTGACGACGGGTTCCGGCGCGGGGAGCGCCGTGATCACCAGATCATCGAGATCGAAGACGCCGCTTTTGATGCGGAGCAACGACGGTGTGAAGGTGAACGCGCGTGCATTGGGCGGCACGGAAAGGCGCGCGGTCTTGTTTTCCCATCCGTCGCTGTTGCGGTTGAAAAAGGGGGTGCGCACGCCAGGCGCAAGGGTCTCGCCCTGCGCGTCAAGGAACTCCATGACGATACGGGCGTTGTCGCCGGGCGTGAGTTGGCTGATGCGCTGACGCCAGGTGAACTCGATCGAGCCGGTGCCGGGTGGCAGGGCGACCTCGGTGTAGAGCATGGTGAAGCTGCCGGGTCGCGGGAGGGTAAGTCGGATGAAGCGGTTACCGTCGTCGCTTTCCCACGAACCGCCTTCGGAAGGTCGCACCCAGCTGTCGGGCCAATCGTCACCATTGGCGTCCGTCTCCATGGAGGAGTTGATGACCAATGAGGTGGGGCTCGCTTGCGCGACGTTTGGGAGCGTGGCAGCGCAGAGGATACCGAGGCTAAGGACGCAGGCGCGGAGCGGCGGAAGGATGGCGGAAAGCATGGGGTAATGAAGAACGCTCACGGTGCGACAGACGTTGGCGGTAACAACGTCCAACGCGCGCAATTAATTGCGCATGGTGAGCACCAAAAAGCCGGGGCGGAAAATCCGCCCCGGCCGCGAGGATCACCGATGGGGGTTGAGCGTATGCCGGTTTATTGGAGCACGGAGACGCCGATATGCGTCACGCGCAGGCGGCCGACGAGCGAGGAGGACGTGGGGCTGACGTTGGTGAACACGACGGGCGTGTTGGCGTCGGCGGTGAAGCCGTAGGTCGTGATCGCCGCCGGGGTGGTGAAGACCTGTTGTTGCACGACGCCGTTGCTGGTCCACTGGATGTGGACGAGTTCGTCGCCGTTCCACTCGGACCAACGGATCTCGTTGAGAACAAACCCACGCGTGGCTTGGAGCGTGAAGCTTTCACCGATGTTGAAGCGCCCCGTGGTGGCGTCGCCGACGCCGAAGCCGCTGGACTCGAAACCGAAGTAGGAGTTGGCGGCGCCGCTGAAGTCGGGCGAGGCGGGGTTGTTGACGTTCACGCCGGTCTTGGGGGCGCCGAAGGTGAACGTGACGGGCGAGCCTCCGGAGGTGAAGCCGCCGGAGAACGAGGTGACGCCGGTGGTGGCGCTCCACGGGGCGGACATCCAGGACTGGAGGTTGAACGGCGTGCCGGGGGTGAGCGCGGCGGCCGTGGTGACGATCAAGTCCTCGATGTAGGTGAGCTGGGTGTTCGCCGAGGTGGCGGCGGTAAAACCAAACACCGTGCCGGCGGGCAACGAGGACGGATTGCCGAAGCGGTTGGTGACATCGGCGATCGGCGTGCCGGTGGCGGCGGTGCCGGCGTAGACGCGGGCGCGCACGGTGCCGGCGGCGCCCTCGTAGTCGATGACGACGTAGCGGTTGGCATTGGCGTAGTCGGCGAGCGGCGTGGTGGACCAGCCCTCGACACTGGCGTCGGAGGCTCCGGCGAGCACGGCGACTTGATCGGGGTTGTTGTCGATCTTCACGCCGAACAGGCGGTTGTTTTGACCGGTGTAGCCGAGGGCCTGACCGCCGTTGCCGACGGCGCCGGGGTTGGCGGAATAGACGCCGAAGACAAACCCTTCGCCGCGCGTGGTCGAGGCGGTGTCGTCCACGCGGAAGCCGAATTTGATCTGCGCGCGGCTGGCGGCGGCGGGCAGCGGTTGTCCGTTGAAGACGACGGCGGAGCGGGTGTTGGTTGTGGCGGAGGTGAGCTGCAAGCGTCCCGAGGCGACGACCGGCGTGAAGCCGACTTGATACGTGGCCATGCCGGACGGCGCGCTGGCGAACGTGGTGTTGATGTGCGACGTGGTCGGCGCGGCGGGCGGGGCGGGCGGCGTCGGCGCGTCGGTGCGCGGGAACCGAAGGACGCTCGCGGTCATCGGCGCGAAGGAACGCGTGAACGTGGTGCCGTGCGTGGTGGATACGCCGACGTCGGGCGTGGCGGTGGCGGACAACGTGTAGAGCGTGGGCGCGGTGACCGGCGGGGCGTTGTTGATGGTGACGGTCGTGCTGTAGGTGTTGGTGTCGTGGCGATTCAAGACCTGCACGTAGAGGTAGGAATCGTCCTTCGACGCGGTGACAACGACATGGCTGTTGTTGCTCGTGTGGGAGACGATCTGGTCGCCGGTGAGGTGGCCGTGGATATAGGTCGCCCAATACGGGAAGCTGCGGGATTGGTCGGGTTTGTAGTAGGCGAGCTGGTCGTTGTATTTGTCGAATTTGAAGCCGGTCGTGAGGCGGCTGCGCGGGTTGTGGAGCGAGTAGTGGTTGGAGAGGAGGAACCACAGGCCCTGCGTGATGGTGTGGCGCGTGTTGGTGCCGCCATCGTTGGCGAAGAGGTTCATCTCGGTGACGCCGGTGCCGACGGTGGACGGAACGCCGCGGGTGTTCATCTCGGCGAGCAACTTGCCCTCGCCGCGACTGCCGGACTGCGCGGCGTTGAAGTGCGCGGTCTCAAAGGTGGCGTTGAGCAGGTTATACGGCGTGTAGGTGGTGGATTCCCAGCTGTAGATTTTGCCGTAGATGTGGCGCGTGACGATATCGACCTGGTCTTTGCAGGCGTCGAGGAAGTCGCGCATCAGCGTGTCGCGAAATCCGCCGAAACCGTAGTCCCAGCTGACGACCGGGCCGCAGAGCGTGACGTTGCCGCGAAGGCCGGAGGCGACGAGCTGGTTGTGCACGGCCTGGAAGGTCGCGATGTATTCGGCGGAGTTCTCGACCTGGTAGTTGACGTTGATGTCGGGCTCGTTGCCGACCTCCCAGATCTGATGGGTCATGTTGAAGGGCGGCGCCTTGTATCGATTAACCAGATACGCCATGTTGGTGGCGATACGCTGGGCGGTGGGCACGGTGCTGCCGGACGGGTAGAGGTTGCCGTTGAGGTCCACGTATTTGGCATGGACGGCGGCGTCGCGGGTGTCGCTGTAGGTTTTGCCGATGTCGTTGATCGCCTGGAAAAACACGGGCACGGAGCCGGCGTTGAGGATCTGGGCGACGCGCGTGTCGAGCTGGGGGATGGTGATGGCGGAGGACGGATTTGAGAGGTCCTCCGGGTAGGTGGAGATGCGCACGGTGCCCATGCGCGCGGCGACGAGGTCCTCTCGGTAGGCGGGCGAGACGCTTTGCCAGAATTTGGACGGGCCGGTGTTGACGTTGACGCCCATCAGGCCGACGGGCACGTCGCGCACGACGCTGTTGGCGTTGATGGTGACGGAGGCGGTTTGGGCGGAAGCGCCGGGGACGAGCGCGACGAACGGCAGGGCCAGCACAAACAGGCCGAGCCGGTGGATCAGGGGTGTTTTTGTATTCATTTTTGGGTTACGGACAAAGCAGTGGCCCGGTTCGGCGGAGGCCGAACGGAAGAGGCGGCGCGACGGGCGCGGGGGTGGGCGCGGAAGCGGAGCGGGGGTGACTCGACGAAAACCGGGCGGGTAACGGGTGGGGTGAACGACTCGAGGGGTATCGAGTGCCGGGACGCTGGTGCCGCAATCCTCGGGCGACAAGGGCGGCTCTGCGCAATTTGTTGCGCCTGCTTTCGCCGAGGGGAAAACGCGAACGAGCTCGGCTAGCCTTTGCGCCGGAGGCTCGCGCCATCGACCCAGGCGCCCTCGACCAACGAGGTGACGGCCATCTCGGGCACGCCGCGTTCGCCGCGGCGGATCTGTGCAATGAGCAGGTCGATGGCGGCGGCGCCGAGGGATTCGGGGCGTTGGTTGATGCCGGCGATCTCGGGCTCCTCACGGATCCAGTTGAGGGTGGCGAAGTCGACCTCGCCGGGCGCGCGGATGCCCTGGCGTTGCAGCTCGCGCAGGGGAATCTGGTTGTCGCTCAAGACGACCTCGATGCGTTTCTCGCGCACCCATGCGACGACATCGGACAGGGTTTCGTCGTTGAAGAGAAACGCCTCGAACGGCTGGTCGGGATGCTGGCGCGTGGCCAGCAACGAGCCCGCCAGCCAGAGGTCGTCCACGCGCCGGCTGGTGTGCGCATACAGGCACAAACCGACGCGGGTGTAGCCGAGCCGCCAGAGACGCCGGGCCGCAGCGAGCACGGAATGGAAGTGGTGCGGGGCGATGCGGTGCAGGTCGGGGCGGACGACGGAGTAGCCGATGCAGACCGAGCTGAAGCGCGACCAGTCAAGGTCGAGTTCGTTGCGATCATCGGGCGTGGGGGCGATGCACACCCCGGCGATCCCGCGGTTATAAAGGATGCGGCTGAGACGTTTGTCGGTCATGCCCGGCTCGCGCATCCAGAAGTGTTCGAGGCGGAATCCGTTTCGCGCAGCGTGGTTTTTGGCGCCCTTGAACAACAGAGAGTAGAACGGGTTCTGCATCCATTCGTCGGCCGCGGTGAAGTTGGTGACATAGGCGAGCGTGGTGATCTCGGAGCCCTCGGTCTTGCCTCGCCGCTGGCGGGCGTAGGCGGAGAGCAACGGGTCGGGCCGGTAGCCGAGCGATGTAGCCAGTTTACGGATACGAGCGCGCGTTTCGGCGGGGATGCGAGGATCGGCGCCGAGGGCGCGGCAGACGGTGGAAACGGAAACGCCGGCTGCGGCGGCGACTTCCTTCATGGTGACTCGCTGGGGCATGCGGGGCGGGACGTTGGCGGCGCGGTTTCGCGGAGGCAAGCGCGGCGGGGCGTGGGGCGCGTTGGGACAGTAGCGGACGAGGTCACGAGGCCGGGTTTCGCGAGTTGCCGCCGATCCAGCCTCGTGATCTCGGCTGCTACGATTAAAGGGGGTGGAATCGGCTCAGAGGCAGGCGCCGTGCGTGCGGATCACCTCGCGGTAGAACGCGGCGGAGGCCTTGGGCGTGCGTTTCTGGGTCGCGTAATCGACGTGCACGAGGCCGAAGCGAGGCGTGTAGCCGGCGGACCACTCGAAGTTGTCCATAAAGGACCAGTAATAGTAGCCCTCCAGCGGAACCCCCTCGGCGGCGGCGCGGCCCAGCTCGCGGAGGTGTCGGCGCATATGGTCGATACGGAAGTGGTCGGGCACGGTGCCGTCGGTGGTGACCCAGTCCATGGAGGCGAGGCCGTTTTCGAGGATGACCACGGGCAGACCGGTGCGTTCGTGGAGGATCTTTGGGCCCCAATAGAGGCCCTCGGGCTGGACGCGCCACTTCATCATGGTGACGGGTTCGCCGCCCGACTGCTCGGGCTGGGCCCAGTCCATGTAGTAATTCCAGCCGGCGTAATCCATCGGCGCGGAAATCTCGCGGAGGTCGGCGGACTGCACGGCGTCATCGACGATGTCACCGTAGAACGCGCGCACCTCGGGGCTGTAGTCGCCGGTGAAAAGCGGGTCCATCCAGAGGTGCGAGGACCACCACGGCTTATCGGCGGGAAAGGAGAACGCCTCGGCGGTGGCGGCGGCGATGTCGGCGGGGGCCGAAGATTTCGGCAGATTGATGTTTTGCGTAAACGCTTGTCCGATCCGGGCGGGGCCGCGGGTTCCGGCGCGCAGCGCGGTGACGGCGCGGCCGTGAGCCAGGTTCATGTGGTGGACGAGCCGGAAGTAGTCGCGATGGGCAAGGCTGAGCCCGGGCGCGTGGATCCCGAGGTGATGGCCGAGCGAGCCGACATTGGACGCCTCGTTGAGCGTGCACCAACGGGTGACGCGATCACCCAAGCGGCGCGCAACGATGTCGGCGTAATCGGTGAACCAGCCGGCGATGTCGCGGTTGAGCCAACCGCCGCGGCAGTGGAGGGCGTGCGGCAGATCCCAGTGAAAGAGCGTGACGACCGGCTCGATGCTGGCGGCGAGCAACGCGTCCACGAGCCGATCGTAGAAAGCGAGTCCGGCCTCGTTCAAGCGACCCGCGCCGTCGGGGAGAATGCGCGGCCAAGAGAGGGAGAAGCGGTAGGATTGCAGCCCCACGTCCTTCATGAGCGCGACGTCTTCGGCCCAACGATGGTAGTGGTCGCAGGCGACGGCGCCGCTTTGGCCGCCGGCGATCTTCCCCTGGCGGGTGCAAAACACGTCCCACACGGAAAGCCCCCGGCCGTCTTCGTGAGCGGCGCCCTCGATCTGGTAGGCGGCGGTGGCGGAGCCCCAGAGGAAGTTTTGGGGGAAGGGCGAGGCGTCGGAGGCGGCGGGATTCATACGGTGAGTGAGGCGACAATGATGGGCGGTTTATCGGATGCGGCCAAGAGACCGGGTATCGAATGCGTTCGAGTGCGCGAGCGTTGACGAAAAAATTGCCGGCCAACGCGAACGTTGGCCGGCTTGGATTTGGGCGGGAGATGGCGCGAACTACTGCGCGATCAACTCAACCTCACGGATGTTGTTCCACGTCCCGGCGTTGCTGCCGTAGCCGGTATAGCGGATGTAACGGGCGTTGGCCGGTGCCGGGAAGGCGAACGTCTCCAACTGCTCGGTGGTGCCGCTGCTCGACTGGATCGGCAGCACGGCGGTCCAAGTGGAGCCGTCGATGGAGGCGTCGATCTTAAACGAGTATTGGCGCAGTTGATAGAACGCCAATTTGACCTGGCTGATGCCCAGCGCGGACCCGACGTCCCACTGGATCGATTGCGTGCCGTCGGCGGCCCAGCGGGTGTTGAGATCGCCATCGTAGGTGTTGCCCGCGCCGTTGCCGGATTGCTGGGAGGATGCGCTGACTCCGTAGATCGGAAGCACGCTCCCGGAGGGAGGCGGCACGGGGCCGATCAGCTCGACTTCGCGAATGCTGTTCCATGCGTTGGCGTTGCTGCCGTAGCCGGTGTAGCGGATGTAGCGCGCCTCGATCATCGACGAGAAGACAAATGTCTCGAAGTCCTCGGTCGTGCCGCTGCTGGAGCGCGTGCTCACCACGGGCGTCCACGTGGCGCCGTCGGTGGACGCGTCGATCTTGAACGAGTAGCTGCGCAGGAGATAGAACGCGATCTTCACGCGGGAGAGCGCCTTGGTGGAGCCGAGGTCCCATCGGATGGTTTGCGTGCCCTCGGCGGCCCAGCGCGAGGAGACGTTGCCGTCGTAGGATTTGAACGCTTCGTTGCCGGACTGCTGCGAGGAGGCGACGACGCCGGTGATCGAGAGCGCGCCTTGGTTGCTTAGGTCGAGATGCTTGTTGTTGAACTGCTCAAGCACGGCCATCTGAGGCTTGTCGGGCCCGCTGGTGAGGCTCGCGGGGTGGCAGGACAGGTTGTAATTGCCCCAATTCGCACCACCGGCCCAGTAGGTGCCGGTGATGTTGTTGGCCCTGAGGTGAGCGAGGAAGTTGTGGAGCACGATGTTCCAGTCGGCGCTGTTGTAGTTACTGGGCACGCCGTATTCGCCGATGTTGCCGTGCGCATACGGGCGCGTCTGGAGCCAGTCGATGAACGGCTGAACCTTCTCGACCCCGCGGTTGGGGGCGCGGGGCTCGTCGTCGATGTAGATGCCGTCGCTTGCGTAGTTTTCCTTGCCGTTGGATAGGGTGCTCCGCTTCGAGTCCCAGTAGGTGTGCGCTGAATACACGAGACGACCGACCGGGTCTTTGATGTCCAGCGAACCGCTCCTGTTGGGCCAATTTTCCGCGGAGGAATAGCTCATGCCTTCGACGAACACGTAGGCGGTCTGGTCGTGTTTGCGGATCGCGTCCATGGCGTGTTGAGCGGCGGCCGCCCAGTTTTCCTCGGAGCCCTCGGGTTCGTTCATCAAGTCATAGGCGTAGATGGCCGGGTCTCCCGCGTAATGCGCGGCGATCTGCGCCCACGTGTCGGCAAAGGCCTGATAAGTGACCGCGCCGGTGCCGACCCGAACGCCGCTGTATTTGTTGTAGTTGTGCATATCCAGGATCACCTTCATGCCCCGGGCGCGGGCGAGATCGACGCAGGCGTCCAAGTTGGAGAAGTTCACGGGGACGTTGAGGGAGCTTTGCACGCGTTCCCATTTGAACGGCAGGCGGATGAGGGTGAGGCCCTTGTTCCGGTAGTAATCCCAGACGGCGGGGTTGGTCTGCCAAAACGTGTGGTCGTCGAACTCGGCGCCGGCGAGGTTCACGCCGAACATCAGGGGCGGGCCGTTGAGGTCACGGGTGTAAACGACGATGCGACCGGTGCCCGAGAAGCCGGCGCCGAGCTGCGCGGCGGTGTAGTCGCCGACGCCGCGGACTTGGCCATTGGCGGTGAGTGCAGTGACGTAAACCCAGTTGTTGAGCACGACAGTGCCGCCGGTGTTGACGACGAGGGCGCCGGCGGTGCCGAACTGCGTTTGCACGTTCAGGGTGGCGCCGCTGTTGACGGTGATGGTGCCGGTGTAGTGGTTGCCGTGGTCAACATGCGGGCGGAACTGGCCGGCGCCGCTGACATTGAAGTTGCCGGCGCCGGTGAGGTGCTCGACATGGAGGTTGAGCACCCCTCCGCTGGTGGTGGTGAACGTCGTCGTGCCGGACGGCTGCGAGAACGTATCCATCGCGAGATTACGCGTGCCGGAGCCGGCCTCGATCGTGCCGCCCGTTGCGACGAGTTGAGGCACGGTGCTGATGGCGGAGGAGCCGCCGAGAAGCGTGAGCTTGGCGGAGCCGCCGAGCTGAAGCACGCCTCCGCGGAACGTGGAGGTGCCGGTGGGCGTGCGCAACGAGTGGGTGCTCGTGGCGTGGACGTAGGTATCCACGATGTTGATCGACGGAGCGCTCGCGCCGGAGCCGTTGGCATTGGCCTTCCACTGGGAGGCATGGGCCTGCGTCCAGTCCTGACCGGATGTTTGGTTCGTGGTGAGATGCCACGTGGCGGGGAGACGCACCGTTACCGGCGTGCCAGGAGCACCGTCGAAGCCAAGCGCGCCGGCAGTGTAGTTGCCGGGTCCATACGTGGTGCCGTTTACAACGAGGCCGAGGGCGATCACGGGGTGGTTGACCGTGAGGTTGCCCGGGGTGGGCACGTCCAGGGTGCCGCCGAAGGAGACTGGCGCCATGAACTCGGTGCGAGTGGTTTCCACCGTGAACGTGCCTTGGAAGCTCGTGGCGTCGGTGAGCGTGAGCTTGTTGAACGCGGTCGGCGAGAACGTGCCTGGGCGAGAGGACGTCACGTCGCCCTTTCCGTTAAGCGTGCCGATGGTGATGTTGAACGTCGCGTTCGTGTGGCTGTGGTTGCGTAGATCGAGCCGGCCGGATTGGACGGTGGCGTCGTTAATGACGAGGTTGCTCGTCGTATTGCCGCCGCGAATACTGGGGGTGTCCCGGGTGATGAGAACCGGCAGCGTTTGCACGGAGGTGCCGCCGCCAACACCGAGATAGTGCGTGCTGCCCATCGTGAGCGAAGCGCCGCCGAAGGTGGTTGCGCCGGAACCGCTGCGCAGGCGAGCGGCGGTGCGGCCGGCGATGAAGTGGTCGGCGGAACTGACGGAAGGCGGCGACACCGCGACCGGATCATCTTTGATGGATGTGCTCTTCCAATCCGCCGCCGTGTTCCAATCGGCGGTGTCGTGCATGTGGTAGTAGGTCGCTCCTTGCGCGGCGGAAAGGCCGAGCACGGGCAGCAAGACGCCGACGGTCGCGTGGCGGAGCCAGCGGCGCGGGGCGCGAGGTTTCGGTGTGGGGTTCGATATCATGTTTGGGGTGTTTTGGGTTTCTGTCTGGACGCGCGTGGCACGCAGAAGGCGAGTCACGCCGTCCAAAAGGGGTAAAGCAGTCGCTGTCCGTGCCGGGCACGGCGGAGCGAAGGGGCGGGGAATCAGGCGATGCGGGCGATCAGGTCCTCGACCGAAACGAGGGCGACGTCCACGCGGTCATGGACCCACGTGGTGTAGCAGATGTAGCGGTCGTGGAGGCAGAACTGGGGGTGGGGGTGTAGATGAACGCAGCGGACTGCGTTCGCCGAAAGCGGGGGGCGGTTGACGATTTCGATCTCGCGGCCGGTGCGCGTGTCGAAGAACAGGACGTTGCACTCGGCGTTCGAGGGGTTGTCCATGCGGTCGGCTACGAGGTAGCGGCCGTCGCGCGAGGCATGCGCATGCGAGAGGTTGCCGGCCCACACGAGCGTTTCCTCGCGGGTGGCGAGGGAGACTTTTTTCACGCCGACGCCGTAGTGGAGATACCAGATGTGTCGGCCATCGGCGCTCCACCACTCGTGGCCGCCGTGGGTGACGGGTGCTTCAAGGAGCGGCTCGGCCTGGCCGTCGCGGCGGAGCAGCCACATGCGATGATAAGGCGTGGAGCCGTCGAAGGGCACCCCGGCGCGGTCCTGATCGTGCCAGTATTCGTGTGCGAAGAGTTGGAGGTTCGGATCGACCGGGCTAAAGAGCGCATGGTTGCAGGTGCGATCCTCGAAGGCCTGCCAGACCCGGAAGGCCCCGCCGTTGACCGGCATGTCGCCGAGATACGAAACCACGCCGCCGTCCTGGCCGATGATGCGGGCGTCTAAATTGAAGGACTTGTGATCGGCCGAGAATGTCGGGTGGGTGGCGAGTTGCTCCAGCCGCCCGGGTATGAGGTCGGGAGCGACCGCGCCCACGCGCGTCGCGGTGTCGGTGGCGAGGGGGCCGAGCCTCCAGATTTCGTAGTGGTCACACCAATACGCGGTTCCGGTGGCGAGGTCGATCCACGGGCGGGACGAGGTGAACCGGGCGTCGGCGCAGACGCGGAGTTCGTCGGCGACGAAGTCGACCACGCCGAGGGTTTGGCGGACCTGTTTGCCGCCGAGGGGCGGAAAGCCGCAGCCGAGCCAGAGAAAGCGACCTTCGTCGGAAAAGCTCGGGTGCGTGTAATAAAACGACTGCTGCACGGGCGCGGCGCCGCGGGCGAGCACCCAGCTCTCGACGCCGGTGGGGCGGTGGATCGACCGGGTGAAGAGCGTGGAGGACTCGGGTGCGAGCGGGACGGTGTGGGAGGTGTCGTCGCGCCGACAGGGATTGGCCGGAGCAGCGGTGGTGGTGCTTATGGTCGGGAACATGGACAAAATGCAGGCGCACGGGCGAGCGAGCGGGGCGGACGCCCAAGGGCACGGTCAGGGCGTGTCGGTGTAGGTCAGCCAGGCGTGGCCGGGGGGCGGGTCGCCGCGTTCGGCGAGCACGTCGCCGCCGAAACGGAATTTCATTCCGGATGGTGAATAGACGAGAACACCCGTGAGCCGGGTTTCGGGTTTCACGATGGCGACACGGTCGCTGATGAGTTTCCACTCCTCGGGGGTTTGCACGGCGACTCGGGCCCGGATGCGTCCGCGTTGGTCCGCGACAGGCTGGAGCAGTTGGACGGAGCCCGGTTCGGCGAGAACCTGATGGGTGGCGAATTGAACGGCGAGGGTGCTGCGTCCTCGGTTGAGGACGCGGATGGATCCGCCGGGAAAACTGCGCGGGTCGCTAGGGACGAGCTCCACGTGGAAGGCGGGCGCGCCGTTTTCCAGCCGCGGCGTCACGATGACGAGGACGGCAGTGGTGTCCGCCGGCGGTGTGACCGTGGCTATCTTGATGCGGTCGGGTTGAGGGGAGTCGGTGGCGGAGGCCGGGTTGGTTTTATAGATTTCGAGAGGGCGAAAGTCGGATGGTGTAAACGGAGCGCTGATCGAATACGGAGCGGAGCTTAGCGCGCGGAAGTCGGTGCCGAGTTTCAGCGCGTAAGCGCCGGCGGATTCGTCGATGAAGAGGAAACGCAACGAGGCGGGTTTGGCCGGCGTTTGGGGCTGGGCGAGGGTGGTCAAGGCGAACAAGCACGGGCCGACGACCCATGCCCTAAGGAACAACGTGCGGAGGAGGCGCATGGAAGAGGGGCTAGATGTCGGAAGGCGATAGCCAGCGGAAGCTGACGATGTGGTAACGGCGACCGAAGGTGGCGTTGGGCGTGCCGTCGGCGGGGATGTCGGCCGCGGGCGTGGCGGGATCGAGGTAGTCGGGGAGGCGTTGGACGACGGCCTCACACCAGGCTCGGCCCTCGACGGTGTTGGTGACCGGGTTGGTGACGTCGCCGTAGGTGCGGATGGTGAAGGTGTCGGAGCGGGCGGTGAGTGTCGGGCCGAGGGCGGAGAGCACGTCGCCTTGGAGCAGGTAGCCGGGGAACCCGGCGATGCGTGTGGAGGCGCGGTAGTCCACGTCGCCGTAGTAGGGGTTTTTGTCGCCGGCGGTGGCCCAGGCGCGTGTCTTGGCGTTGAATTGGGCGTGGGGAATGTCGGCGGGTTGGTTGATGGCGCGGTCGATCGCGGATTGGAGGGCGCCGCTGATGCCGAGACGTTGGCGGTCGTCGGACTCCGGGTCGGTGTGATCGCGGCGACCGGGAGTGAGGCGGCGGTTGACGAAGTCGGCCAAGGAGAGAAAGGGGCCGCGCAGGCGCACTTGCAGGACGAGTTCCTCCGCGAGGGCGTGGAGTTCGGCGGGAGTGAGATTGCGGAAGCCGTTCCAGGCGTTTGCGGTGGCGCCTTCCTTGGCGCCGTGGGCGGCGCCGACGGGACTGAGGACGCGAGGGAACGGGGCGGTGAGGTGGGCGGTGGACGTCTCTGAGCCGACGGGAACATCCTTGAGGCCGGAGAGCACGGCCTTCCATGCCTCCACCGACGTGGAGTTGATGTTGAAGGCGCCTTCGACGAGGAGGTTTTCGGCGGGCTGGTAGAGTCCGCGAAAACCCGACGGGTCGTCGAGCGGGACGCTGGCGGGATCGCGGAACGGACGGTAACGGGCGTTGATGAGACGGTGATCGGGGCGGGCGAAGTCGAAGGCGCTGGACTGCGGGAAGGAGGAGAACGTGAAGCGGTCCCAGAGGATGTCGTTCCAGAGGTAGGCGCCGTCGTAGTGGCTGCCGGTGACGTTGCCGGGGGAGCGGAAGAACGTGAGGTCGCGGGCGACGCGGGGCGTGGCGTAGGAGTTGGCGATGGGGTAGTTGAGCTGCCAGGCGTTGGGTTTGAGGTCGGAGCCGTTGGTGGTGGGGTTGATGCCGGCGAGGTTGAAGTGCTGGAGTTGTCCGATGGACGTGACCGGGCGTTCGGGGCGGGGGAGGTCGTAGAGCAGGTTGACGAAGCCCACGTCTCCGGTGATTTCGGGCGGAGAGGAGGTGAGGTCGGGGAACATGCCGGTGGTGACGAGGCCCCAGCGAACGGTGGTCGGGATGCCGGTGCCGGCGGGAGGGAGGAGGTTGGCCTCGTAATAGGGAAGCGGGAGGTCGTCGTAGGGTTGATCGGGCTGGCCGAGAATACTGTAGCGGATGGCCCATTGAAGGGGATGGCCGCCGCCGGGGCTGCTTGTGCTGCCGTAGGAGCCGATCACCATGGTGCGGTAATTGAGCTGAAGAAACGGAGATTGCTGGGGCAGGAGCGTGTAGCCGTCGTGCAGCGTGAAGAACACTCCGCCACCGCCGCGGGAGGCGCCCTCGGTAATGGGGAACGGATACACGCGAAAACCGGAGCCGACGGAGGGATCGGAGGCTTGGTTGGATTCGCGGGTCTGGATCTCGGCGAATTTTGTCTGCGGGGAGATAGCGTCGAGGTAGCCGTGCGCCTGGAGATCGCTGCCCGAGTGGAGAGCGACGTGGGTTTTGTCGGCGGGGATCGGGGTGGGGTTGGTGTAGGTCAGGAAAGTCGACGGGTCGTAGTCGTTGAGCATGACGACCACGCGGGTGTCGGCGGGGCCGGAGATGACGGGGTGCGCGGACGGATCGATCGTGAAGATCTGGGCTTCGCCGGGCGGGATGGCGGGGGCGCGGGCGACGAGTTGGATGTTGCCCAGGTAGGCGTTGGTGAGGTCGCCGCCGAGATTGGTGAACGCGTTGTCGGCGGGGACGGATCCGTCGGTGGAGGTGGCGACGCGGACTCTGGGCGTGGCGCTGCCGCTGAAAGTGAACCGAATGATGAAGTCGCCGGAGAGGGGGACCGGGTAGGGGTTGGCGAGCACGACGAGCGGAAACGTATCCACCGAGGCGGTGTTGCCGCTGATGCGAAGGCGATAGAAGACTTTGCCTTGGACCAAGAGTGGCGTGAGGCCCTGTTGCGCGGCGGACGGGAGGCGCGCCTGGGCGACGCCCGCGTTCATCACGCCGGCGGGCGTGTCGGTTGTGGCGTTGCCTAAATTGTAGTGGGACCAGAGCTGCTCCCACGTCGCACTGTGATCGAGCACGGTGGACGCGAGTGAGAGATGCGTCGGCGGTTCGGCGTAAGGCGTGGCCGCGGGGGAGAGGGCGACGTTGCCGGTGGCGAGCGGCGCGACGTTGTAGGCGGGGGCGC
The DNA here is from genome assembly GCA_002382525.1 of Opitutaceae bacterium UBA4094. Taxonomy (GTDB): domain Bacteria; phylum Verrucomicrobiota; class Verrucomicrobiia; order Opitutales; family Opitutaceae; genus Rariglobus. Next base: position 17,870 of record DFYA01000312.1, read on the forward strand.
CGTCGGAAACGGTGTTCAACGCGGTGCGAAACGCCGAGGCGGTGGGGCGGCTGAGGATGTGCGTCAGGTCTCGTTTGAGTCCGCCATTTTTCACGTCGGCGAGCACGCCGCGGGAAGACGTGGAGACGTCGTGGTGACGACGCGCGAGCTGTTCTCGGAGGACGTCGTTGTCGAGGAGGTAGGGAAATTGGGCGGCGACGAGGACGGTGGGGAGGCGTGGATCGGAGACGCGGATGCGCGTGGCGTCGTCCGGAACGGTGGTGAAGAAGGGGGCGAGGCCAGCGAGCGCGTTGTCGGAGCTAAGCGGGTCGATGGCGAGGGCCTCGGCGGCCAGGCGTTGGGCGGAGAGGCGGCGGGCGAGGTTGTGCGGGTGTTCGGGATCGGCGATCGGGGCGGTATCGGGGGCGGCGGCGTAGGGGTCGACGAGATTGACACGGGCTTTGATGCCCTCGTCTCCGATCCACCACGCGTAGTGCCCGACGGTTGCCGGCACGCCGGCGGCGGCCCCGGGAACGCCGGTGGCGCGGATGGAAATCTGGGGCGCGGTGACGAAGCGGTGCAGGTCGGCGGCGGTGGCGGCGGCGGTGGTGGCGCGACCGACGAGCAGGCGGTGGGGTGCGCCTGTGACGCGATCGGTCAATGTGTCGTCGAGCGCGGAGGAGGTGGCTTGAAGGCCGTCGATGGGGTTGTTGGGATCGGAGGGGGCGGGCGTTTCGCTGCCGCTGACAAGCCAGACGGGCGCGCTCGGGATCGGATTGGAGTTCGCGGGGGTGTCGGGGGAGTAAGGGTCTTCGTTGGTGTTGCGCCATACGCCGGTCCAGTGACGGTTGCGCGGGGAGGAGGACGCGGCCCAGTGATCCTCGATGAAAGCGGCGGCTTGGGCGCCGGTGGTGCCGGTGGCGGTCTGGTTTCCCGAGCTGAGGTTGAAACTGGGCGGGGTGATGGCGTCCGCCGTGGACGCGGGGAGGACGA
>DFYA01000312.1:18905-25436 GCA_002382525.1 Opitutaceae bacterium UBA4094
GGAGACGAGGAGAAGGACGAGAAACGCGAGGAGCGTGATCGTGATAAGGAGGGCGAAGCCGCGATGTCGCCGACGGATGTGGGGCGGGGGCGGGAGGAGTTGCCTGACGACCGAGGGGGCGGGGCGGTGCATGGCGCGAGGGGGTATGGGCGGGCAAGGCTGACGCTACGCACGCCGCAGAAGGCGGCGTGCGGAAGGGGGTGGTGTCGTCAGGCGCTTCTCGGGCGAGCGGGCGCCGAGGGGATCAACTGCGCGGCGCGGTGCTGCGTTTGCCGCGACGTTGGGCGGCCAGAGCGAGCGCGCCGCCGCCGAGGAGGAGAGCGTAGGTGGACGGCTCGGGGATGGGCGCGACGGTGAACGTGTCGCCACCGTCGGTGAAGTAGGCCTGCTGGTCGGTGTCCAGATCGGCGAAGGAATAGGTGCCGGAGGAGAGGCTTGTGCCCGCGATCGTGAGCGAGGCGAAGGTGTGATTGAAGCCGCCGGTAAGATCGAACTTGCCGGTGCCGCTGAGCACGAGCGCTGTGCCGGAGCCGTCGAAGTTGTAGTTGATGTCGAGGGTGCCGCCGGTGACATCAAAGAGGCCGGTGGTGTCGAACGAGCCGGCAGTGGCGCTGGTGAGGGTGTTGGCGGCAACGATCCAGGTGCCGTGGAAGGTGTTGTCGGCGTTATCGACCATCAGTGTGCCGCTGCCGCTCTTGGTGAACGCGCCGCCACCGGAAAGCGTCGCGGTGAGCGTCGGGGTGCGACCGTTGGTATTGAAGTCGGCGACTTTTCCTTCTGCGAGAAGCATGGTGCCGCCGATCGCCGAATTGGCGACCGCGTTGAAGACGGCGTTGTCCAGAATGAAGTTGGCGGAGGAAGCGCGTCTGAAGATCAAGGTGGAGTTGATCATCGTGAGGCTGTCGCCCGGAAACAGAGTGGCGCCCGAATTGTTGCTGGTGCGCAGGGTCATGTTCTCGGAGATGTAATCGTTGCCGGCGGTCGCCGCGGCGGGGCCGGGACCCCAGATCGCTTCGGTCCAGTTGGTGCCGGTGCCTCCTCCGGCCTGATCGACCGTCTGGTAGAGGGTGGCGGAGTGGAGCGACGGGAGGAACAAGGCGACGCCGAGGGAGAACGTGGCGAGCGATCTTGAGGGGGCGAGACGAGGGGTGTTTTGCATAGTCGTTTAGGATGAGGGGGTGGCATCTTCCATCGGAGGCGTGGGACGGGATGTTGCGTCGAAAATGAGGTCGGAGGCAGGCGACACGCGAGTTTCGAGGGTTGTCCGATTTGCCCGAAGAGTTAACCGGCACGCGCATGATCCAGGCTTAGGACTTGCTTCCTGCCCCGACGGTATCGCTCATGGAAGCCGCGTGCCTCCCCTCGATCACATTTCGTCGGAGCAGCCTAACTGGCAGCTTAGTCTTACGGAACTCGGCCACCTTACGTCGGAGTTGGTGTTTGCGCACGAGTCGGTGCTGGTGGAGCCGATACGCAGCAAGCGTTACCAAGCGCCGGGCCAGTCGGCGTTTCTGATCTACAAGGGAGACCTGAGGGTGGAGACCGACGCGGGCTGCGTGGTGGTGGGGCCGGGCAATTGGTGTTTGCCGCATCAAGGCCCGCGGTTGCTGAAGATGGAGCGAGGCGGGCACATCCTGGTGGTGCGGTTTCGGGTTTATTGGCCGGGCGGCGAGCCGTTGTTTAACGCGCCGATCGCTACGGTGTTCAAGGCGGCGTTCGCACCGCGACTGGAGAAACAAGGGCGCGTGTTGGTGCGCACGGTCACCCGGGCGATGCCGGGCGTGAAGGCGGACCTGCCTTGGCGGAAGACGGACCTGCTCACGTTCGTTCGTTTTCAACGGGCGTTCGACGCCTGGTTGTATGTTTATGTGGATACAATGCTGCGGCTGGGCGCGGTGCCCTCGCGTCTGGCAAAGACCGATCCGCGGGTTTTGAAAGTGGTCGCGTGGATCGACGAGCTTCCGCTCCACCATGCGTTGAAGGAGTCGCAGTTGCTTGCGGAAAGCGGCTTGAGTTCGAGCCAGTTGAACCGGTTGTTCGCGCAGCAATTCGCCGTGACGCCGCACCAATATTTCGAGAACCGGAAACTGACGCGGGCGAAGACGCTGATCCGCAGCTCGCCATCGGCCATCAAGCAGATCGCGTATGAGGTCGGGTTCGGTTCGCTGCCGGCATTTTCGAGGTGGTTCCGGCAGCGCACGGGTCAGTCGCCGCGTGAGTTCCGGCAGAGCGAGCAGGTGTAGGGCGCCACCGACTATGCGCGCCCATGGTTACCCGACCGATATCGACGAAGCGTCTTTATGAGAGGCCGCATCGCGCGGGCCTCGGAGGTTTTCGACGGCGGCACCGACGTCGTGGCCGCTGGGGGTTTGGAAGACGCGCAGGCCGAATTGGTCAATGATCGCGAGGAAGTGATCGAAGATGTCGGCCTGGATTCCTTCATAAATCGCCCAGCGGGTGTCGTTGGTGAACACGTAGATCTCCAGCGGCACGCCGTGCTCGGTGGGTTGGAGCTGGCGCACGAGAAACGTCATGTCCTGGTGGATACGCGGATTGGAGCGCAGGTAGGCGACGCAGTAGGCGCGGAAGGTGCCTAGGTTGGTGAGGCGGCGTCCGTTGCCGAGGACGCCGAGGTCGTCGCCGCGGCGTTGGTTTTCGTCGGCGATCTCGGTGAGTTTCTCCGTGAGGTAGGGCTTGAGCAGGCGGATCTTTTGCCAGTCGGCGAGGAGCGCCTCGTCGGCGAAACGAACGGTGCGCATGTCGATGAAGAGCGAGCGTTTGATGCGGCGTCCGCCGGTCTCGAACATGCCACGCCAGTTTTTAAACGAGTCGGAGATGAGCGAGTAGGTCGGGATCGTGGTGATGGTTTTGTCCCAGTTGCGCACCTTCACGGTGGTGAGGGAGACGTCGATCACGTCGCCGTCGGCGCCGTTCTTGGGCATCTCGATCCAGTCGCCGATGCGGACCATCTGGTTGACGGAGATCTGAATTCCCGCGACGAAGCCGAGGATCGCATCTTTGAAGACGAGAATAACGATGGCGGTGAGGGCGCCGAGTCCGGAGAGGAAATACACCGGGGTTTTGCCCATCAAGGTCGCGAGGATGAAGATGCCGGCGACGAGGGTGGCGATCAGCATGATCGCTTGGGTGAAGCCCTTGATCGGGATGTGCGCGCCGCGCGTGGATCGACCGATGAGGAGTTGCGCGGCGTTGAGCAGCGCGTGCAGGACCATCAGGCCGATGATGATCAGGTAGATGGTGGTGGCGCTTTCGGTGAAACGGAGGGCCTCGTGGTTTTCGCCGAGGGCAATCGGGCCGAGCGCGTCAATAACCAGCGCGGGTGCGAGATGCGAAAGGCGGGTGAAAACGCCGGTCTCCACGAACACGTCGTCCCACGTCATGGTGGTGCGCCGGGCGATGGCGAGGACGGAGCGGAGGATGATCCGTTTGGCGACCCAGTTGGCGACGAAGGCGAGAAAGAGCATCGCCATGACGGCGGTGGCGCGGCCCAGCCACTCGGCGTGTTGAAACGGGAGGCCTTGGGTCTCAAGCCAGAGGATGTAGTCGGTCAGCAGGGAATCCATCGGAACGCTCGAGTGAAGGGCGGGGCGACGGGCGTGGCCAGCTTAGGGTTCGGGCAGGGCGGCGGCGGCGCCGGGGCCGTCGTCGGAGATGGCGAAGGGTTCGCCGCAGTCCGCCGCTGAGTTAAAGGCTCACGATGGTGGCGCGCGCGTGGGGTTTCATGAGGTCGAGATCGGGACCGACGGGAACGATGCGGGTGGGGTTAATTTCGGTATGCGTCATGTAGTAGTGGCGCTTGATGTGGTCGAAGTTAACCGTGCCGGCGATGCCGGGGAGTTGATACAGGTCGCGCAGATAGCCGGAGAGATGGGGATAATCGACGATGCGGCGAACGTTGCACTTAAAGTGTCCGTGGTAAACGGCGTCGAAACGCACGAGGGTGCAGAAGAGCCGCCAGTCGGTTTCGACGGGTCGGGCGCCGAAAAGATAACGGCGATCGGCGAGGCGTGCTTCGAGCATGTCGAGCGTGACAAAGAGGGCGCGGACGGCGTGTTCGTAGGCTTTTTGGGTCGTCGCGAAACCGGCGCGGTAAACGCCGTTGTTCACGTCTTCGTAGATACGAGCGCTCAGGTCGTTTTGTTCGGTGGCGAGGGCGTCGGGGAAAAGATCGGGCAGGCCGCTTTCGAATTTGGGGGCAAAGACGGAGTTGAACATGAGGCACAGGTCGTCCTCGGAGTTGTTCACGATGCGGCGGGTGATTTTGTCCCAGAGGACCGGCACCGAGTAACGTCCGCGAAAGTGCGGATCGGTGGCGTGGTAGGCCTCGCCGAGAAATGAAAAACCTTCAACAGGGTCGTTGGTGTGACCGGGGCCGGAGCGAAATGCCCAGCCGCGTTCGTCGCGAACGGGATCGACGACGGTGACTCCGACGATCTCTTCCAGGTTTTTGAGGTGGTGAACGATCAGCGCGCGATGCGCCCAAGGGCAGGCGAAGGAGATGTAGAGATGATAGCGGCCGGGCTCGGCGGGGAAGGGCGTGGCCCCATCGGTGGAGACAAAATCGCGAAAGGCATCCTCTTGGCGCTCGAAGGCGCCCGAGGCGTCTTGCTCACCAGGAAATTGGGCGGGGTGCGTGCTCATGGCGGAGGCTAATCAAAAGCCCGTATCCGCGCAAACGGACCGGATCGCGAACGTGAATGGGTGCAAATAGGCCGGAGTCTCTAGCTAGAAAACGCTAGGTGGGCCCCGTTTTAAACCCATTAAGGCTAAGTGATTTGACACAGTTTGCGGGCACGCGCGATGCTGCGCCTCACCCCATGGCCACGCTTCCAGCCAATGTCAGTCAGCCGGAGAACGGCGGAGTTTACGCGGTTTTCGAGCACAGCACCGACGGCTTTATCTGGATCGATTCGGAATGGCGCATCGTTTACTGCAACCCGAGCGGGGCGAGGTTGATGCAGGCGGCCGACGGGTCGAGGCCCGGGAAAGCGACCACCGATTTTTGGGACAGGTTTCCGCAGGTTGCGGGCACTTCGATCGAGGACTGCTGCCGACGGGCCATGAGGACCGGAGCGCCGGACGGCGTGGAGTGGTTTTCGGCGCCGACCCGCGCGTGGTTGGAAGTGCGAATGTTCCCGGCGGCGGACTCGGGGTTGACGTTGTTTGTGCGAGATATCACCGAACGCAGGCGGCGCCAGGAGGTGTTGCAGGAGCGGGTCCGGGAGAGTGAAGCGAGGGCGCGTCTGTGTGACTCCACGTTGTCGAATCTCACGGATCCCGCTTACAGCTACGACGCGGACGGGCGGCTGATTTACGCCAACGAGCGGTTATTGGAGGTGCTGGGGTGTTCGTCGGAGGAGGCGATCGGTCGTCATGTGCTTGAGCTATGCCTGCCGCCGGAACTCACGCGACGCCTGCATGCGCAGATTCTGGACGTGGTGCGAACGGGGCGGGCGATCACCGACGAGACCAAGGTTACCTGTGCGGCGGGTGTGACCCGATACCATGAGTATACGCTCAACCCGGTGTTTGCCGAAAGTGGGGCGGTGGTCGCGGTCGCGGGATCGACCCGCTTCATCACGGAGAGGAAACGAGCGGAGGAAATCGGGGAGGCGCAGCGGCGGGTGCTGCAATACATGGCGGAGAACCGTCCGCTGCCGGAGGTGTTGGAGGCGCTGGTGCGCATGGTGGAGTTGCAGTCCGAGTGGCCGATGCGCGCCTCGATCATGTTGCTGGACGAAGACGGCAAGCACCTGCGGCACGGCGCGGCACCGAGTTTGCCGGCGGAATATATTCGGTGCATCGACGGCCTGGCGGTGGGGCCGTTGATGGGATCGTGCGGCGCCGCGGCGCATTCCAAGCACCCGGTGGCGGTGGCCGAGATCGCGACGGACCCCCGTTGGGAGATCGGTCGGGAGCTGGCCGAGACTCACGGCCTGCGCGCGTGTTGGTCGATGCCGATCTTGTCGACCCAAGGGCGGCTGTTGGGGACCTTTGCCCAATATTTCGCGGAACCGCGCGAGCCGGGCAAAGGCGATTGGCGGGTGTTGGAAACGGCGACGCGCACGGCCGCGATCGCGATCGAACGCAAACGAATCGATGCGACGCTGCGGCAGAGCGAGGCGAGGTTCCGCCGGTTGAGCGACAGCGCGCCGGTGCCGATCTGGATGACCGATGCCGACAAGGCATGCACTTGGGTCAACAAGACGTTTTTGGAGTTTACCGGTCGCACGTTGGACCAAGTGCTTGGGCGCGCCTTTGAGCTGGTCATTCATCCGGACGACTTCGCCTCTTGCGCGAAAGAGTTCGAGCGCTGTTTCGAGGCGCGGAAGGAGTTCGAGACGGAGTTCCGCGTGCGCCGTCACGACGGGCGCTGGCGCTGGTGGTTGAACCGCGGTATTCCGCTCTACGGGGCGGGCAACGAGTTCACCGGCTACATCGGCTCCTGCGTGGATGTGACCGACAAACGCGAGGTGCAGGCTGACCTCGAGCGCATGGTGACCGAGCGCA
>DFYA01000262.1 GCA_002382525.1 Opitutaceae bacterium UBA4094
GATGAATCCATGCTCACCGGCGAACCCCTGCCGGTGGAAAAAGCCCCCGGCGAACGCGTGATCGGCGCGACCTTCAACCAGACCGGCGGCTTCGTCATGCGTGCCGAAAAAGTCGGCTCCGACACCCTGCTCGCGCAGATCGTGCAACTCGTCGCGCAGGCCCAGCGCAGCCGCGCCCCTATCCAAGCCCTAGCCGACCGCGTATCGTCCTATTTCGTGCCGGCCGTCATCGCCATCGCGGTGCTCACTTTTGCCGCGTGGATGTTCTGGGGGCCGGAACCCCGGCTCGCTTACGCCATAGCCAACGCCGTGGCCGTGCTCATCATCGCCTGCCCGTGCGCACTCGGCCTCGCCACGCCGATGTCGATCATGGTCGGCGTGGGCCGCGGGGCGCAGCACGGCGTGCTCATCCGCGACGCCGCCTCGCTTCAACGCGCCGAAAAAATCACGCACCTGGTCACGGACAAAACCGGCACCCTCACGCAAGGACGCCCCGAACTTTCCGGCCTGCACGCCGACGCCAGCGTCGGCGATGAACGCCTGCTTGCATGGACCGCCGCCCTCGAAGCGGGCAGCGAACATCCGCTTGCCCACGCCGTCGTCAAGGCATCCGAGGCACGCAAGCTCACGCTCCCCCGCGTCGAGGACTTCGCCTCCGTAACGGGTGCGGGCGTGACCGGTCGCATCGACGGCCAGTTCGTGCGCGTGGGTAAACGCGCTTGGCTGCAAAAAGAAGGTGTCGCGATCCCCGCCAACTTTGACGCCCAAGCCGAACGTCTGCTCTCCGAAGGCGGCACCGTCATCTGGGTCGCATTCGACCAGAAAGCGGCGGGCCTGCTCGCTCTCACCGATGCCATCAAGGCAACCACGCCCGAAGCGATCCGCCAGCTCCACGCTCTGGGCCTGAAACTCGTGATGCTCACTGGCGACCATCCGACGACCGCCAACGCCGTGGGCAAAAAACTCGGCATCGACGACGTGCGCGCCCAACTCGCACCCGAGGACAAGCACCGCATCATCGAGGAACTCCGCCGCTCCGGTGCGGTGGTCGCGATGGCCGGGGACGGCATCAACGACGCCCCCGCCCTCGCCGCCGCCGATGTCGGCATCGCGATGGGCACCGGCACCGATGTCGCCATCGAAAGCGCCGGCATCACCCTCGTGAAAGGCGATCTGCGCGGCATCGTTAGCGCACTCGTGCTCAGCCGCGCCGTGATGAAAAACATCCGGCAAAATCTCTTCTTCGCCTTTATCTACAACGCGGCCGGTGTGCCGCTGGCGGCGGGCATCCTCTACCCGTTCACCGGGTGGTTGATGAACCCGATGTTCGCCGGTGCTGCGATGGCGCTCAGCAGCGTCTCGGTCATCACCAACGCCCTTCGCCTGCGCCGGACAAAGCTTTGACCGACATCCTCAGCTCCGGGTGTCGGCACAATCGCAGTCCAGGCACGCGCCCTTCGCGCAATCTCCGCAAAAATCCTCCAGCTTTCCGCGCAACGTCGCGCGTGCGCGATGCAGCGCCACGCTGGCGGCGCTGGCGGACAAGCCGAGGGATCGCGCCACCTCCGCCACCACCTCGTCGTTCAACTCGACGCGGCGCAACAACTCGGCTTCGCGCGGCTTCAGATCGGCCAGCAATCCCTCGAAACACGCGCAGGCCGATTTCTCCGCCTCTGCATCGCGGGCGGCGACATCCGCCATCCACGCATCGTCACGGCGCGCACTAGCCGAGCGACTGCGCACATGATCGACCAGCGCATTGCGCAGCAGTCGGTAAAACCATGCGGTCAATTTCTCCGCGTCGTCCACCTCGCCGGCCGACCGCATTGCTTTCAGCAACCCATTTTGGAGCACGTCATCCGCATCGGCTTCGTTGCCCAAACGCGAAATGAGAAACGCGCGAAAGCGAGAACGCTGGGCCAGCAAAGAGTCGATAGAGCGGACGGGTTCCATGTGGTTTACGAAGCAGAAGCCAGTCGTCAGGTTAGCGGCATGCCCTTGTCTGGCAACCCGTGTGATGGCTTGGACCGAATTGCTTCGATGTATTTCTATTCAAAGATAAACAATGAGATAGATCAGGTCCACCGAAGGTTTGATAAAACGTGAGGGGTTCGGCCGACCTGCGGTGTATTATCGGTAGAAACCACCATGAAAACCCATCCCCAAGATGACGCTCTCCACCAGTTGCTTCGGCACTGGACGGTGGAGCCCCAAGCCAATCCCGGATTCCGGGCGGCCGTCTGGGCTCGGATCGACTCCGCGCGTCGCATGCCCGCGACCTGGAGCGGCTGGCTGCGGCTAAACTTCGTTCGAGTGTCCTATTGCGCGGCGGCCAGCATCGTGTTCGCCGGCACCGGCGGCGGCCTGCTCGCCGCTTCTCAGGCCAACCGCGAACGCGAGCAGCTCATCCAACGCTACGTTGTCAGCATCGACCCGCACCAGCAGGTCAACGCGCCCCGCTAGCCATGAACTACCGCTGGATCACCGCCGGTGCGATCATCGCTCTCGCCCTTCTGGCCGGGGGCGCGTCCTACCTCTGCTTCCACCACACCATGTCGGTGTCGGCCGGGCAGAACCACGACTCGCTCATGTGGGTGCGCCACGAGTTCAAACTCTCCGGCGAGAAACTCTCCAAAGTGGAGGCTCTTCACGAAGCCTATGAATCGGTTTGCGCCGAGCACTGCATCGCCATTGCCGAAGCCCGCGCGGAATTGAAACACTTGCAGGACGCCAAGGCCGCGCCCGTCGACATCGAAACCGCCGCCGCCAAAGCCAAGGCCGTGGACGCCCGCTGCATCGCCAGCACGGAAGCCCATATCAAGGAAGTCGCCACCCTGATAGGCGGCGACGAAGGCCGCCGGTATCTGTCCATCGTGCTGCCACGGGTGCTGATGTTTGACCACTCCGGCCCCGCCTCGCTCGACCTGCATTCCACCACCACGTCCGCGCATGACATCCCAGCCGGAAAATGACCCCGGCGAGGTTACCGACGAGGCGCTCATGGAAGCGCTGCAAAACGGCGACGACCATGCCTTGGCCACGTTGATGCACCGTTGGGAGCTAGGCGTGAAAGCCTTTCTCCTCCGCCTCGGCGTGCCCGCCGCCGATGTAGAAGACGTGGCGCAGGAAGCCTTCGTCCGACTCTACCAAAAACGCGACCGTTACCGTGCCGGGGCCGCCTTCAAACCGTGGTTGCTCACCGTGGCGGGCAACCTTGGCCGCAACCGCCTGCGCTGGCGCTTTCGCCGACGCGAAGACAGCATCGAGGCGATGGACGAGGCTCAACCAGGAGGCTTCGATCCCGTTGATACCTCTGCCCGCCCAGCTTCCGATCTGGCTGAAAAAGCGAACCTCGCCCGCGACGTGCGAAAGGCGGTCAACGCACTTCCTGACAACCTGCGTCAAGCGGTCCTTTGCGTGGAATTGGAAGATCTCAGTTACGTCGAAGCCGGCCAGGTCATGGGCTGTTCACCCAAAGCGGTGGAAACACGACTCTATCGCGC
>DFYA01000217.1:0-1882 GCA_002382525.1 Opitutaceae bacterium UBA4094
CCGGCGGTTACTTCAAGCGCGAGGGTCGTCCTTCCGAAAAGGAAATCCTCACCTCCCGCCTCTGCGACCGTCCTTGCCGCCCCCTCTTCCCCGAAGGTTTCCTCAATGAGGTCCAGATCATCGGCCAGCTCATGTCCGCCGACCAGCTGAACGAGGCCGACATCCCCATGGTCAACGGCGCCTCCGCCGCCCTCGCCATCTCCGACATCCCGTGGAACGGACCGATCGCCGCCGTGCGCGTCGCCGAGATCGACGGCGTGTTCGTCGCCAATCCGACCATCGAGCAGATGTTCCAGTCCTCCCTCGACCTCATCTACGTGGGCAACGAGAAGGACATGCTCATGATCGAGGGTTCCGCCGATCAGATCCCCGAAGACCGTTTCATCGAGGCCCTCGCCTTCGCCCACAATGCCATCCAGCCCATCATCCGCGGTATCCGTGAATTGGTGACGCTCGCCGGCAAACCCAAGGCCACCTTCGCCCTCGTCGGCGCCACGCCCGAGGCCCGCGCCATCATTGAGCGCGTCGTCCCCGCCGAGCGCGTTTCCGCCGCCATCTTCGGTTTCGAGAAGGCCGTTCGCTCCGCCAACGTCAAAGCCCTTAAGGAAGAGGCCAAGACCGCCCTCCTCGCCGAACTTGGCGAAGGCAAGTTCACCGACGTCGACCTCAACGTCGTCTTCGAAGACCTCCAATACAAAGCCTACCGCAAGACCGTCCTCGAGCGCGGCGTGCGCGCCGACGGCCGCGATGCCAAGAGCCTTCGCGCCCTCCACTCCGAGGTCGGCATTCTCCCGCGCGTTCACGGTTCCGCTTCGTTCAAGCGCGGCGACACCCAGAGCATCGTCCTCACGACGCTCGGGCCGACCAAGGACGCCCAGGACCTCGACGCCCTCACCGGCGGCGTGAAGTCCAAGAGCTTCATCCTTCACTACAACTTCCCGCCATTCTCCGTCGGTGAAACCGGTCGCTTCGGCTCCCCGGGCCGCCGCGAGGTCGGCCACGGTGCGCTCGCCGAGCGTTCGCTCGTTCCCGTGCTCCCGCCCGAGGACGTGTTCCCCTACTCCATCCGCGTCGTCTCCGAGATCATGGCCTCCAACGGCTCGACCTCGATGGCCTCCATCTGCGGCGGCTGCTTGTCCCTCATGGACGCCGGCGTGCCGATCATCGCCCCCGTCGCCGGCATCTCCTGCGGCCTCATGACCGAGACCGCTCCGGACGGCTCCATCGCCAAGTGGACCACCATCACCGACATCATCGGTGAGGAAGACCATTTCGGTGACATGGACTTCAAGCTCGCCGGCACCACCAAGGGCATCACCGGCTTCCAGCTCGACCTGAAGATCAACGGTCTTCCCTTCGAGATCGCCAAGGTCGCCATCCACCAGGCCCGCGAGGCCCGCGTCGAGATCCTGCGCAACATGCTCGAGTCCATCCCGGCTCCGCGCAAAGACCTCAGCACCTTCGCGCCCCGCATCCAGACGATCCAGATCGATCCCGAAAAGATCGGCCTGCTCATCGGACCTGGCGGCAAGACCATCCGCCGCATCGTGGAAACGACCGGCGCGCAGATCGACATCTCCGATGACGATTCAGGCAAGGTCTTCATCTACTCCAACAACGCCGAGGCGTCCGCCCGCGCCATTCAGGAAATCGACTCCCTGTGCGGCGGCGGCAGCGGTGGCGGCAAGGGCGGCAACGCCGGCGGTCCCCCGATCGAGATCGACAAGATCTACACCGGCCGCGTCACCGGCGTGAAAGAGTTCGGCGCCTTCGTCGAATGTCTGCCCGGCAAGGAAGGCCTCTGCCACATCAGCGAACTCGCCGACTTCCGCGTGCGCCGCACCGAAGACGTCGTCAAGATGGGCGACTCCATCACCGTGAA
>DFYA01000217.1:1986-7583 GCA_002382525.1 Opitutaceae bacterium UBA4094
ATGTCGCTTGGCACTCCAACGTTTTGGGGCTCCTTGACGCGATATGAACGTTGCCCACCTTGCGATAGAACTATCTCCCACCGCGCAGGCTGTTTAACCTGAAATCCTCTCACGCCATGACCACCACGCCCACCGCTCGTCTTCTCATCGTCGACGACGAAGTGGCGCACGTCCGGGCGCTCTGCGGCAGCCTTCAGGGGCAAGGTTACGACGCCGTCGGCTGTCACTCTCCCGCCGAGGCGCTTGAGGCGGTTCGGACCGTGGACCATTTCGATCTCATGCTGACCGATCTCGTTCTCCCCGAGATGGACGGCATTTCGCTCCTTCGCGCGGCCCAAGACATCGATTCGCACTTGGTCGGCGTCATCATGACCGCTCACGGTTCGGTGGACAGCGCCGTCGAGGCGATGAAACAAGGCGCGCTCGATTACATTCAAAAACCGTTCGAGATGCGCACCCTCAAACCCGTGATCGACCGCGCCCTCGCCGTGCGCAACCTGCGCGAGGAAAACGAAGAACTCCATCAACGGCTGCACGCCCGCACGCTCGAACTCGAAGCCTCCAACAAAGAACTGGAGACGTTTTCCTATTCCGTGTCCCACGACTTGCGCGCACCGCTGCGTGCCATCGATGGGTTCACCGAGATGTTGATCGAAGAACTCCCGGCGACCGGGAACACCCAATGCCGCGCCTTTGCAGAAAGCGTGCGCGGGAACGTCAGCCGAATGAATCATCTCATCGAGGATCTCCTGCGTCTCGCCCAAACCACGCGCACGGAAATCAACCTCATGACCGCCGACCTCTCCGCGCTCGCCCGCGAGATCGGCATCAAGCTTCACGCCGAGGCCCCCCATCGCGAATGCGAATGGCTCATCGCTCCGGATATGGTCGTCGAAGCCGATCCCGGACTCGTGCGCGTCGCCTTGGAAAACCTTCTGGCCAACGCATGGAAATACACCGCGCGCACGCCCGGCGCTCGCATCGAATTCAACGCCGATTCCCAACCTGACGGCACCGTGGTTTACTACGTCCGCGACAATGGCGCCGGGTTCGACATGAAATACGCGGACCGCCTGTTCGCGCCGTTCCAACGCCTGCATGCCGAGCGGGATTTCCCCGGCACCGGAGTCGGCCTAGCCACCGTGCGCCGCATCATCCTCAAGCACGGCGGACGTATCTGGCCCGAAGCCGCCCCCGGCCAAGGCGCCACGTTTTTCTTCACGCTGCCTCCGCTGCCCACCAAGTAAGGCGGCCGGAGGGCGGGCTCGTGCGACGATTGTTGACGAAATCGAGTGACGCCGCTCGCCGTCCCTGCGTCTCTCGGCGGGCCTCGCGTTCCCGATTTCTTCTTCATGCTCCTTCACTCTCTCGGCCGCACGCTCACTCGCCTCGGCTCGTCGCTTCGCCGCCGCCTTTCGTTTTCCCGTTCCTCCGACGAGGACCACCGCGACAACAACCGCCGCTACTTCTCCGGATTTTACGAACAAGAACGCATGTTGGCCGACCGCCCGCGCATGACGTTTTATCACGCCGCCATCGAGCGCCACATTCATCCCGGCGACCACGTCATCGATCTCGGCACCGGCACCGGTATCCTCGCGGCGTTCGCTTCTCGCCGCGGCGCCGCCCACGTTCACGCGCTCGATCACTCCACCATCCTCAAACACGCTCGTCGTCTCGCCGCCGCCAACCACATCGAGCGTGTCGACTACGTTGCCTGCCACAGCAGCACGTTCACCCTGCCCGCGCCGGTCGACGTGATCCTGCACGAACAGATGGGCGACTGCCTCTTCGACGAGGCCATGCTCGCCAACGTCTGCGATCTCCGCGACCGCCTCCTTAAACCGGGTGGTCGCATCCTTCCTGCGTGTTTCGAGTTCTACTGCGAGCCCGTGCAACTCGATTCCACGCGACACGTCCCGTTTATCTGGAATCTCAACGTCCACGGCTTCGACTTTTCTTCTCTCGAACGCAACCGCCCCCAAGAGCCCAACTACTACCACCTCACCGGTAACGATGCCGCATTGGTTGACCACTTCCTTTCCACGCCCGCGCCCGCCCTCGCGTTCGATCTGCACACGGTTAAGGAGTCCGCGCTTCCGCACGCTCTCCGCTTCCAACGCCGCGTCACGACTGCGGGTCGCCTGGACGGCCTCGCCGTGTATTTCCGCACCACCGTTGACGACGATCTGCAACTCAGCTCCGCGCCCCACGACCCGAACCGCGCGCCGCATTGGGGTTATCGTATTCTCCGCACCGAGCCGGCCGATTACGCGGTTGGCGACATGATCGACGTGACGCTTTCCGTCGGACGTTGGCACACGCTCGATTCTTGGCGCTGGAGTCACGCCCTCGCGCCCGCCATCGCGTCGACCTCCTGATCAAGCCGGCAACAGCTCCAGATAAAACGTGCTCCCTTGATCCGGGGCCGACTCCACCCCCACGCTGCCGCGCATACGCTCGGCGGCCTTGCGCACCACCGCCAAGCCGATGCCCGTGCTGTCGGGCTGCGCCTTTACCTGGTAGAAGATGCCGAAAATCTTTTGTTGCAGCGCCGCCGGGATGCCCACGCCGTTGTCCCGCACGCACAGCCGCACCCGATCTTCCACGCGTTCCGTCCAGAGTTCGATCTTTGGCATCACACCCGGCTTCGGAAACTTCACCGCGTTGCCAAGCAGGTTCGACACGCATTGGGTCAACGCCGCCGGGTTTGCGCTCACCGCGTCCATCGGCTCGATCAACGTGATGTTCGCTTCCGCTTCGGTCAGGTTCGGATACGTCTGCACGATGCTGCGGATAAACGGCGCGAGTTCCACCGTCTCCAACGCCAGGTCATTCTGCGCGATTTGGCTGTAGAGCAATACGTCTTGGATCAACCGGTCCATGCGCTCGGCCGCCATCGTGATCCGGCGCAGGTATTCACGTCCACCCTCGTCCAGATGGACGCCGCATTCTTCGGTCAGGATCATGGCGTAGGATCGCATGGCGCGCAGCGGCGCACGCAGATCATGCGAGATGCTGTATGAAAAAGATTCGAGATCGGTAACCATGTCCTGCAGCCGCTCCGTCCGCTCCCGCACGCGGTTTTCCAGCTCCGATTGCGATTTCAACAACGCCGTCTCGCTCTCGCGCAACCGACGCGTGACGCGCGCCCGCTGGACCAAAGGCCACACGCGCGACACCACGTCTTCCACCAGCCGCACCTCGTCGGTCGCCCATGCGCGCGGCACCGAATCGGAGACCGCCAGCATCACCGTCCACTTCCCTTCGTGGCGGAAGGGCTGCACCAGATAGGACCGCACGCCCAGCGTCCGATAAAACTCCGCCTTGTCCCGCGTGAGCGGATGCGCCGCGACATCATCCACGGCAAAATCGCCCTTCGAATAACCGTCCCACCACTCGACGCCCCCGAACTGATACAGCGGAAACGTTCCCTCGACCGTGCGCGTCCCTTCCCGCACCCAATTCTCGCTCACCACCACATAATTCGAAGCCTCCAAACACTCGGCGAAATGGCAGCGATCCACGTCGAGATGCCGGCCCAAGGCCCGCACCGCCGTGCGCACGATCTCGCTCTCGTCGGCGAGCGGCGCGAGATCGCGCGCCAATCTTAACAGAAACTCCGCGCGCAACTCGGCGATTTTCCGCGCCGTGATGTCACTGAACATGATCGCCACTTGGCGGCTTGTCATATCGCCCACACGGAACGCATACACCCCGAACCACCGCCGCATCGGCGAAGACCGTTGCTCGAAACGCACCGACTCGCCCGTCAGCGCCACCTTCCCGTAAAGATCAAACCAGTGCTGCTCCAAGGTCGGCACCAGTTGCCGCGCGGTTTTTCCGAGCGGATCGACCAAACCCGTCTGCCGCTCGAACGCGCGATTGTGTTCAACGAAGCGGTAGTCCCTTGCGCGGCCGAGTTCGTCGAACAACAGCTCCACGATGCAGAAACCGTCCTCCATCACGTCGAACAAAGTCCGGTATCGCTCGTCGTCCGGCTGCGCCGGTTCCCCCATGCTGCTGTCGATGCCCATTTGAGATGTCTTTCTACATTCGATCCGCGACCGGGCGGTTCGTGCTCAAAAAGAGCCGCCGACCGGGCGAGCGCAAGCCACCATGCCGATGAAAACCAAAATACCTCCGCACCCGATTGGCATCCTTAGCGTGTATCCAGTTTTGGTGACACCGTGTTCTCGGGAGCCCTTCCTTCCCGGCTTCCGGGGAACACCCCGCCTGCCCATCGGGCGAACTGCGGCACGGCGCGCCGGACGCTTGGTTTAAGTGGCGAAGCGTCAACTTTGCCCGCCATGGTCCGGTCATATGAATCTGGAAAAGGTCATCCCTCGCCTACGCCAAATCGCGCTCGGCGGCCTGATCGTGCTCACGGCGACCCGAATTTCGGCGCAGGCGGTCGTCGTGCCGGTCGAGGAAACCGAGAACGCCCGCCCGTTCTGGGGCCTCGCGCTGGGGGTTCGGTTGGCGCACGTGCCGTTCGTCGCCGACGACGATACCGTGGCCGACCTGTTTCCGTTGTTCTACTACGAGGGCGAACGCATTTTTCTGCGAGGGCTCGAAGGTGGCGTAAAGGTCGTCAACCAAGAGTCGTGGGGCGCAAATCTGCTGGGGCGTTATCGTTTTTTCGGCGTGCCGCGCGAATACCAAGACGACGTGCGGGGCGACGCGTTGGACATGGGCGTGCAACTCGTCTGGACCCCCGCGCCGGGTTTACGCCTTGAGGTCGAGGGGTTGGGCGACTCCCAAGGCCACATGCACGGCATCGCCCGCGTGCTCACCGAGCACACCCGCGGGCGCTGGTATTTCTCGCCACAGCTCGAGGTGCGCGCCAAGACCGCGCACTTCAATTCCGCCTACTACGGCCTCGGCACGGCGGATATCGGCGGTGGCGTGGACGTCCGCGCGCGGTTGCAATCCCGGCTCCACGTCCACCGCAAACTTCATCTGGTCGGCGCTGTGGAGGCCGGACTGCTCGACGATGCCGCACGACGCAGTCCGGTGGTGGATCGAAGCTGGGAATGGGAAGCCTACCTCGGCGTGGGTTTTTTCCGCGAACCGCTCCAGTCCGCTGAACCGCTTCTCGATCTGAAACCTTACCTGCGGGTGGCCCAGGGCTGGGGCAGCGATTCCCGGCTCGGCGAGATCTTGATGGGGCAAAACTCCACCCAACCGGTCGCCGTGCGGATGACGTCCGTCTTCTACGGCCACCCGTTGTCGGAGCGCTTCTTCGACTGGCCGCTCGAAGTCTTCCTGACGCCGGGGATTGTCCATCACTACGCCTCGTCCGACCAAGATGCCGCGACGGAGTATGTATTGGCGGTGAAGTTCTACTACACGATCCCGCTACCCTGGCGGGTGCGCCTGGGACTCGCGGAAGGCATTTCCCATCTCGACTCGATGACATATTACGAGGCGGAGGACCTCGCGCGGAAGAACTACCGCGCGAGCCGGCTGCTCAACTACCTCGACCTGAGCGCCGATCTGAACCTGGGCGATGTATTCAAATCCCCACGACTGGAGGATCTCTGGCTGGGCGTGGCGATCCACCATCGCTCGGGCATCTTTGAAACGTCTTCGCT
>DFYA01000217.1:7754-8694 GCA_002382525.1 Opitutaceae bacterium UBA4094
ACGCTCAGGCACAACTCCGCGGCGATCTGTTTGTTCACCTTTCCCTCGGCGACCAACTGAATAACCTCGAACTCACGAGAGGTGAGCGGCGCGGCGCTCTTCTGGGGCGCCTTGCCCTTCATGTAAGACTCGCGGTAGTGCTCAAGCAGGCGCTTCGAAATCGACGGACTGAAAAAGGCGTTGCCCATGGCGGCCTCACGAATCGCGCGGATAAGATCATTCGCGGCCGTCTGCTTGATGAGGTATCCGATCGCGCCCGCCTCGGTGAGCTGATCGACAAACTCGTCGTCGCTGTAGGACGACAGAATCAGCACCTTGGTCGGAAGACCTTCTTTGATGATCTGGCGCGTCGCCTCCAAGCCGTTGAGCCGCGGCATCGCGATGTCCATGATCACCACGTCAGGGCTAAGTTGCCGGGCGAGTTGGATCGCCTGCCGTCCATTGTCGGCCTCGCCCACGACTTCAATGTCGGACTCGACCGCGAGCAGGGAACGAAGTCCCTGCCGCACCACGGTGTGATCATCTGCGAGAAGAACGGTTATTTTTTTCATGATAATTTGGTTTTCTTGGTTGAAAGAGTTCGCCGCGGCGCCGGCAGCACGCGGCCGTTGGCGCCGTTGATTTTGCCGTCGGGGCGGATCGGTATCTCCACCCGGATGGTCGTGCCGCGGCCGCGCACCGACTCGATCGAAAAGGTGCCGTTCACTAGGCGCACACGCTCTTGCATGCCGAGAAGGCCGAGGCGGCGTCGGCCCTTCCCGGCCAACTGCTTTTGCACGGGAAACGAGCGGCCGTTGTCCGCGATTTCCATGCACAGACCATCCTCGATCCAAGGGAAACGCACCTCCACCTCCGTTGCCCGCGCATGCTTGAAGACGTTGGTCAGGCTCTCCTGCGCGACGCGGAAAAGCACGATCGCCTGCTGGCTGTCGATGCCGTC
>DFYA01000217.1:8819-10359 GCA_002382525.1 Opitutaceae bacterium UBA4094
GCGATACACACGTTCACCGCGGTGAGCGTCTGGCCGATCTCATCGTGCAACTCGCGGCTGATCCGTTTCCGCTCTTCCTCCTGCGCGGTCACCACTTTGTGCGAGAGTTGGCGCAAGTTCTCCTCCATCTCCTGCGCCTCGCGGAACAGCTGCATGTAGTGCTCCTTGCTTTCCTGCAACGCGTCCTGCGCTTGTTTCTGCTCAGTGATGTCGCGAGTCACCACGATCGCGTGGGTCACCGCCCCGTTTTTCAAATACGGATAGTGGTTGATGTCGTAATAGCGGCGGCCGAGCGCACCAAACTCGAACCAGCATTGGTAATGCACATCGCTTCCGGAGAAACAGGTGTCGAGGTGCCGCTTCATGATCGCGCAAAACGGCGTGCGGCCCCAGAGCTCGGCGATACCTCGACCGATGATCTTTTCGCGGGGCAGTCCGTGCGCGAGGCAGTAGGCGTCGTTGACCGCCTCGTGCCGATAGCGGCGGTCCACTAACGTGAGGAAGTCGCGCGCCGTGTTAACGATCGTCTCGTAACGTTTCCACATGTCCTCTGCCTGCCGGCGGTCGGTGATGTCTTGGCAAAATCCCACGAGCCGGAGCGACTCTTTGCCACCGTCGTTCGTCGTCGAAATCACTTCGCCTTGCGAGTGCAACGTGCGCACCTCGCCGTCGTCGCGCACGATGCGCTCGTCGAAGGAATACGCCTGGCGGTTACGAATCGCGCCCTGGATCGTGCGTCTCGCACGCAAGCGGTCGTCCGGATGAACGCGCACGAGGTAACTGCCAAACGAGGCTTTGCGGGCCTTCGGTTCGAGGCCGTAAATTCGATACAGTTCGTCCGACCACTGCACGTGGCCGGTGTCGAGGTTCCACTCAAAACTGCCCAAGGCGGCGAGGCGCTGGGCCTCGGCCAACTGGCGTTCGCGCTTGGAGAGTTGCTCCTGCGTCTTCTCGCGGTTCGCGATTTCCTGCGTCAGGCGCGTGTTGATCGCCGCGAGTTCGCGGTTACGGCGCTCGGCGGTGTCGTTGAGCTGCTGCAGCCGATCAAAGGTGTCGCGAAATCCGCGATGCGCCGCCTCGAAGGGCGATAGCGCTTCCAGAAAAAACGTCTGCAACGCCGCCTTGGCGCGCGCGCGTGCCGCCGGAAGTGCCGCCTCGCCGTCGCCATCGCCCGGCAACGACAAGGTCGCCGTGGCTTCTTGATGCAGCCGCGACATGTCGAGGATGCCGAAACCGCGATTGAGCGCGTCGCGTCCGAGCTCGTAGGCCAGCTCCAGGTAGGCTTCGCCTTCGGTTTCGAGGTAGTTGCGCAGGGACTTCCGATACTTCGTCGAGAGCGGAGTCCAGGCGCTTTCCAGCAGGGTCTTTTTTCGTTGCACCGCGTTCACAGAAAATGGCGGACGACCAGCACCAACGCGTCGTCGTTCCCGCGAAAACCGCAGTCCATGACCCGGTCCGCGATGTGTTGAGGAGTATCCGAAGAAGCGACTCCCTCGCCGAAGCCTTCGCGCACGCCGTCGGTCGCGAAGATGAGCGTGTC
>DFYA01000159.1 GCA_002382525.1 Opitutaceae bacterium UBA4094
TACGGCATTCGCAACGCCGGCATCCACGCCGACCGCCCGAAGGACATCATCTTCGAGCAAGTCGCCGAAGAGGTCGACAGCCGCCTGGAAAACGCCGGTATCACCGGACGCGGTGCCGTCAACCAAACCGCCGTCGAGAGTTTTGTCGGCTGGGCCAACGCCACGTTCCCCATCGGCCTGAAGCCCGAAGANNCTCGTGGGCGATAACATCGAGGCGCTCACCGAACTGGTGGTCGACCGCGTGCGCAAAGCCTACGAGGTGAAGGAATCCGTCGAGATCCCCGAGGCGCTCGGTTCGCTCGAACGCTACGTCATCATCAACGCCATCGACCACCACTGGCAGGAGCACCTCACCGAGATGGAAGAGCTCCGCAAGGCGATCGGCCTGCGCAGCTANNGGCCAGACCGACCCGCTCGTCGCCTACAAGGGCGAAGCGTTTAAGTATTTCCAGGAGATGATGACCAACATCCGCCTCCAGATCTGCACCGGCCTGTTCCGCAACGCGTCCAACCTCGACGTGTTCGAGAACATGCTCGCGCTGCTCAGCCGCGGCGCGAAAGCCCAAGGCCCGGCCAACACTCCGGCGCCGAGCGCGCTCGCCGCCACGCCAGCCGCCCCGCAGATCACCACCACGATCACGTCCAGCGGCGGAGCCGCCCCCGAAGCCGAAGCAGTGAAGGAGATCGAACTGCCCAAGATCACGATCCGTCGCGACACGCCGAAAGTCGGCCGCAACGACCCCTGCCCCTGCGGCAGCGGAAAGAAGTTCAAGAACTGCCACGGACAGTAAACTCGCGGCGACCAACAAAAAGGCGGCCTCTCCCGAGGTCGCCTTTTTGTTGGTCGCGTGACAAATGCAGAGACGGTCCCGTGGGTTTACGCAGGGACCTTCAGGTTACTCAACATCACCTTGTCCACGCGGTGGCGGTCCATGTCCACGACCTCAAACTTCCAGCCAGCCCACTCCGTCGATTCACTCGCGACCGGGATGTGTCCAAAGCGGTCGAGCAAAAACCCGCCGACCGTGTGGAAATCGTCGTCCTCTTCGCCGGGTAGCGGCCCCATTTTGAACAAGCGCTTGAGTTCCTCGATGTCCATCGATCCGTCCACCAACCACGACCCGTCCTCGCGCTGGATCGCCTGTGGCGACACGCGGTCGCCCGGCTCGGGCAGGTCGCCGACGATCGCCTCCATCACGTCGATCAATGTAACGATTCCTTGGATACTGCCAAACTCGTCCGCCACGAGCGCGAGGTGCTTGCCCGACTTCTTGAAGGTCTCCAGCAACTGCACCGCATTGACCGTCTGCGGCACGTAAAGCGGCTGCGTCAGGTGGTCGCGCAGGCGGTTGCCCAAACCGATCGCGGCGTTGGCCCACAGCGCCTTCACCGACACGAGCCCGATCACATGGTCGCGCGTGCCCTCAAACACGGGGAACAGCGAGTGTCCGCTCGCGACGATCTTACGCCAGTTGGCCTCGTCGGCATCGTCCACGTTGAGCCACACGATCTTGGTGCGGCGGGTCATGATTTCGGTCACGGGACGTTCATCGAGCCGCAGCACGCCCTCGATCATCGCCTGCTCGGCTTTGTGAAACACGCCGGCCGTCGTGCCCTGCTCAATCAGATGGGTCACCTCTTCCTCCGACGGGGGCGCGTCTTTCTCGGCGCCGAGGCCGAGCAACTTGAGCACCGCATTGCTCGACAGCGTCAGAAACCACACGAACGCGCTCGCCAGTCGGGACAACGTGTTCATCAGGCCGGCGATCATCATGGCCTTCTGCTCGGGATTGCTGAGCGCGATGCGCTTCGGCACCAACTCACCGATGATCAGCGAAAAGTAAGTGATTGAACCGACCACGATCGCCATCGCGAGAACGCTGGAATAAGGAGCGACGGCCGGAACCGTTTCCGCGAGCCAGATGGAGAACTGCCCGGCCAACCGAGTTCCGCCGTAAGCACCCGCGAGGATACCGATCAGCGTGATGCCGATCTGCACCGTGGAAAGGAATCGGGCAGGCTCCTCGGCGAGGGCCAACGCCGTCTTGGCGCGAGGCGAACCTTCGTCCGCCAGTTTTTTGAGGCGCGCTTTGCGCGAGGATACGACTGCGATTTCCGCCATGGCGAACACCCCGTTCGCCAACAAAAGAAGCAAGATAATCGATAGTTCCGAAAAAAGTTCGTTCATAGGTTTTGCACTGACGGCGGTTCCGCGGCTTTTGCGGGGACCAGCAGCGACAGCGCCACAGACAGGGCCAACACACCACCGATGATGCCAAACGACCATTGGACCGGGAATTTATTATCCGGGAACAACGAGTTCAGCCACACCATCTTCAAACCAACAAAGGTGAGAATCACGCCAAGGCCGAACTTGAGGAAGTGAAATTTATGCATCACGCCGATGAGAAGGAAGAACAAGGCACGAAGTCCGAGAATCGCAAAGATGTTCGATGTGAAAACAATCAGCGGCTCCTTGGTGATGGCAAAGATCGCCGGCACCGAATCCACTGCGAACACGATGTCGGTGAGTTCGATGAACACCACACACACGAGGAGCGGTGTGCCGTAGGGTATCCCTGCTCCCGCACAAAAAACCACTGCCCGTGCAAATTGAGTGATAGGCAAATAACGACGGTGCCTCGCGGTGGAACACGCCCAAATCGACGGCCAGCATCCCTAGCACAAACAGGGTGAAGAGGGCATAAAACCACCAGTAGTCGGCGAACGGAACGAGCAGGATGTTCTCCATAAAGGAATTGGTGAATCAATACACCGCTTCTTTGCCGCTCAAGGGAACTCTTCGTGGAAAAACGCTAGGCGTTTTCCACCGCACCAGACCGCAAAGGAGCACCGCAGCGCCACCGGGTTGTTATCGCGCGGGCTGAGCCCGCTGCCAGTCGATCTGATATTGCGTGTGTGTGTCTCTCGGCGACGGAGGCATCGAACCACCGCCGGCCGTCGTGACCATCGGACGCCCGTCGGGCGTGCCGGGACCGTTTCGTTTGAAGATGAATCGGTTGAGCTTCTCAAACGAGGTGCGTTTTTCCATCTGCGGCTCCCGTTGTGCTGTCGCGTTTTTCGCATCCGCCATGCGGTTTTGGTATTTTGAGACGGTGTCGTAACGCTTCACCGCATCGCCTTGCGGCTGGATGCGCGCGCGCTCCCCATCGTGTCGGTTTATCTGCCGATCTCGCACTTCGGGCTTCGGGTAGTCCTTGCGATCCACGATCACCTTTTCCCGCTTCTCCGTGAGATCGATCGGCGCCCGACGCTCTCCGACGACGGCCTCTTTGCGATCAATCAATTGCGGCGTGCTGAAGCGCTGATCTTGCAGGTGCTCGTTGCGAAAAAATGGCCGCTGATTGGCGGGCCTGTTCGGCGAAAGCGGCATGTCGGCGTTGTCCGGCGTGGGCGCAAGTCGAGTGTTCCGTTCTGTCGCATCGATGTGTGCGGGATCGGCGGCGCCCAACGTCGAGGGGTGAGCGAGGGAGACAACCAGCAGTAACGGCAGCACGAACTTCATAGGGGCAACGAAAGAGGTGCGGAGCCTAGGACGGCCAGGCTCGATCACAACCGGAATTTTGACGCTCACTCCGGCTCGGCGGTGCCTTCAACCACCCACTGCCGCGCCTCGGGCACCTGCACAAAGAAGGCTTTTAGGGCGGCGCTTAGGTGGTCCGCATAACGAAAATGCGCGCCCATACCGGTGCGTAGTTCGGCTTCGTAGATAAACTTGTCGGCATGGGTGGAGTGCTCGAACGGCGTCTGCGCGCCAAGGAGCAGCGAATACACATACGCCGGCGAACCGCGTTGCATGAGCTCCTTGGTGAGAGCGGCCTGCTCGTCGAGCAGCGGCTGATGAGCCGAATGAGGAATCTCTGCCGGCAGGTAAAACCCCGCTTGGATAAGTGGCGTGTAACGGTGCCCCGTGCGGTGGCGGTTGAGGTCACGCAGCTCGGCGATGGCCATGTTGTTCCAGGCGAAACTCACGCGCATGCGGCGGGTGGCGGTGCCTTGGTAACCGTAACGGTTGGCACGGTGGCGAAGCGCCTCGGGAACGGTTTGCTCCTCGGTCAGGAAGGGCGGCGTGCTGCGGTCGACATGCACCCACACGTCATCGGCGAGCGGCGCAGTGGAGAGGCGTGCGAGGCCGATGCGAAACGATGCGGCGAGTTCTTGTTGCGCCTGCTCTTGATAGGATTTCTCGGCCGAGCTGTGGCGCATGAGACGCGGCGAGATTTTGAGCAGCTCGTCACGGATGAGTTTCGCGGCGGTGCGCGCTTCGGGCTGCGGCAGCGACTCGAGCTGCTTCACGGTGGCGGCCCACATGCGCGAAGACTGGACGAGGCCCAAGTTGGTGCGCGTGGCGAACGGGATGAAGTAGCGGGCACGATCGAGCGCGTAGTTTTTGCGGATGCGGGTGACCACGGCAGGTTTCGCGTCGGCAGGCACGCGCACGCGGTCGGGTTCGGCGACGCCCAGCGCATCGAGGCGCGAATACTCGTTGTTATACGCGGCGAAGGATTTCGCCATCAGCGCCTGCCAGCGGGGAGCGAGGTCTTCGGGCATGCCGATCTCGGCGGGCGTGGGGAGATTGGCCGCATCCATCGTGATGTAACGCGTGGACGACTCTTGGCCGTCGGCCATCTGGGCGATCTCGAAGATTTTATAGGCGAGCCACATCGAGACGTTGTCGAGGGCGATGGCGAGACCGCCGGTGAGACCGCCGATGGAGGCGTGGCCGTAATCGACAAATTTGAGGATGCGGTCGATGGACGCGTCGGGATTGGCGAGATCGACCTTGTCCATGATGGCGTGGATGCCCTCGTTGCTCCGCGAGTAGCGGGCGAGCACGGACGCAAGCAGCTCAGGCGTGACCTTGGGCAGGTCGGAAGCGGAGGGCGGCGGAACAAGGGCGAGACCGGTAACCTTCATGAAGGCCTAGATGGCCGCAAAATGCGGCGGAAAGCGCAAGGCGCGAGAATGGCATTCCCGGCGCGGCGCTCGACCGTTAACCTCCCGCGCATGAAAATCTCGTTTCGCTCGTTGGGCGTGGCGTTGGTCATGTTTGGGCTGTTAACGGCCCGAAACACAGGGGCACAAGAACCGGACTTGGAAATCGCCGGGGCGACGGTTTCTCAAAGTGGCACCGAGGTGATGCTGATCCATAAATCGACAGGTAACGCTCGATGGCTGAAGGTGGGCCAATCGTTTGCTGGCTACACCACCAAATCCTACGACGCCGACACCGGAAGACTCACCGTGATCAAGGGCGAAGCCTCACATGTAATCAGCTTGAACCGGGCAACGGTGAAGCCCGCCGAAGCTGCGCCCGCAACTCCCGAGCAGCAGAAATCCATCACGCACAACCTGCGTCAGCTCTCTGCGGCGGCTGACCAGTATTTTTTGGAGCAAGGAGTCGCCACGGTGAATTCCTCTGAGCTGATCGGTCCGGAACCGAATAAATACATCCGGGAAATGAAGCCCGTCGCGGGTGAAACCTATCTCGGGATAAGGATCGAACAGGGGAAACCCATCCGCATAAAAACAGCCGGCGGGTTTGAAATGGAACACGTAAACTAACCGACACGCCTACCGAGTCTCGAGGAACCAGCCCGCTTAAATTCGGCACAAAAAAGCGCCGGGCTTTCGGCCCGGCGCTTTTGGAAAACGGTTACTTCGTCAGCAACCACTCGCCCAGGGAGCCTTGGTAGAAGCCGAGGACGATGCTCGCGACGGCCAGCGTGGCGAGGGTCACCCCCGCCATCAGACCGACCGGCGTGCGGGCGGGACGGGTGTCCGTCTCGCCTTCCAGCACCGGCGCGGTCCACGTCTCGAAGAACGCGGCTTTAATCCAGCCGAAGTAGTAATAAATGGATACAACGACGCCCACGATCGCGATGGCGAGCAACGCATAGAGCTCCGCCTTGAACGCCGCGATGAAGATGAAGAGTTTGCCCATGAAGCCGGCCAGCGGAGGGATGCCGGCGAGCGAACCAAGTCCGATCGCGAGCACCGCGCCGAGGAACGGGTGGGTTTTGCCAAGGCCCGAATAGTGCTCAAGGTCTTGATCGGCGTCGTTGTCGCCCGCGACGTGGGTCATCACGCCGAACACCGCGAACGACGCCAGCAGGTAGGCGAAGAGATAGAAATAGATGGCGCCAATGGCCAGCGGCTGTGTCACGGCGGCAATCACGCCGATGAGCAGGTAACCGGCATGCGACACGCCGGAGAGGCCGATGAGGCGTTTCACGTTGTGCTGCGTGAGCGCGGCGAGGTTGCCGAAAAGAATCGTCGCGCCCGCCATAAGAGAGAGCACCGGGATCGTGAGCCACGCGTAGGCGCCGAAGACATTTTGCGTGAGGATGAGGAGGACACCGAAGCCCGCCGCCTTGGAGGCAACCGCGAGGAACGCGGTGACGGGGGTCGGAGCACCTTGGTAAACGTCGGGGATCCAGATCTGGAACGGAACCGCGCCGATCTTGAAGGCTACGCCGGCAAGGACAAACACGATGCCGACGCTCGCGAGGAAGTTGTTGGGGTTGAGTTCCAAGAAGACGCGGAGCGCGTCAAAGTTCATCGACTCGGTGGTGAAGCCGAGGAGCGTCGGGTTGCCGGCGACGCCGTAAAGGAGAACGATACCGAAGAGCAGGATCGCCGAGCTGAGGGCGCCGGAGATCAGGTATTTGAGACCGGCTTCGAGCGACAGCGGGCTGGTCCGGAAATACGCGACGAGGATGTAGAAGCCGACAGTGATGGTTTCGAGCGCGACGAAGAAGAGCACGAAGTGGTTGCTCTGCGTGAGGAGCATCATCGCGGCGGAGACCACCATCACGATATGGAAAAATTCGATGCGGGGCATCTTCTGTTTCGCGAGCGCGACGACGCCGAGGATGCTGACGAGAATCGACGAAAGCAGGAAGAACACGCGCATGAACTGACTCTCCTGCGTGTGCCGGAGCAGCCCATTGAAGCTCTCGGTGCCGAGGTAAGGTCCTTGAAAGTTGAAGAGGAGGCCGATGAGCAGGCCGATCTGGCCGGCGATGGCCAGCGTGGGAATCACCGCGTGGCGTTTCTTCGGAAGGAAGATCTCGAGCACGAGGAGAAACAGGGCGAGGCAGCCGAGGGCGATTTCGGGTGCGATCACCGCCCAGCGGTTGTCGGCGGCGGCGGCCTGAAGGAGTTCGGGAGACATGGGCAAAAGTGGAAGAAGAGACGCGGAGTTGGAGCTTATTGGCCGTCGATGGTGATGGAGGGGCCTTGATCGAGCGCGGGCGCCGAAACGGCGGGCTGCTGTTTGGCTGCGGCGACCGCCGGATACACCGCTTCAAGCGTGCGGTTGAGGGGCTCGGTGAGCGCGCGCGGCCACACGCCGAAGCCGACGAGCGTGACGATCAGAATCAGCGCCGGGATGCGTTCGCTCCAGCGGAGGTCGGTCACGGGATTCGTTTCCTGGTGCTTCAGGAACGCCTCGGTCGGTTGGCCATAGAACACCTTGCCCATCGCGCGGAGGCCATAGACCGCCGAAATCACGACGCCGAGAAGCGCGGGGACCACCATCCAGCCGGCGTTTTCATAGACGGCCATGAAGATGGTGAGCTCGCCCCAGAAGTTGAGCAGACCGGGGCCGGGAAGACCGATGCTCGCGAGGACCGCAGTGAGGAAAAACGCGGCGAGAACGGGAGCGCGTTTCACGAGCCCGCCCATTTCGTTCATGTCGAACGTGCCGGTGCGGTGATAGACGCTCGTCGTGAGAAGGAACAGCAACGCAACGGAGAAACCGTGCGCCACCATGAACAATACCACGCCGCCTGCGCCGAGGATCGAGACGCACGCCACGCCGATGAA
>DFYA01000233.1:0-3585 GCA_002382525.1 Opitutaceae bacterium UBA4094
TGTCTCGCGACGACGCCGGTGCTCGCGTTGATGTCCACGGCGTTCTCCCGCTACATCCAGCCGCGATACAAGCAAAGCCGCGAACTGGTCGAAAAGATGGTGCAACATTTCGCCGAAAGCATTCAAGGCGTGCAGGTGACAAAGGCGTTCGGGCGCGAGGCGGAGGACCGCGAGCAATTCGAGGCGAAGAACCGCGCGGTGCTTGAGCAACAGCACGGGATTTTCTGGCGCGTGAGCGTGTTCTCGCCGGCGGTCGGGTTCCTCACGCGCATCAACATGATCGTGCTGCTCGGCTACGGCGGGTGGCTGGTGATCCAGGGCCAGTTGCCGCTCGGCGCGGGTCTGGTGGTGTTCGCCGGCTTGCTCGACCAGTTCTCGGGTCAGGTCAACCAAGTGGCCACGCTCGTGAACAGCGTGCAGCAGTCCCTGGTCGGTGCGCGCCGTGTCTTTGAGATCCTCGACGCGCCGATCGAGGTCAGCGACGCCCCCGGCGCCGAGGCGCGTCCGCGCCTCAAGGGCGAGGTGCGGTTCGACCGCGTGTCGTTTGCCTACGACGGTGTCGGCGCGGTGTTGCGCGACATCGACCTCGTGGTGAAGCCCGGCCAATGCGTCGCGATCCTCGGCGCGACGGGTGCGGGCAAGAGTTCGCTCATGAGCCTCATTCCGCGTTTCTACGATCCGACGCAAGGCGCGGTGCGCGTGGACGGGGTGGACGTGCGCGAGCTTCGCTTGGAAGACCTGCGCCGCAGCATCGGCATCGTTTTCCAAGAAAGTTTTCTCTTCTCCAACACGGTCGCCGCGAATATCGCCTTCGGCCACCCGAGCGCCACGCGCGAGCAGATCGAGCGCGCGGCCCGCGTGGCGGCGGCGCACGACTTCATCATGCAGTTGCCGCACGGCTACGACACCGTGCTCGGCGAAAGCGGCAACACGCTTTCGGGCGGACAGCGTCAACGCCTCGCCATCGCCCGCGCGGTTCTCCTCGAGCCGGCGATATTGTTGCTCGACGACCCGACGGCGGCGATCGATAGCGAAACCGAACACGAGATTTTCGCCGCGCTGGAGAACGCCATCGCGGGCCGCACCACGTTTATCGTCGCGCATCGGCTGAGCACGTTGCGCCGTGCCGACTTCATTATCGTGATGGAAAACGGTCGCATCGTGCAGCGTGGCACGCACGCCGAACTCATGCGCGTGCCCGGCGCCTACCTGCGCGTGGCCGACCTGCAACTTGTCGATCGCGAGGACGCGTCCGCGCTCCAGCGCGAAAAGGAGGCCGGTCTATGAAGCCCCCCGACAACCAGCCGCTCTCGCTCGTGCAACGTGCCAAGGACGACGAGGCCGAGGCGCAGGTGCGGCCGCTCGACTGGCGTATCGTGAGCCGGCTCATCGGCTACACGCGCCCCTTCGCGCGTAAACGCAACTGGCTCATCGTGCTCACGGTGCTGCGCGCCTCGCAATTGCCCGCGCTCGCATGGGTGTCGGCGTTGATCATCGCCGGGCCCATCGCCGGCGGCCGGTCCTCTGATCTGATTTGGTGGGTTGGCGGCTACGCGCTCCTGGCGGTGTTCACCGACGTCGTGTTCCACTTCCGGCAACGCTACGCGTTGGAGATCGGCGAGGCGGTGGTGGGGCGGATGCGCGCCGACATCTTCGCGCATGTGAGCCGCATGCCGATGAGCTTTTTTCATCGCGTGAAACTCGGCCGCATCCTCAGCCGCGTGACAAGTGACGCGGAGTCGCTGCGCATCGGCATCGAGCATGTGTTTTTCGTCGGCATCGTGCAGTTCGGTCAGATGCTCTTCGCCGCCGCGGTCATGGCCTACACCGACTGGGTTCTCTTCCTCGTGGTGCTCGGGCTCGCGCCGGTGCTGTGGGTGCTGAACAACCGTTTCCGCGGTCGCCTCAGCCGCGACTCGCGCGCGCAGCAGGAAAGTTTCAGTCGCGTCACCGCGACGCTTGCCGAGTCGATCAACGGTATTCGCGTGACCCAAGGCTTCGTGCGGCAGAACACCAACGCCGGACTCTTCCGCGGACTGCTCGCGGACCACTCCCGCTACAGCATGGGCGTGGCGCGCTCCTCGGCCATCCTGCTCCCGCTGCTGGAACTCAACAGCCAGTTCTTCGTGGCGATCCTGCTCCTCTTGGGCGGCTGGCAGGTGCTTGCCGGGCAGGTGGACATCGGCGTGCTCATCACATTTTTCCTGTTCGCCAATCAATTTTTCGCGCCGATCCAGGTGCTCGGGAATCTCTACAACCAGGCGCTGATCTCGATGGCCGGCGCGGAGCGTGTCTTCCAGTTGCTCGACACCAAGCCCGATTGGGAAGACGCGCCCGACGCCGTCGAGTTGACCGACCCGCGCATCAACCCGGCCGACGCGCCTTCCGCCGCCGCGGCGCGCGGTGTGCAGGTGGAGTTCCGTGACGTCTCGTTCGGCTACGATTCGAAACGGCCCGTGCTGGAGGACGTGAGCTTCACGGCCCGACCGGGCCAGATGATCGCGCTGGTCGGCCACACCGGCAGCGGGAAAAGCTCGATCATTAATCTTGTATCCAAATTTTACTTACCAACCGGCGGCGAGGTGCGGGTGGACGGCCGCGAGATCCGCACGCTGACCTCGCGTTCGTTGCACCGGCAGGCGGGCATGGTGCAGCAGCACAACTTCCTCTTCGCGGGTTCGGTGCTGGAGAACATCCGCTTTGGAAAACCCGAGGCCTCCGAAGTCGAGGTGCGCGCGGCGGTCGAGCGCCTCGGGTGCGCGGACATGTTCGACTCGCTGCCGCAGGGGCTCGCCACGGTGGTGGGCGAGCGCGGCGGCGGCATCTCGACCGGGCAGCGTCAACTGGTGTGTTTTGCGCGCGCGCTGCTGGCCGACCCGCGTTTGCTCATTCTCGACGAGGCGACGAGCGCGATCGATGCGCTCACGGAGGCGCGGCTGCAGCACGCGTTGGAGACATTGCTCGCGGGACGCACGAGTTTTGTGGTGGCGCACCGCCTGAGCACGATTCGTCACGCGGATCTTGTTCTCGTGCTCGACCAAGGCCGTGTGGTGGAGCGGGGAACGCACGACGAATTGTTGTCATTGAAAAAGCACTACGCGGCGCTCCACGACCAATTTACCCGCATGGGCGGTGCCTGAGCCGGCCGTTGTAACTTGCGCAAGTTTTAAATTTTCCCTCGGGAAAACGCGAATTTACCTCTGAAAATAGTCATTGCTTTCGGTCCGACCGGGCGTAATTCCAGATTCCGCTATGGCAAAAAAAACCGCTCGCAAACCCAACGCTGCATTCCTCAAACCCGTTCAGCCTGATGCCGCTCTCGCGGAAATCGTAGGCTCGAAACCCCTTCCCCGCACTGAGCTGACCAAGAAGCTCTGGGAATACATCAAGAAGAACAATCTGCAGGACAAGAAGGTCCGCACGCAGATCAATGCCGACGACAAGCTCAAGCCCGTGCTCAACGGCAAGAAGTCCGTCAGCATGTTCGAGCTCACCAAGCTCGTCTCCGGCCACCTCGTTAAGTAAGCGATCCGGTCCGACTCTCAGTTTACAAGCCGCCGCAGGTTTTCCTGCGGCGGCTTTTTT
>DFYA01000233.1:3615-6870 GCA_002382525.1 Opitutaceae bacterium UBA4094
GCGCGAAAACAGTGCCTGGATAGGCCTATGTAAATAGGCCTTTAAGAGTTTTTATATGAGTTGATATCCCTAGGAACTCGGCAGCACAAAGTGGCCCGTTAGCAGCCCGCTAATAAAGTGACCCACTCCACGCTTACTCCTGCAGGTAGTCTCCGGAACGGTCGCGGGGCGTGCTTAATCGGTTTCACGCTGGCGCTGGTCGGCGTCTTGCACGGACAGGTTTGGGACGGGGGGGCGGGCACCGGCAACTGGGGCGACCTCGAAAACTGGAATCCCGACGCGCTGCCGGCTGCGGGTGCGAATATCACGTTCGCAGGCGGAAACCAGACGACGGTGGATCTTCAGGCTAATCGCAGCATTGGTAATCTCACCTTCAACTCCACCGCCTCCGCGTTCACGCTGAACGGCAGCGGGCTCACGCTATCATTGGCGGGCGATCTTCTGAATAGCTCTGCAAGTCTTCAGACGATCCATACCAACGTGTTTCTCTCGAACACGGGGCGAAATTACACCCTGAACGCCTCCGCCGGGGGAGTTGTTATCACGGGAGATTTGGGTTTTGGCGGGACCAACAAGCGCTCGCTCACGTTCACCGGCGCCTTTGATACGACGCTGTCGGGCGTGTTGGGCGCTGCCGGGTCCACGCGCGTTGTCGCTAAGCAAGGAGCCGGCACGCTTACGCTCTCCGGAGCCAACCTCTATGCGGGCAACACGAACATCAGCGCCGGCACCTTGGTGGCGGCGCATGGTTCGGCTCTCGGGGCAACCACCGCAGGCACGACGGTAAGTTCGGGCGCGACGCTTGGACTCATGGGGAATGTGGTGATCGGCGCTGAGGCCCTTTCGATCGCGGGCGCCGGCGTGGGCGGCGCGGGTGCGCTCCGAAACATCTCCGGCGATAACACCTATGGCGGGCGGGTATCGCTGACTGCGGCGGCCACGATCGCTTCGGACGCCGACACGCTTACGTTGGCGGGCGGGGTGGCTGCGGGCGGTCGCACCACCACTTACACCGGAGCGGGCGACATCCATGTGACGGGTGTGGCGGCGGGCACCGGAGCGGTCGTGAAGAGTGGCACCGGCACGCTGACCTTTTCGGGGGCTAACACCTACTCGGGCGCGACCACAATTAACACTGGCGGCACGTTGGTGGCCGCCCACGCGACCGCGTTGGGCACCACGGGCACGGGGACCACAGTGGCCTCCGGCGGCACGTTGGGCATCACGGGTGGCGTGGCCATCGGCGCTGAAGCGCTTTCGCTCGCCGGCAGCGGTGTCGGCGGGGCCGGCGCGCTCCGCAATTTTTCCGGCAACAACAGCTATGCGGGCGCGATCACGCAGACGGCCGCCTCCACCATCGCCTCGGATGCGAATACTCTCACGTTGTCTGGCGCGTTCGCCACGGGTGGTTTTGCGTCCACGTTCACAGGGTCGGGCGACATCGTCGCCGCCGGCATCATCTCCGGCACCGGCGGCTCCGTGGTGAAGAACGGCACCGGCACGCTTTTCCTGACGCGGGCCAACACCTACACTGGCGCCACCACGGTGAACGCGGGCGGCACGGTGATCGTCTCCAATGCCACCGGTCTTGGCACCACGGCCGCCGGCACGACGGTTAACGCCGGCGGCGGTCTCGGCCTCTCGGGCGGCATCATCGTGGGGGCCGAAACCCTTTCGCTCTCGGGCGGTGGCGTCGAAGGCGCGGGTGCGCTGCGCAATCTTTCCGGCAACAACACCTACGGCGGCGCCATCACGCTGGCGGGTGCGACGACCGTCGCGTCCGAGGCCGGCTTGCTCACCCTTTCGAACACGCTCGCGACCGGCGGCTTCGCCACCACGTTCACCGGCGCGGGCGACGTCACCTCCACGGGCGCCATTTCGGGCACGGGTTCCGTCAACAAGTCCGGTGCCGGCCTGCTTACGTTATCGGGCGCAAACACCTACACGGGGGCTACCACCGTGACGGCGGGAACGCTGCGCACGGGTGCTGCCAACATCCTCGGCAACACGTCCGGCGTCGCGGTGGGTGCCGGTGCGGTTCTGGACTTCGCCGGGTTTAACCAAACGATCACCGCCTTGTCCGGCGCGGGCGATGTCACCCTCGGCGTCGGCACGCTCACCACTGGCGGAACGGCCTCCACCTCGACGTTCTCCGGCGTGCTCAGCGGCACCGGCGGGTTGACCAAGCAGGGTTCGGGCACCTTCACGTTGTCCGGCCTGAACACCTACGGCGGCGCCACCACGGTGTCCGCCGGCACGCTCGCCGCCGGAGCGGTCAACGCGTTTTCGAACGACTCCGCTTATACCGTCGCCTCGGGCGCCACGCTGAATCTTGGCGGACACAACCAAACCGTGGGTTCCTTGGCCGGCGCCGGCTCGGTCACGTTGGGGGGCGCCGCGTTGACGAGCGGCGTGAACAACACCTCCACGACGCTCTCCGGGGTGATCTCCGGCCTCGGTTCTTTCACCAAGGATGGCACCGGCGCGCTGACACTCACCGGTGCGAATACCTTTTCCGGTCCGCTCGTCGTCAATGAAGGCGCGCTCACGTTGTCCGGCGCTGGCAGTGCCACCGCCGCGACCGCCCTCGTGGTGGACACAGGCGCCACGCTCAGCCTCGACAACAGCGCCGCCAACCACACCAACCGCCTCGCCGATTCCGCAGCGGTCACGCTCAACGCCGGCACGCTCTCCTTCACCTCCAACGCCGCCGGCTCCAGCGAAACACTTGGTGCGCTCAACGCCGGTGCGGGCAACTCCGCCGTGATCGTCAACCAAACCGGCGCCGGGGCCGCCGTGCTGACCTTCTCGTCGCTGGGCGTGATCAACCCCGAGGGTGCGGTCAACTTTAGCGCGACCGGTGGCACGCTCGGCACTGCCGCCACCGGTCCGCAGATCTTTATCAACGGACTCACCGCTGGGTTTATCGGCGGCTGGGCCACCGTGGGCAGCGACTTCGCCGAATACGCAGCCTTCGGTGTTCGCGCCCTCACCGGCTACTACACCTTAAGCGACGGCATCAACGTCAACAACGCCACAGCCAACGTCTTTCTCGCCTCCTCCTCGCCGGCCTCCGCGTTCACGCTCACGAACGCGGGCACCACCACCGACGGCAGTCTTCTTCTCTCCGACCTCGCCGCCGTGGACCTCAACACCTCGGCGACCCGCACGCTCAATCTCGCCACGGGCGGCCTGCTCAAAACCACGACCGTCGACACAACCATTTCCGGTCTCGGCCGCCTCACCGCCGGCGGC
>DFYA01000143.1 GCA_002382525.1 Opitutaceae bacterium UBA4094
GCGCACTTCGGTGAGCTCGGTCTCCGCACGCTTGGTTTGTTCAGCGAGCTCGGCGACTCGCGCAGCGAACGCGGCGGTCTCCTCCTCGATGCGTTTTCCTTCTGCGGCCCAACGCGCACGTTTTTCGTCCTCCTTCGCTTTCTCTTCGGCTTCACGAGCGGCCGCACGTCGCGCGGCCTCCTCGCGCGCAGCGCGTTCGGCCTCTGCTTTTTTCGCGAGCTCTTCGGCCTTGATGCGCTCGGTCTCGGTCGCCTTCGCGGCGGCCTCCGTCGCGGCGGTGCGGCTGTGCTGCCAGTAGATGCCTCCGAAAAGGCCCAGCAAGACGATCGGAACAATTAGGTAAAAACGGTTCATGGCAGGGATCGGTAAAAATCAGGATTTCTTCTTCGTGGCGTCCGCAGCGGCGGCGGCGCGCGCGCGGTCGGCGGTGTCGATCTGGACCAGCACCGCCTCAAATTCTTTTGCGCTGCTTTCCGCCTTCGCAACGAACTCTCGTAAGAACGCCTGCTCGGCCAGCGACTCGGTCTTCACCGTCTGCAACTTGGCGAGCGACGCTTTCTCGGCTACGAGTTCCTTCGTCACTCGATCAAGCTGGCGCACGAGTTTTTCCTGTTCGCGGTGCGCTTTTTCACGGGCGTCGAGCGCGAGCACGCGCGCCTCTTTTTCCGCCTGCTCCTGCGCCACCTTGGCCTCGCGCTCCTTCTTGCGCGCCTCTTGGGCGACCAAGGCGTCCTCGATGGCCTTGCGACGGGCGTCCGACTCGGCCTTCAGCTTCGCCTCCTTCACGGCGGCGACTTCGGTGATGCGGGCCTGCTCGCGTTCGCGATGTCCGCTCTTGAAGTTCCAAAAGACCACCGCGAACAACGCCATCGCGGTCAAAGGTCCGATAAAGTAGATTTTTTTCATGTTGGTTAAATCAGGTAAAAGCGGGTTGCCGGTTTAGAGCTTGGCGTCGCGCAACGCGGCGCGTTCACGGAGCGCGTCGCGCACGGCATGGTCGAGGCGGGCGAGGTCGTCTTTTTTTGCGTCGTCGTGCCGTGCGGCCGACTCGATCCAGCGCGCGGCGTCTTCGTAGCGGTGAAGCTCGCAGGCGACATACGCCGCGAAGAGTTGCGCCTGGCCCGGCTTATCGACCCCGGATTTTTTAGCGGCCGCTTCGAGGTGACGATAGGCGATTTCAGCGCGGCCGAGATTGTAGTGGAGCTGCGCAAGCGCGACTTCGCACTGGCCGTCCTGCGGCAGCGCACGGATCGCCCGTTCGTAGGCCGCGATCGCGCGCTCGTCCTGACGTTGCTGCTGGTAGGCCGACGCCAACAGCTCCCAATTGCTCCGCTGGTTTTCGAGCGAACCGTCCGTCAGACCTTTCTCCAGCAGGACCGAGGCGCGATCGAAACGACGGATGTTAAAATAGACCGCGACTAGATTCAGGCGGTCTTTCGGCGACACCATCAGTCCGCGTTCCTGAGCGCGCTCGATCGCGAGGATCGCGCGCAGATGATTGCTGAACGAGGCCGACTCGTCCTTCGCGCCGGCGGCGAGGTTCAGGTAGGTCGCGACGAGTTGCTGCCAATAGGTAGACGAGTCGGGCTGATGTTTGACGAGAAACTCAAGAATCGCCGCCGACTCTTCGAGGTCGCCGAGCTGCTGGAGCGCCGCGAGCACGAGCACGTAGAGCTGGAGGTTGGCTTTCGGCTGGAGCACGAGGCCGCGTTCGGCTTCGGAACGGGATTTGCGCAACAGCTCCGCGTCGGGCTCGCCGGCCAACGTGGCGCGATTGTAGAGAAGCGACGCGGCGAAGAGATGCGCCTCGGCCGTCGGCTTCGTGGCCGACGCAAACCACGTCGTCAACACGGCCTGCGCGCGGTCGTAGCCCTGGCGTTGTTGCGCCACGTCCTTCTGCTCCGCGCCGATCTGGTAGTGTAATTGCGCTAGCAGATAACGCTGCTCCTGCATCACGTCGGTCTCGAAAAACCGGTGGCGTTCGCCGAGCTCGAGTGCGGTCTCAAGCGGAACGATGGCCGCCGCGTATTTTCCGTCGGCAAGGAGGATCTGGGTTTTAATCTGCGCGATGAGGGCGACGTCGAAGCTCTCGGGCTTGGCCTTGGTGGCGAGCGTGTCGAGCAACGCGACCGAGCCGGCGTAGTCCTTGGCGTCGGTCAACGTGCGAAGGCGTCCGAAACCGGCGGAGACGTCGTCGGAGATTTCCTTTTTGGGCGCCTCCTGGGCATGGGCGGCGAACGGCAGCCCGAGCATCATCAGGCCGGCGAGCGCAACGACACGGTGGTGGTTGAAAGAGAAGGTGGGCATGGTGCGAGATCAGTCGTTGGCGAGCCTGAAGGGGATGGGCACGCGCATGCGCGTGGCGACGGACACGCCCCCCTTTTTACCGGCACGGAATTTCCACTTGAGCACGGCGTTGATCGCCTCGGTTTCGAACTCGCGATGCGAGGAGCGCACCGCGAAGGCATCGCGCACGTTGCCATCGGCATCGACGACAAACTCGATCACGGCCTCGCCGCTCACGCCGGCGCGGCGCATTTCGGCCGGATAGGCGGGGCGCGCCTGGAAGCGCGGAACCGGGTGTTGGTCGAGGCTCGCGAGATCGAAGATACCGCCCAGCCCCGTGCCACCACTGGCCGCAGCGGGACGGCCCACCGGGATCGTGATCGCGCCAGTCGGGCGGCTAAGCCCGGGAGGCGTCGGCGGCTGGATCTGTTGCACAAAGGTGGAGTCGATGGTCGCGGACGGCGTGTCGGCGAGCGAGGGCGGTGCCATGTCGGCGATGTCCGAAACCGCCTCGCCGGTCGCCTCAACGATTTCCGGCAGGTCGGGCTCGACCGGCGGCAGCGCAAGCAACTCCATCAGCGGCGCGGGTTCGGGCGCGTGCGGGGCCTCCACCTTGGGTTTCATGAAGTGCCCGCTGAATGCGAAACCCGCGTGGATGACCAAGGCAAAAATGACGGCCAGGATAAGGTCGATTTTCATTCGCGATCTTCAGCGCCCAGAGGCGCGGTAGGCGGTTTCGATGGAGACTTGGGTGATGCCGGCCTTGCGCACTTCGTCGAGCGCGAGGACGGCGTCGCCGTAACGCGCTTTGTCGTCGCCGGTGATGAGCACACGCGCGCCCGGCATGGCGGCTTTGTAATTAAGCAGGCGCGGGCCGATTTCGTTGAACGAAATTAGTTCGCGATTCCAAAACGCCGTTTGTCCTTCGGACACCTGCAGGATGACCATCTCGTCATCCGCCTTGGCGCTCGACGCGGCCGACGCCTGCGGGAGGTCGACGGGCAGCGATTGGATTTTGCTCAGCGACAGTGTGAACAACACGAAGGTCGCGAGCAGGAAGAAGATCACGTCGATCAAGGGTATGATCTCGATGCGCGCCTTCTTGGGGCCGCTGGATGATCCGCCGGTGGAGCCTGACATGGGAAAAAGTTGGGTTGGAAGGAAGAGGCGCGCGGTTACGAGCCGGCGGGTTTGAGGCGGGTCTCGATAAGCACCTTGGCGATACCGGCCTTGCGGGCTTCATCGACGACGTAACGCGCCTGGGCGAACATCGCGTTCTCGTCGCCGTTGATCAGCAGCTTGGGATCGGGCTCGACCTGCTTGTAGGCCTGCAAACGCGCGATGAACTCGTCGAGGGTCACCGGGTCCTTGTCCCAAGCAAGCGTGCCTTCGGCGGTGATGGAGACCGTGACGGCGCCGTCCGGAGTGCGCGGCACGCTGGTCTCGCTGGCGGGCAGCGCGACGCGCAGACCGCCGGATTTGTTCAGCGAAAGCGTGAAGAGCACGAAGGTCGCGAGCAGGAAGAAGATCACGTCGATCAACGGGATGATTTCGATGCGCGCTTTCTTGCCCCCGCCGGAAGAGAGGCTGTCGTGCAGGTTATTCATCGAACGGCGATCTCGGCGACGTCCGCGGCTTCAGCGGCGGCTTCGGGAGCAACCTCGACGACGATATCGGCCTTCTTGAGCATAACCTCGAGGGCGTGCGACGCGTCGGAAATGTGGTGCTTGGCGCCTTCGATGTGCGCGGTGAGCACGTTAAAGGGGAAGAGGCCGATGATGGCGACGACCAAGCCGGCCGCGGTGGCGATGAGCGCCTCGCCGACGCCGCCGGTGATAGCTCCAGCGCTGGCGCCGATGTCGCCTTCGCCCAAGGCGCCGAAAGTCGCCATCATGCCCGTCACGGTGCCGAGCAAACCGAGCAACGGAGCGGCGGTGATGCATGTATCCAAAGTGGCCATACCCTGCTGGAAGCGGGTAAGCTCCTTGTTCGCCGCGCGCATGAACGCGTTGGCGAGCGAGTGTTCCTTATGAGTGAGCGCGTGGACCATCACGCGGGCGACGTAATCGCGGCTCTTGCCGCCGATGGCGACGGCCGTCTCGACGTCGCTGCGCTCGACGCACTCGAGCATCTTCTCGACGACCTCAGGCTCGCGGGAGGAGCTTTCACGGATGAGGAAAAGCGTGCGCTCGGCCACCACGGTGACGGCGAGGAACGAGACGATGAGGAGCGGCCACATGATCGGGCCGCCGTGGACGAAGAGTTCCATGGGGCTCTGGCCCATGAGGAATGCGATTGGCAGGGAAGTTGTCATTGCGGTGTGGGAATGAAACGGCGTGGACGGTGGTCAAAAAGTGCGAGGCCCCGCGTTGAAGATGGATTCGCCTGCTGCTGGCGAGCGCGATGCCGCGCCGACACACGATTACTACATACGTTACGTTTCAATGACCCCGCAGCACCCTGCGGAACCGCACGCCGCCGACAGGTTCACTATGTCGTTATAATCTGAATACACGCCTTTTTCAGGCTGCCTTGTTCTCCACGCGATTCGCGTTAGAACAACGCCCCGATTGTTACCAACGCGTTCCGATTGTGACGACAGGGTTCCGGCAATGTTAAATCCGGATGCCGTCCGCCAATTGGCTTGTAAGCGAACAGGCTCGCCCGTTTTCGAGCTGCCCATGTTCGCGCGCCCGCCACGCCCTTTCCACCCGCACACCAACTCGTTCTCGGATCTCCGCCGGACGGTTCATCTCACCTGCGCGCTCGCACTGGTGGCCTCGAACCCACTCGCCGCTCAATCCACCAACACGCCGCCTCCGAGCCCGCCCGCTTCCGGTGCATCCGCGGACGACGAGGTCATCATGATGGACGCGTTCGGCGTCGAGGCGGAGACCGTCAAAGGCTCCGCCGGCGACCTTAGCAATGTGCGCCAAAAGGCGGATGTCTCCATCGATTTCCTCAGCAATGAACAAATCGCCAAGTTCTCCGCCGGCGACGCCGCCGAGGCGCTCATCCGCATTCCCGGCGTCTCCGTCTCCAACGGGCAATTCGCAGTGATCCGCGGCCTGAGCGACCGTTTCGTCAGCACGACGATCAACGGCCTTAAGCTGCCCAGTCCCGATCCGGAAAAGCAGGCGTTCCAGATGGACCTGCTCCCGGCCTCCGCCGTGGGCGCCATCGTTGTATCCAAGACCTACGGCCCCGAGCTCTGGGGCGAGTCCGGCGGTGGCAGCATCGATGTCACGACCAACGCCGTTCCCGAAGGAAACTTCGTCAAGATCGGCGTTGGCACCAAGTTTAACTCCAACGCCCTGGACGGCGGCCTGGACTACGATGTGAGCGGCCGAGGCGAACGCTTCGGCTACGGCGCCAGCTACCGGCCGGGAGAGGGAGATGTGCCGACCGAGTTCCAATACGTGCCCGCGCACCGGAACTCGATCCCGCTCGGCACGGACGTCTCGTTCGAACTCGGACGCGTATTCAACATTGGCGACAGCAAACTCGGCGTGCGCTTCGCCGCCGAAAACGAGTCGAGCACCAAGACCCGCAGCGGCACCCGCCAAGAATTCGTCCCGACCCCGCCCAATCCCGGCGTGATCCCGCCGGTCCCGGGAGGCATCGAGGATCCCAAGGATCCGAACAGCCTGCTCGCTTTCACCAAGGACCACTACGACGAGTCGGAGACGGAAAGCATCACGAGCTTCAACGGCACGGTCGCCTACGATTTCGCCCAAGGCCACCAGCTCAAGTTTGACGCGCTCTACGTGCAGAGCGGCATCGACACTTCCTATCTCAGCCGCAACGCCGTGCGCGTGGGCGATACCCTCGTGCTCGAACCCGATCCGGTTCCTGAAAACGACAGCCTCCCCGAATACCTCTGGCTGCAGGGCAACGAATACTACCGCGAACGTAATCTGGCGGCCTTCCAGTTGTCCGGACGTCACGAGTGGCAGGAACTCGCCGGGTTGCGCGCGACCTGGGCTCTGCAAAGCGCCGAAGCCAGCCAGAAGGATTCGCCCTACGTCGAAACACGGTTTGCCACGCCGTTGTCCGATCCGTTTGCAGTTTACGAGTTGCCCGGCTCCAACGCGGCCCCCACCGCGCTCACGATGAGCTGGTTCGACAACGTCGAAAAACAACGCGCCGGCCGCGTCGACTTCACGCTCCCGCGTGAACTCTTCGCTGATCGTGAATCAACCTTGAAGTTTGGCGTGGCGACCGACCGCTCCAAACGCTCCGTGGCCGGAACGGTCCGCTTTCTGAGCCCGGGAGCGACGTTCCAGAACCCCGACTACAACGACCTCTACGAGGACTTCCTGAACTCGGGCAACTTCAGTCCCACCGGCAATCTCATCTACCCGGCGGAGTCCGAGGCGATCCGAAACATCGATGCGACCTATCTGGGCGCGTCCCTCGCGTTCCATAAAAAACTCAAGCTCACCGGTGGCGCCCGCCTTGAATCCTCGGAGCTCTCCTCGTCCGGCGGTGCGCGGTGGAATAATCTGATCACGAATAATTTTTACTCATCTTCGACCTCGGGTGGCGTCTTCACCTACGGCGAACTCCTAGGCACCGCCGACCTTCCCGGAGCCGTTTTCACGACCGCGACCCCCGACCAAGAGTTCGTCCCGGTCACCGCCGAATACAAATCCGACGACATCCTGCCGGCCATCGGCTTCGTTCTCGAACCCACGAAAGAAACCGCCGTTCGTCTCGGATATTCTCAGACCATCGGACGCTCCTCGATGCGCGAGATCAGTCCGTTCATCAACAAAAGCCTCGATACCCAAAACCTCGTGATCGGCAACCCCGGCCTGATCTCGAGCACGGTGGACAACTACGATCTGCGCTTTGAGTGGAACCCCACCGCCACCGACGGCCTGGCTGTTTCTTTCTTCTATAAGGAAATCGTCGACGCCATCGAGAAGGTGCTCGTGCAAACCTCCGAGGGCGACACCGAGACGTGGATCAACAACCCCAACACCGCCACGTTGAAGGGCGTCGAGTTTGAGTTCCGCCACGGCCTCGGCCGCTGGACCACGGTGCTCGAGGAGTTCAGCCTCAACGGCAACTTCACCTACATCGACGCCGAGGTCGAGGAGCACCCCGTCGCGATCCTCGCCTCCGAGGGCGAGTTCGTGGACCCCGCCACGCTGAAGAAGACCCGCCGTCTGTATGATCAACCTGAATACATCGCCAACGCCGACATCACCTGGCGTCGCGAGCGTTGGGGCACCAGCGTGACCTTCGCCGCCAACGCGATCAGCGACGTGCTCATCGCCTCCGGCCTCTCCAACGGCATCGGCACCGACTTCGCCGGGGTCGACCTCTACCAGCGCGCCTACGTGCGTTACGACCTCATCTTCGTCCAGCGCATCAACGAGACCTTCACCTTCAAGGCATCGGTGAAAAACCTCTTCGATCCCGTCCTCGGCACGATCTACGACCGCGAGGCCCTCGGGCGCGTCGTCGAGCGCAACTCCTACCGTGCCGGTCGCTCCTTCAGTTTCTCCATCACCGCCGCGTTTTGACACGAACGTCGCCCAAGCGACGCACCAAAGACGCAAAGCGCCACTACGATGGGGCCTTCTCCCTCCGGGTCCGCCCGGTGGATTCCTAAAGAAAACGATACCAGCACAGAGTCATGAAAAAAACCACCTACACGCTTGGCCTCGCCGCTCTCCTGAGCAGCTCCGCCTTTGCCGCGACCATCAACGTCACCGGCGACATCACCACCAACACCGCTTGGACCGCCGACAACACTTACATC
Source organism: Opitutaceae bacterium UBA4094 (assembly GCA_002382525.1). Taxonomy (GTDB): domain Bacteria; phylum Verrucomicrobiota; class Verrucomicrobiia; order Opitutales; family Opitutaceae; genus Rariglobus. The sequence goes on from DFYA01000143.1 coordinate 8,060, forward strand.
CTCGACAAAGTAATCTACGTCACCGGCGCCACGCTTGACATCGCGCCCGGCACCATCGTCCGAGGTCAGCCCGACGCCACCTCCTTGGTCGCCGGTTCCCTCGTGGTTCGCCCCGACGGCAAGATCCAGATCCGCGGGACCTCCACGCAGCCGGTGATCTTCACCACCGCCGCCCTCGACGTGAACGCCGACGGCAACGTGGACAAATCCGGCGGCAAGCCCGTCCGCTGGACCTCCGGACAGGACGCCAACTTCTGGGACAAAAACCCGGCCACCGCGCCCATGCCCCCGCTCGCCCCCAACGGCGACAAGAACATGTCCATGTGGGGCGGTCTCGTCATCATGGGCGACTCGTTCACCAACAACTCCAATCAGGTCGATGTGGACGGCAACGGTGTCATCAACACCCTCGATGTAGGCATGGGCATCGTCGAAGGCCTCGAGTCCGCGATTCCGCCCGCCGTTTACGGTGGCTGGAACGAGCAGCACAACGCCGGCAGCATCAAATACGTCTCGCTCCGCCACGGCGGCGTCGGCCTCGCCGACGGCAAGGAGATCAACGCCCTCACCTTCTACGCCGTGGGCAAGGACACCACCGTCGAGAACGTCGACGTTTACTGCACCTCCGATGACGGCGTCGAAATCTTCGGCGGCGACGTGAATCTGAAAAACATCAACGTCAACTACGCCGACGACGACGGTTTCGACACCGACGAAGGCTGGCGCGGTTCCGTTCAGTTCCTCTTTGTTCTCCAAGGCCACGGCTACGGCGACCAAGGCCTCGAACTCGACGGTGAAGACAAGAACGAGAGCCAGGCCGGCGTGATCGACCCCCTTCCCTTCAGCCGCATCTACAATGCGACCGTCTGGCAGGCCAACACCGCCCAGCGCGCCGCTCGCCTCCGCTCCGGTTTCGCCGGCGTGATCGCGAACAGCATCTTCCAGAACATCACCGGCGTCACCGCCGGCACCGGCATCGCCATCGACGGCCTCACCGGCCTCGATACCGCGCCCTCCGCCCGCAACAACTTCGGCACCGGTCTGCTCCAGATCCGCAACAACGCGGTTTACGGTTTCACCACCCAATACTCCACGTTTACCGACACGATCTCGATGGCTGCCACCGGTGGCGTGTCCGGCACCTACGGCGGCTCGGCCGTTCCGAACGTGTTCTATCCCGCGACCAACAATCGCAGCAACACCGGCACGATGTTCAACGTCGGTAGCATCAGCCACACCGCCGCCAACGGCATCAATCCCCGTCCGCTGTCCACCGCCTCCACGCTGGCCTACGGCTCCACGCAGGACTCCGCGTATGTGGCCGGTCCTGTCGTCGCCACCGCCTACAAGGGCGCCTTCGACCGCACGTCCGCCTCCCTGTGGACCACCGGTTGGACCGCTCTCAACAAACTCGGCGTGCTCTCCAACTAAGAACTCTTCCGCCCTTCCGGCCGCCCCACGTGGGGCGGCCGGCCTCCTCCCGTTTTTCCCAGCTAAAACATCATGAACAAGAAATTCATCCTCTCCGCGTTGGCCGCCGTCGTGCTGCCTTCCCTTGCCTTCGCGCAAGACAGCCTCCTTGGCGGCTTCACCTTCAGCCAATTCATCGGCGAAGGTTATCCCGCCATCAGCGGCGAAACCGGCGATCCGGTCAGCCGTATCGTCGCCACCTACCGCACCGGCACCACGCCCAACTGGCAGGTCGTTGACGGCCTGTATGTCGTGACCAACGGACTCCCCGGTTACGACGACGCCACCATCGGCGAATGGTCCTTCGCGAACTTCGACACCAGCGACGCATTCAGCGTCCGCGCCGACACCTTCGGCGGTGTCAACTTCCTCAACGCGACCACCGTCGACGGCCTGAACATGGGCGTCAGCGACCAGGCCGGCATGATGCTCACCTTCAACGCCCAGAACACCCTCTGGAGCATCCAGATCAACGACACCGCCGGCTACACCAACGCGGCCGGAAGCGACTTCACCTTCGCCGCCCGCGGCAACGGTGGCACCGCCACGGTCGAATGGCTGTTCAACAGCGAGGTGTTCGCCACCTCCACGATCACCTCCGACGGTTTCAACATCTACTCCTACGAACTGGATTCCGCGTTTTATGGCAACGGCGTCATCGAAGGTCGCCTGACCTCCGGTTCCGTCAGCTTCGACAACGTGCACTTCAACGGTTCCGCGATTCCCGAGCCCTCCACCTACGCCGCCCTCGCCGGCCTGGCTGGTCTCGCCCTCGCCGCCTCACGCCGCCGTAAGAACGCTTAAAAACCGATCAAGCAGTCATCGTTCCCCGACCGTCGGCACCCTCCGGTGCCGACGGTCTTTCTCGTTAAAACAACCAGCCCTCCTCCGATATGTTACGACGGTTCTCCCGCCTCCTCGGCCTAAGCTTGACGCTTGCATCGGCCTCCCTGCTGCACGCTCAGGACACGCTCCTGGCCGGCTTCACGTTCAGCCAGTTTATCGGTGAGGGCTATCCCGCCATCAGCGGCGAAACGGGCGACCCGGTGAGTCGCATCGTGGCGACCTATCGCGGAAGTCTCGAACCCAACTGGCAGGTGGTAGACGGCCTCTACGTCGTCACCAACGGCCTTCCTGGCTACGACAACGCCACACTCGGCCATTGGTCCTTCGCCAACTTCGATACCAGCGATGCCTTCAGCGTCCGCGCCGACACCTTCGGCGGAGTCAACTTCCTCAACTCGACCACCCCCGATGGTGTGAACATGGGGCTCACCGACCAGGCCGGTATGATGCTCACCTTTAATGCGCCGAACACACTCTGGAGTATCCAAGTCAATAATACCGCCGGCTACGTGAACGCGGACGGACACGACTTCACTTTCGCCGCCCGCGGCAACGGCGGCACCGCCATCGTCGAGTGGCTCTACAACGGCAACGTCTTCGCCACGTCCACCATCACCTCCGGTGGCTTCAACACCTACACCTACGAACTTCCGGGAGGCTTCTACGAAACCGGCGTTATCGAAGGCCGCCTCGTCTCCGGCTCCGTCAGTTTCGACAACGTCCAGTTCAACGGCACGCGCGGCAAACCGCCGTCCTTCACTCTTCAACCTGTCGGCCAGACCGTCACCGCCGGCGCCAACGTGAGCTTCACCGCCGCCGTCAAAGGTGCTGCCAACCCCAGGTATCGTTGGTATAAAAACGGCTCTCCGCTTTCCAACGGCGGCGGTATCAGCGGTTCCACTACAACCACGCTGTCATTGACCGGCGTCTCTCTCAACTCCGCCGGCACCTACACCGTCGTTGTCAGCAACAACGGCGTCACCGCTGAATCCAACCCCGCGGTCCTCGTCGTCCAAACTGCCCCCGCATTCATCCAGCAGCCCGCGTCCACGCCCGCCAACCCCGGCCAAGCCGTCTCCTTTATCGTCCAGGTCTCAGGCTCTCCCGCCCCCGCATTGCAATGGCAAAAAGACGGCGTCGATCTCCCCGAAGGTCCGGACATCAGCGGCGTCAACACTGCCGAACTGACCCTCTCCAACATCACCGTCGATTCCGCAGGCGCCTACCGCGTCGTGGCCGTTAACGCCGTGGACACCAGCTATTCCAACCCTGCGCAACTCACCGTTACCGTGGACGCCGTCGCGCCCACCATCCCCGTTCCACCGGAACCGTTCGTCGTGATCGTCGGCGGCGCCGCCACCTTCCAGGTCACCGCCACCGGCGCCCCCGCCCCGACCTATCAGTGGCGCTTCAAAGACGAGGATCTCGCCGACAACGACAATGTCTCCGGCGCGACCACCCGCACCCTCGTCCTGACCAACGTCTCCGCCGCCCAGGCCGGCGACTACACCGTCGTCGTGACCAACTCGGCCGGACAAGACGAGGCGACCACCGCTCTCACCGTCCACGTCCCTCCGAGCATCCCCGATGGATCGCATCCGAACAGCCGGAATGTCGTCTCGGGCGCCTCCGTTACGTTCACCGTCGCGCCCGCCGGCATCCCCGCGCCCACCTATCAGTGGAAAAAGAACGAACAAATCCTGCCTGGTGAGACGAGTGCATCCCTCACGATCACCAAGGCACGCCCGTCCCACATCGGCGACTACACCGTCGTCGTAACGAACGTCGCCGGCTCCATCGAATCGAACATCGCCACCCTCAACGTGCGCACGCCCCCGCGCATCACCACGCAGCCCGCCAGCCAAACCGTGCCCGGCGGCGCCAGCCTGATCCTCAGCGTGGACGCGATCGGCTCCCCGGAACCCACCTACCAGTGGCTGAAGAACGGCAAAGTCATCCCAGAGGCCATCGACGCCGACTATGTTGTTACTGGCGCGACCGGAGCGGACGCCGGTCGATACTCCGTGCGCGTTCGTAACAACGCCGGCACGGCAACTAGCGAGATCGCCACGGTCACCGTGACGCAGTCCGTCGCCGTCACCGTCCCGACGCAGATGCAGGTCTTCGCTCCCGGCAGCGTGCTCTCGCTCGGCCAGACGGTCGCGGCTCCCGGCTCCGTGACCTACCAATGGTTCCTCAACGGCAAACCGATCCGCGGCGCCACCTCGCCGCTCTACGTGATCTCGAAGGCCAAGGCGTCCCACTCCGGCACCTACAGCATCACGCTCTACAACAGCGCCGGCCGCGTCATCGCCACCCGCACCATGGCTAATATCGCGATCACTGTGGCCAACACCTACGACGCCTTGCTGCGCGATCCAGACAGCGAGGAACCCGTCGGCCGTCTCGAACTCTCTATCACCCAGACCGGCGCCTACACCGGACGCCTCCTCTTCGAAGACGGCGGCAGTTATCCGCTCAGCGGTGCTTTCGACCTCAACCGCGCGGGCAACAAAGGCACCGCCTTCGAGAAGATCAAGCGGCCCAAGGGACGCAAACCGCTCGAACTCGATCTGACCCTCGACGCCCTCGCCGCCGAGGTCGAAGTCGGTCTCTCTGCCGTCAAATCCTCCGACATCCTCGGCGTCGGCGTCGCCGCGCCCCGCGCCACGCACGTCGAATGGCAGGGAGCCTACAAGCTGCTCCTGAGTCCCGCGCCCTCCCGCTCCGGCGAGCCTTTCGAAGCCACCGCCACCATCGATGCCACCGGCAAGCTCAAGCTCTCCGGCCAGACCGCCGGCGGTCGTGATTTCCACCTGACCGTTCCGACCGCCGCCGATGGCACCTACGCGATCTTTCTTCAACCCCGCGACGGGAAGAAAGGTCACTTCGCCGGCACGCTCAAAGTCGAGTTGTCAGAAGGCGTCTATCGCGCCACGCCTGCCACCAGCGGGTTCTTCTACGAGTTCGATCCGGCGGCGGGCATCGACCTCCGATTCAAACCCAAGCTCGTCCCGAGCCCCTGACCCCCTCCGCCCGGCGATCCCAGGAGGTTCACCGAGCGCCATCCCTTCACCCGCCTAGCCACGGGTGTATACGTTAGTGTGTTGGAGCCGCCGGTCCGAAAGGGCCGGCGGCTCTTTTTATTCACGCGTATCCACTTTTTAGCTACGTCTCGTGAGGCTTCCATGCGGGAAGCGAGCTTGCTCGCGATTCCGGCTCTATCCGCGCCCGTCCCCCTCACCCCTCGCGAGCAAGCTCGTCTCCCACTCCCGCGCCCCGGCCGCCAGCGTGCGTTGATGGCCTCAATAAGAGGCGTGCGGCAACACACCGAACCGAGCCGCCACCGAACATCGAAGACAAGGCCCCAAGTCGAAAAGCCCAAAGCCCTCTGACCTACCGCCCTCCGACCGCCTCGCCGGTCGCCTGCCCTGCTTCCACCGGATCTGGCGCAGGCATCCAATCAGCCCACACAGCCAGCGCCGCCGCGTTTTTAGGATTCCGGTTGATGAGTTCGCGCACCGTGAGCCGCGCCGCCTCCACCCGACCCGCCTCATGCCACGCTTTCGCCAGCGCCAACGCCTCGGCTCCGGTCAACGCGCCGGCCTTGAGATGCGTCCGCAAATAATACCGCAGCGCCGAAAGATCGCCGCCTTCCGCCGACAACCGCACCTCCCGGCGCGCCAACTCGGCATTGCCGTCCGTAAACACCGCGGGCGCCGCCCGCCGATGACGCCGAATCAACGTCAGCGCTTCGTCCCGCCGCCCGGTCGCTTCTTCCGCGGCGACCGCCTTCAACAGGGCCGGCAGGTCCGCCAGCAACGACGCCTCCTCCTTGCGCGACGCCGCCGCTCGCCCGGCGGCGATCTCCGCCTCTACGACCTTCACCGTCACGCGCGACCTCGCCTCCGCCAGATAATCGCTGTCAGGAAACCGGCCTTCGCCAAACGACAACACCGCCAGCGCCGTCTGCGGCTGGCCGGCCGACATCAACCCCTCGATCACCGTGCGATAAAGCGTCAACGTTCCCGGCCGCTTCGCGATCGCATCCACCACGCCCGCCTTCGCTCCGCTCTCGCCGTCCGAGCAGGCCCGCGCCAAGAGGCTCAGGGTCTGGAACAACGTCCGTTCGCCTTCCGACAACCTCCCGCCACCGCCCGCAATCACGCTCGCGAGCGCGTTCGCCCCCGCCCAGTCGCCCCGCTCGATCAACGCGCGCAGACGTGCCAGCCGAAGCCCGGCGACATCCACACCGCGTTCACGCGCGTCCGTCTCAACCCTTAAAATCAAGTCCGTCTCCCCCGGCTCCGCCAGCAGCGTCGCCAGCAACCGCAGGTGCCGCGGATTCGCCCCGTAACGAAACAAAAAATCGTCCACCGCCTCCTCGGCCACGCCCGGCTGCGCCGCCAACGCATGTTGCACCACTTCGTAGGCGGCGAACTCCGCACTCGCCCCCAAGCGCACGCGTAACCGCGCCAGCGCCTCCCGCATTTCGACGAAGCGCCCGGCCTCGCGATACACCTGCACCGCCAGCCGCAGCGCCTCGGGCGGCGAACCCGCCTGCGCGCGCCACGCCTCCACCTCACGCACCGCCTCGTCGTAGGCGTTTGCCTTGAGCAAATGCCGCACGACCACATCGCGCACCAACGTATCGTCCTCCTGCAACGCCCGCCGCGCCAACGCCACCGCCTCGTCCAAACGTCCCGCCGCCGTCAACGCGCGCACCCGCATCGCCTCCAACACCCGGAGATCCTCCGCCGACACGCCCGCTCGCTCGCCGGCGGACCGCGCCGCCTCGCAAAACGCCACGCTCTGCTCCGCGTTGTCGCCTTCCGCGATCAGCGCAGCCGCGTCCCGCACGAAGGTCCCGCCCGGATACCTGTGCGCAAACGCGTCGAACAACAGGCGCTCCGCCGCCGGACGCAGACGCAACGACACGTAGATCCGCGCAAGGTCCAGCCGCGCCTTCGCGTCTTCAGGATTCCGCGCTACACCTGCGCGCAGCTTGGCGAATCCGCTTCGAAACTGGGTCCCCGCCAGATCCTCATACGCATCCGCGATCAAAGCCTGTCCCCGCAAACTGGATACGTGCGACCACCGCGTCGGCATCACCAAGTCGGCGTAACCAATCTGATTGTGTGGCATCGCCTGATACCAACGCACGAGCACCGCAGCCCCGGCGAAATACGCCACGACCGCCAGCGCGACGCTCCAAAGCACCACGCCGCGCAGGCTGATCCGAATGCAGCCGATGCCTGCTTTTTTCGTGAGCGGATGCAGTGGATCCGGCCCACGCACGCCGTTCGGATACCGTCGATACGAGCAAAACAATCCCAGCCGCCACCGCCCCTCGCTTACCTCCGGCGTCCCCCACCCCATCCGCACGCGCGACAGTTTCGATAACGAGCGCCCGGTGGTAGAACGGGCGGATGCAGGAGCGGACGGCGACGGGTGCGTGTTCATAAAATCAGCCCACCGAGCGTGCCGCGGGCCTCTACACCGTCGAGCGACCCGGCATACGAAACCGTGACGATCAAGTGACGTTTCGGAAACGAAGCCCAACCGTCTACCCTCGCGCACAGCCGACTTGCACCCGGCGGACCGCTGGGGCACGGTCACCGACTCTCTCCGAC
>DFYA01000076.1:0-702 GCA_002382525.1 Opitutaceae bacterium UBA4094
CCGACCCGGTCCGCACGCTCATCGACGAACTCATCGAGTCGCAACGCCGCCTCGACACGCCCGTCGCGCGTTTCGCCACCGCTCACGAGCACGAGCCTGCCGCCGCCCCGCGTTCCCAACTCATCCCGCTCAGCGCTCCTGGCCCCGGCGAGCAATACGCATTCGAAGTCGATCTCGATTCCTGCACCGGCTGCAAAGCCTGCGTCGCCGGCTGCCATTCGCTCAACGGCCTCGACGAAAACGAAACCTGGCGCGACGTCGGCCTCGTCTTGGGCGGAACTGCCTCCCCCGGGAACGCCGAGCTCCAGCTCGGCTCCGCCTGCAGCGCTCCCGCCTACCAACAAACCATCACCACCGCCTGCCACCATTGCGAAGACCCCGCCTGCCTCAACGGCTGCCCCGTCCTCGCCTACGAAAAAGACCCGATCACCGGCATCGTCGTCCACCTCGACGACCAGTGCATCGGTTGCAGCTACTGCGTGCTCAAGTGCCCGTATGAGGTTCCCAAATACAACGACCGCCTCGGCATCGTGCGCAAGTGCGACATGTGCCACGGACGCCTCTCTGCCGGCGAAGCCCCCGCGTGCGTCCAATCCTGTCCCACCGAAGCCATCACAATTGTGACCGTTCCGGTCGCCAAATCCCAAATCTCAAATCCCAAACCCCAAATCACGGACCTCGCCGCCGATCCGTCCTACACCC
>DFYA01000076.1:780-3101 GCA_002382525.1 Opitutaceae bacterium UBA4094
CCCTCTTCACCGCCGGCCTGATCGCCAGCGTCGCCCACTTGGGCCAACCCTTCCGAGCCTGGCGCATCTTCCTCGGACTCCGCCGCAGCTGGCTGAGCCGCGAAGCCGTCCTCCTCGGCACCGCCTTCCCGCTCCTGGCCCTCCCTGTGGGAGCGAGCTTGCTCTCGATGTTCGACCTCAGCCCCCCCGCGCTCATCGCTCCCCACCTGCCTCTCGCGCACCTCTCCGGCCTGCTCATTGCCGCCCTCGGCGTGTTCTGCAGCGCGATGATCTACACCGACACCCGCCGCCACTTTTGGCGCCCTTCCCAAACCCTCGGACGCATGACAGGCACGGTCCTCATCGCCGCCCTTGCCTTCATCAATCCCTCCTTAGCCGCTCTCGCCCTCGCAGCGAAGCTCGCCCTCGAACTCCTCACCTTTACTGACGGTTCCATCTCCGCCCGCCTGCAACAAGGCCCCGTCCGCCGCCTCTGGGGTTCGCGCGTCGTCATAGCTGGCGCCGCCATCCTCCTCTTCGCCTCCGACCACGCGCCCCTCGCCTTCCTCTTCCTGATCATCGCCGAACTCCTCGAACGCACCCTCTTCTTCCAAGCCGTGGACTCCCCTAAAATGCCCGGCGTCCCCTCCTCCTAACCTCTTTCTCGTTCCTCTTAACCTTTCTCTTTCGTCAGCGCCCGCTCCGATTCTTCCGTGTATTCCGTGTGTTCCGTGGGCAACCACTCCGATCCCATATCCTCCGTCTCCTCCTTTCGTGTATTTCGTGTGTTTCGTGGGCAAAAAACCCAGTCTCCGCCTCTCCCAATCTTCGCGTCCCTTAGCGCCCTTCGCGGTTAATCAAATTCCGACCTCCGTGGCCAAACCCTCGCTCACTTCTCTCCCGCCGCTCCTCCAACTTCGCGCCCGCACCGGCCCGATGACCACGGAGCTCGTGCGTCGCCCCGCCGACTTCGGCCTCGGCGTCCCCCAGCACCCGTCCCGCCTCGCCCCCGCCTCCACCACCCAATCCGTCTGCGGTTTCTGCAGCACCGGCTGCTCGCTCAACATCCACCGCGACGCCGCCGGACACGCCATCAACCTCAGCCCCGATCCCGCCTACCCCGTCAACCTCGGCATGGCCTGCCCCAAGGGCTGGGAAGCCCTCACCCCGCTCGCCGCCACCGACCGCCTCACCACGCCGCTCCTCCGCAACAAGACCACCGGCCTGCTCGAACCCGTCTCCTGGGAAATCGCGCTCACGACCTTCGTCTCCCGTTTCCGCTCCATCCAACAAGCCCACGGCCCCCACGCGCTCTCCTTCCTCTCCACCGGCCAAATCGTCATGGAGGAAATGGCCCTCCTCGGCGCCCTCGCGAAATTCGGCATGGGCATGCTCCACGTCGATTCCAACACACGCCAGTGCATGGCTACCTCGCACGTCGCCTACAAACAGTCCTTCGGCTTCGACGCCCCGCCCTTCACCTACGCCGACTTCGAGGAAAGCGACGCCCTCATCTTCATCGGTGCCAACCCGTGCATCGCCCACCCCATCATGTGGCAACGCGTGATGGCCAACCGCCGCTCCCCCGAGATCGTTGTCCTCGATCCGCGCCGCACCGAGACCGCCGTCGCCGCCACGCTCCACGTTCCCCTCCGCCCCAAGAGCGACCTCACGCTCCTCTACGGACTCGCCCATCTCCTCATCCAACGCGGCGCCGTCAAACGCGACTTCATCGACGCCCACACGTCCCACTACGACGCCTTCGCCGCCTTCGTCGCCGCCTTCACCCCCGAGCGCGTCTCCGCCGACACCGACCTACCCGCCGAGACGCTCCACCGCCTCGTCGAGATCATCGCCACCCGCGAACGCGTCTCCTTCTGGTGGACGATGGGAGTCAACCAGGGTCACGAATCCACCCGCACCGCCCAGGCGATCATCAACCTCGCGCTCATGACCGGCAACATCGGCCGCCCGGGCACCGGAGCCAACTCCATCACCGGCCAGTGCAACGCCATGGGCTCACGCCTCTTTGGCAACGCCTCGTCCTTGCTCGGCGGTTACGACTTCGCCTCCGCGACCGACCGCGCCCACGTCGCCGGTATCCTCGGCATCGATACAGCGCTCATCCCGTCCGAAAAGAGCTGGGCCTACGACCAAATCCTCGACGGCATCGACACCGGCGCGATCAAAGGCCTCTGGATCATCGCCACCAACACCGCGCATTCCTGGATCAACCAAAAGCGTTTCCCTGAACTCCGCGCCAAACTCGATTTCCTCGTCGTGCAGGACATGTATGCCACGACCGAAACCGCGCAGATGGCCGACCTCGTTCTCCCCGCCGC